>NZ_JBJIEP010000016.1:0-156973 GCF_046557955.1 Shinella agrisoli | reverse complement strand
GCTCTCCATGAATCAGACAAATCCCCTCAGAGGAATCCTCGCCTCTCTTCATGCGGCAATCCGTCCACACCGCCTAGAGTTTCGAGATCTGCTCGACGGAGAACTGTATTTGATCGATCAGCAACCGATCTGCAGCAAACGACGCCTCCGGGATGAAAGACAACCCCTTCCCACGTGAACGAATACCCTACTTATTCGGCCGTCGTGCATACAGCGCGCCGCCTCGTCGATCAGTTCATTTCCGATCTGGACTGCAAGAAAGCGATGATTTCTGGCGACGTGGGCGCCAAGGCCCTCGATACCGCGCAGCAGTTCGGCAAGATCATGAACCATCCTGCCAGGCTGAACATGGCGACTGCTTCACCTACGCCTGTGCGCGGGCCTATCGGACCCGGATTGCCTTTAAGGGCGACGACTTCACCTACACTGACCTCGGCTGGCAGGCATATTAAGGCTCGGCATAGATGCAGGCCGGTGGAGAAGGTCGGGCGCAGCACCTCGAACTGGCCATCGCCGGCCCGCAGCAGGAACCTGATGACGTTGCTTGGTCGGCCAGCCAGCGATCACGCGGCTTGCAGCTCGATGGCCGCGCTGCCAAAACCACCTCGAACCTACCTTCGGCCAGGCGCGGCGACGAGGCGCAGTAGAGCGCCATTGGCCGGCTTCCGTCGCTGACTTCGGAGAGTGAGCCTGGCCGCCAGATCGAGCCGGACGTGATCGGAGACCTTTCGTATGATCGCGGAGAACTTCCCCGCCGGCATATGGCTCTTGTTGCCTTCGTCGATTCCCAGACTGCCAACGCCCTTGCAGGTCCGTGGGAAGGGGACGACGCTGAGTGAAGAGCGGTCTTCGCTTCCGCGGCCGCGGTACGACGGTCGGCACGCTGCACCGTGCGGTTTTGCAGGCGAACGGCGAAAAAGGAAAGACCGTTGCGCAAAGGAGCGCAAATCGAAAATATTTATTCTATGTAATTTATGGATTATTGGCTTTAATCCTCCATCGAATTGAAGAGCCCCGCCTTCGGCCGGTGCGCAATCCCGGAGGACGATCCATGACATTCAACCCGACACGCCGGCAGGTGCTCATCGGCGGCGCTTCGATCGCCATGGCCGCCGCGCTCGGCGGCGTTCACCCCGCCTTTGCCAATGCTGATCGCACCAGGATCGTCGTCCGCGTCGAAAAGGATCTTTCCAACCTGGATCCGGCCAATCGTTCCGGCCCGGTCGACCTCAACGTCATCTGGTCGGTGCAACAGGGCCTGATTTCCTTCAAGCCCGGCTCGACCGAATGGGAGCTCGATGCCGCCGAACAGCTGGAGCAGGTGAGCGACACGGAAATCCGCTTCAAGCTGCGCAGCGGCCTCGCCTTCACCGGCGGCTACGGCGAGTTGACGGCTGAGGACGTCAAGTTCTCCTTCGAGCGCTTCATCAATCCGGCTACCGAAGGCAAGGCCGTCACCTACGCGAAGGACTGGGCGGCGCTGGATCGCGTTGAGGTGACCGGCCCGCTCGAAGGCCGCATCATCCTGAAGAACCCGGCGCCGGCGCTCTACTCCATTGCGCTTGCCGACGGGTCGGGCCGCATCGTCTCGAAGAAGGCTTTCGAAGCGCTCGGCAAGGACGTCGCCACGAAGCTGATCGGCAGCGGCCCCTATGTGCTGAAGGAATGGACGCCGCGCGAGCAGTTCGTTCTGGAGATAAATCCCGATTACAAGGGCCCGATCAAGCCGCACTTCCGTGAGATCGTCGGCAAGCCGATCGGCGAGCAGAAGACCGCCGAGATCGCCTTCCAGTCCGGCGAGATCGATTTCACCGCCATCGATCCGGAGAACGGCAACTCACTGGCTGCACTGCCGGATGCAAGCGTAACGGAAATCCCCGCGATCGATTACGTCTGGTTCGGGCCGAACGTCGAAAAGGCTCCCTTCGACGACATCCGCGTGCGCCAGGCGCTCCGCTATGCCGTCGACATCGACGCGGTCCTGCAGGGCGCCTATTCCGGCATCTATCCGCGTGCCAATTCGCTGCTGGCGCCGGGCCTGCTCGGCTACTGGAAGGACGCGCCGGTTTATGCCCGCGATCTGGAGAAGGCACAGGCCCTGCTTGCGGAGGCCGGCCATTCCGGCGGCTTCAAGACCAGGCTTACCATCGAGGCCAATGCCCGCAACGAGGCGATCGCGCAGATCATCCAGGCCAACCTCGCTGAAATCGGCATCGAGGTCGAGATCGAGGCCTTGGAATCGGCCGCCTATTGGGCGCTCGGCGACAACGACGCCAGCAAGGACCTCGAGTTGTCGCTGATCAAGTACAACGGCAAGTTCGACCCGAGCTTCCAGACCCAGTGGTTCATCTCCGCCCAGGTCGGCCATTGGAACTGGCAGCGCTGGAAGAACGCCGATTTCGACGCCTTGCACGAAAAGGGCAGCGTCACCGTGGATCCGGCCGAACGCGAGAAAATCTATATCGAGGCGCAGAGGCTTCTCGATGAATCCGCCGCCTTCATCTGGATCACGCACAATCTGAACGCCTTCGCCTCGCGCAAATGGCTGAAGCCCGGTGTCCTGCCGAACGGCAACAACTGGCTCTATGCGGCGTTCACGGAAGCAACGGCCTGATCCGTGGCCGTGCAAGCGACAGCGGACAAGGATGCCCGGCCATGAGGAGCGCATCCCTTCAGATCCACCTCGCCTTCAAGCTGGCGACGGCGTTGCTCGCGGTCGCCGGTTCCGTCGTGCTTCTGATGGCGCTGACGCGCCTCATTCCCGGCGACCCCGCCACTGTGATCCTCGGCTCGCGCGCGACGCCGGAGGCCGTCGCCGCTCTCAACGCGCGCATTGGCCTCGACCAGCCGCTGATCGGGCAGGTGCTCGCTTTCTTCGGCAGGTTGGCTTCCGGCGATCTCGGCGAGGACGTCTTCAACGGTCGGCCGGTCCTGACGCTCGTCATCGGCGCCCTGCCGAACACGGTGGCCCTTGCGATTTCCGCCATGCTCTGCGCCATCGCCGTCGGGGTGCCGCTAGCGCTGCTTTCCGCCCACCGGCCTGGCGGGAAGGCCGACCGGGTAATCGCCTTCCTCAGCGTCGGTTTCATCTCGACGCCGAGCTTTGTCGTCTCGGTTTTCCTGCTGATGGTGTTCTCCGTGACCTTGCGCTGGTTTCCGGTGCTCGGCGCGGGCGAAAGCGGCGATCTTGCCGACCAGCTCTGGCATCTCGTGCTTCCGACCATGGCGCTCGCCACGGGCTGGATCGGCTATATAGCCCGCCTGCTGCGCTCCTCGCTGCTGGAAGTGCTGAGCGAAAACCATATTCGCACGCTGCGGGCCTATGGCGTCGGCGAGACGAAGATCCTGATGAAATACGCGCTGAAGCCGGCGATCCTGCCGACGGTTGCGGTGCTCGGCATGGGCTTCGGTGAGCTTCTGGGCGGCGCCGTCTTCGCCGAAGTGATCTTCAACCGTCCGGGCCTCGGCTCGCTTATCTATGACGCCATCCGCACGCGCAACTATCCGGTCGTCCAGGGCGCCGTCTTCGTCATCGTGCTGCTTTACGTGCTGACGAACCTCGCCGCCGACCTTTCCCAGAGCCTGATCGACCCGCGCGAGCGTGCCCGCCTCGCCTCCGGACGGGGGCGATAGCATGACATCGCTTGCCGATCTTTCCCGCCGGCCCGGCGGTCTGTTCGCGCTCGTCACGGTGACGCTCCTGTGCGTGGTTGCCGTCGCGGCACCGCTGATTTCTCCCTATGGGCCGAACGCCATCGCACCCGGCAACCGGCTGATGGATCCCTCATTGCAGCACCTGCTCGGCACCGACCACCTCGGCCGCGACATCCTGAGCCGGCTGATCCACGGCACCCGCGTCGCGCTCGGCGTCTCGCTCTCGGTGATCGCCGTTTCCCTGACCGCCGGCGTCGCTCTCGGCGTGGCGGCCGCCCTCTCGCCGCGCGCCATCGATCTCTTCATCGTCGGCGTCTTCGACATTGTTACCTCCTTTCCGAGCGTCATCCTGGCGCTGGCGCTGGTCGCCGTGTTCGGTCCCGGTCTGGGCAATGTCGTGCTGCTCGTGTCCGTCGTCTTCGTGCCCCATTTCGGCCGCATCGCCCGCGCCCAGACGATCGCCATCCGCAACAGCCCCTTCATCGAAGCCGAAAAGGTGCTCGGCGCTCAAACCTGGCGGGTGATCCTGCACCATGTCACGCCCAACATCATCGGGCCGATCTTCGTTCTCGCCTGCATGGACATTCCCGTGGTCATTACCATCGAGGCGGGCCTGAGCTTTCTCGGTCTCGGCGTGCGTCCGCCGCTCGCCAGCTGGGGCAACCTGCTCAACGACGGCTATATCTACCTCGACCAGTCGGTCTGGCTCGCCACCTTCTCCGGCCTCGCGCTGATCCTCGCCACGCTCGGGTTTGCGCTCCTGGGCGAGGCCCTGCGCGATATGCTCGATCCGAGGCTGAGGAGGGCGACATGACCGACGCTCTCCTCGTCATCGAAAAGCTGAGCGTGTCCTATCGCGGTGGCGGACGTGCAGCGCACGTTCTCGACGGCATCGATATCACGATCGGTCGCGGGCAGTCGGTCGGCCTTGTCGGCGAGAGCGGCAGCGGCAAATCGACCGTGGCCTTCGCCATGCTCGGCCTTCTTGCCGGCAACGCGGAGGTTTCGGCCCGCCGCGCGGTCTTCGACGGGCGTGAGACGAACTTCGCCACTGGCGAAGCGACGGCGTTGCGCGGCACCGATATCGCGATGATCTTCCAGGATCCGATGACGGCGCTCAACCCGATGTTCACGATCGGCAGCCAGCTCGTCGACATCCAGCGACGGCGGTTTCCGAAGGAAAGCCGGCGCAAGCTCTGGGCCCGCGCCGAAGCGGTGCTTGCCGACGTCGGCGTGCCGGATGCCGCAGGGCGCATGCACTGTTATCGCCACGAGTTCTCCGGCGGCATGCGCCAGCGGGTGGTGATCGCGATGGCCCTTCTTGTCGAGCCGAAGCTCCTTATCGCCGACGAGCCGACGACGGCGCTCGATGCGACGATCGAGGCGCAGGTGGTCGAGGTGCTGCGCCGGCTGCGGCAGCGGACCGCCGCTTCGATGCTGGTCGTCAGCCACAGCATGGGACTGATCGCCGAACTCTGCGACAGCGTCGTCGTGATGTATGCGGGAACGGTCGTGGAAAGCGGCCCCGTGCGCGCGGTACTGCATCGCCCGCGCCATCCCTATACCCGCGCGCTTCTCGCCTGCGAGATAGACCCCTACGCCGCCTTCGATCCTGCACAGGATCTCGCGACGATCCCGGGCAGTGTCCCCGATCTCGTGCGTCGTCCGGCCGGCTGCATCTTCGCTGCCCGCTGTCCTGCCCGCCAGGACCACTGCACCTGCAAACCGCCGCACCGGCAGGCAAGCAGCGGCCAGGCTTACGCCTGCTGGCTGGAGGCTGCATGATGGCGACGCCGGCCTTGTCCCTGAAGGATGCAGTCGTCCGCTACGATCGGCTGTCCGCCGTCGACGGCGTCTCGCTGGAGTTGCGTCGCGGAGAAACGCTCGGCCTCGTTGGCGAAAGCGGTTGCGGAAAATCGTCTCTCGCGCGGGCGATCGTCGGCCTTCAGCCGCTGTCGGCTGGCACGCTGTCGATCGAGGGCGAGATGCTACAGGACGTCGCCGCCCCGCGTCGCGTCGCGCTGCAGCGCAAGATCCAACTGCTGTTCCAGGACCCCGCCGCCTCACTCTCGCCGCGGATGACGGTGCGCTCGCTTCTGGCCGAGCCTTTGAAGATCCGCAAGGCGTATACATCCGGAAGCTGGGCGCGCATCCTCGCGCTGGCCGAAGGCATCGGCCTCGGCGCGCAGCTTCTCCAACGCTATCCGCATCAGCTGAGCGGCGGGCAGGCGCGGCGCGTGGCGCTCGTGCGAGCGCTCGCGGCAGGGCCTTCCATCGTCCTCGCCGACGAGCCGACGGCCGGCCTTGACATTTCCGTGCAGGGCGAGCTGCTCAACCTGCTGCGTGCGCTCAGGGACAGTCTCGGCCTCGGCTATTTGCTCATCTCCCACAATCTCAATGTGGTCGGCCGTGTCACGGACCGGGTCATGGTGATGTATCTCGGCCAGATCGTCGAAAGCGGCCCGACGGCCACGCTGTTCCGCACGCCCGCGCATCCCTATACGCAGGCGCTCCTCTCGGCCAACCTCACGCTCGATCCGCGCCGCCGGCGCGAGCGCATCGTGCTTTCCGGCGAATTGCCGAGCCCGGGCGATCCGCCGGCCGGATGCCGCTTCCACAAGCGTTGCCCGCTCGCGCAGCCGAGATGCGCGAATGAAGCACCTGTGCTTCAGGAAGGAGCCGGCGGCCGCAGCGTCGCATGCCACTTTCCGCTTGCGGCGGCGGAGCCGGCCGTCGTGCTTCAGGCGATCGCGGGGTAGCCATGGCGCGCGGCATCCCGATCAAGCTCCGCCAGCATCTCGTAGTCGGCATCGTCGAGAAGGCTGACGCCGCGCAGCGAGAGCGTATCGCAGATATCAGCGAGCGCGGGGTCCGCTATGGCATCCGCCAGGACTCGGCGCAGGATCACCAGGTCTTCGGCCGGCGTCGCGGCGGCGGTGATGAAGGGCAGCCCCGGGCCCTTCGCCGTCTCGGCGAGGATGCGCACACCGGCAACCCGGTCCGGATCGAAGCGCAGAGTGTTGCCGAAAGTCACGCAATCGATCGCCGCGACATCGGCCGCCCCGCTCGAGACCGCGTCGATGCTCGCCCGATGCCCACCGGTTTCCACCACGGACGAAAAGAACCGGCCATCGACAGCATGCGGCGAGACGAAGGCACGAAACAGGTTGTAGCCGGAATTGCTGCCCGGCTCGTTGATCGCAGCGCGCGCGCCTCTCAACTCCTCGATCGACGTCACCGGCGACCGCGCATTGACGATGATGAAGCTGCATTTGAGCGGCCCGTCGCAGCCCGACAATCCGTAGATCGGCGTCGCCACCAGCTGCACCTTGCCGCGCAGATGCCGGACGTAGGGATATCCGCAGGTCTGGCCGAACAGGAGATCCGGCCGAAGCCATGCCTCGTCATAGGGGACGTCGTCGTCGAGCGCCGCCGGCGCCTCGAGGCCCATCGCGCGCATGCGAGCGCCAAGCGCCTCCCAGAACAGTCGCGTCGCCTGCCTGATTTGCGGCGGGCTGACATACATGGCGAGGCTGGCGAGAGACATGCGGCGGGTTCCGAAAAAGCAATCGGAAAAATCTACGCAATACGTGGATTCAACCGCAATCGGAAATTTTTGCCGAAAGGATGCCGGCCATGAGCCCCACCTCGAAAACAGCCTCGCCTCCAACGGATATCCGGTGCGACGTGCTCGTCATCGGCGGCGGCCCGGCCGGATGCTGGGCGGCCCTTGAAGCCGCGGCTGCGAAGGCCAGGGTCTTACTGGTCGACAAAGGCTATTGCGGCAGCTCTGGCGCCACCGCCTCGGCCGGCACCCAGATCTGGTACGTCCCGCCGGATCCGGCCGAGCGGGAAGCGGCCATGGCGAGCCGCGAGGCGATGGGCGGCTATCTTTCCGATCGCGCCTGGATGGCGCCCGTGCTCGACAGGACCTTCGAGAGCGTCAATCGTCTGGCGGATTGGGGTTATCCTTTCCCCCGCGACGAGAAGGGCGAACAGCAGCGCATTTCCGTCCAGGGCCCGGAATATATGCGGCTGATGCGGCGTCGGGTGAAGAATGCCGGCGTCACGATCCTTGACCACCATCCCGCAACCCGATTGCTGATGGACGGCAAGACCGTGGCCGGCGCAACGGGTCTGTGCCGCCAGGAGGGCGGACATTGGACGGTCCTTGCCGGCGCAGTGGTGCTGGCAGCCGGCGGTTGCGCCTTCATGAGCAAGGCGCTCGGCTGCGATGTGCTGACCGGCGACGGCTACCTGATGGGCGCGGAGGCCGGGGCGGAACTCTCGGGCATGGAGTTTTCCTCGGCCTACGCGATCTCGCCGGCCTTCGCCTCGATCACCAAGACGGCGCTCTATCGCTTCGCACAATTCTACCGCAAGGACGGCAGCCTGATCGAGGGCGCCGGCTCGGCCCGCGGGCGCTCGGTCATCGCCCGCATGCTGCTTTCCGAGCCCGTCTATGCCCGGCTCGATCTCGCCGACACCGACGAGCTCAAAGCGATCCTGCGGCGCGCGCAGCCGAATTTCTTCGTGCCCTTCGACCGGCGCGGCATCGACCCCTTCACCGAGCTCTTCGAAGTGAAGCTCAGGCTCGAAGGCACCGTGCGCGGAACCGGCGGGCTGCGGCTGACCGGCCTTGACTGCGCGACGACTGTCCCCGGCCTCTACGCCGCCGGCGACAATGCCACCCGCGAGCCGATCTGCGGCGGATTTACCGGCGGCGGCAGCCACAATGCCGCCTGGGCGATCGCCACCGGCACCTTCGCCGGCGCCGCCGCCGCGGCCTTCGCGCGCGACAGGGCAGACGCGCCGGATGCCCGGCATTCCCGCCCCCTCTCTCCGCGGCATGAAGATGCCGCCACCGTCGATCCGCAAGCCGTCATCAAGGCCGTTCAGGCCGAAGTCTTTCCCCTCGATGTCAACTACTTCCGCACCCATGCCGCCCTTTCGGCGTCGCTGGAACGGCTCGATCGCCTCTGGGAGAACGTTGCAGCCGCCACGGCTGCGGACGAGAGCCTGACCCTGCCGCTGCGCCAGGCGCAGGCGATGGTGGCCACGGCGCGCTTCATGTATCGCGCCGCGCTTGCGCGCACGGAAACACGCGGCATGCATCGGCGCGACGATTTCCCCAGGCAGGATCCCGCCCAGCATCACCGGCTGGTCGTCAGCGGCCTTAACGCAATCGCCATCCGGCCGGAACCGGTAGATCCCGCCGCTTACAGGGAGGCTGCGGAATAATGATCGAAGTCCTGGATACCGACACCTGTACGGACTGCAATCTCTGCGTCCAGGTCTGCCCGACCAATGTCTTCGAAGCCGTGCCGGATGGACCTCCCCTCATCCTTCGCCAGGATGCCTGCCAGACATGCTTCATGTGCGAAGCCTACTGCCCGGTGGACGCCCTCTACGTCGATCCGGACGCCGACGCCGTGCACGGACTGACGGTCGGGGACGTGCGGGAAAGAGACCTCTTCGGGAGCTACCGCAAGGCGATTGGCTGGCACAAGGAAACCCGCCACCGCCGACATATCGACGATCATTTCCGCTTGCCGCAATAGCCTCCCAAATCCGCGAGTGCCTCGCGTGGCGAATATGCTCGCCGTTGGCGCAATGCCGCTCAGCTGACGAGGATGACATGGCAACGGGTACGGTCAAGTTTTTCAATCAGAACAAGGGCTTCGGGTTCATCACGCCCGACGATGGCGGGTAGGGTGTGTTTGTCCATGTCTCGGCGGTGCTGTCGGGCGGCCGCTGCGGGCCGGCTCGAAGGTCAGCTACCACATCGGCCAAGACCGCAAGACCGGGAAGTCGAAAGCGGAAAGCGTTCGCGCGATCTGATCGGCGCGGGTCAAGGACGGCGGCTAGTCGATGCCGCCGCCGAGCAGTTCAAGGGTGCGCCGATCCGGTTCGCCGGCGAAAAAGTGCTGAAGGGCGAGCTGGAACTTTTCCTCCGCCTCGCCTGCCGCCTCGTTGAACAAGGTCATGGACGAGCGGAATTTCAGATCATCGGGCGAACCGAAGATCTCGTGGGCCGAACGGCCGGATACCCCGAGCACCGCATCGACCGCGCGCGCCAATCGGTCCGCAAGCACGGGGTGCCGGAGATAGGCCCGAGCCTCGTCGATAGAGCCGATACCGTAGAAGTTCGCGGTCGAAGATCTGCCGAGCGCACGCAGTTGCGGAAAGACGAACCACATCCAATGGGTTTCCTTGCGCCCCGCTCTCAGTTCGGCAAGGACCGTGTCGAACACGGGATCCTGCGCCGCGACGAAGCGGGAAAGATCATACGGATCGTCCTCTGCCATTAATCGCCGCTTTCGATGTCGATATCAGATCGGCGCGGCCGCCAGCAGGACCGCGACAGGCACCGTTATCGCCGACGCGCTGATCGCCAACGCCGTCGCAAGCCTGACGATGCGGGCGCGCCGCGCGCGCCGAGGATCCCATTCATACGCCATACCAAGTCCCTCCGACGGAAAAGAAAGCATGGGCAAAGCGCGAAGTCCATCCTCACCCGCAGGCTGAGCGCACATAGCGAACGCTCGCCATTGCAAAGCGGCCCGCCGCTCCCATCTTTTCGCGTGGGTGTCAGCGGAGAAATGCAATGCAACGAGTTTTCGAAGATATCGCGTCGGACGATGGGATCGAAATCATCATCCCAGAGCAAAGGACGGCCGGCTCCCAATGCTTGGCCGTCTGCCTCTGCTGCGAGCGGACCGATCAGCCTATGGACGATGATGGCTGCGGCATTTGCGATGCGTGCCTGGGCTTGCCCGCTCGTGCGAGCGACAATCCGGATGGTCTTGAACTTCCAAGCGCCCTGCCCCATCTGTCGGTCACTGCCCGTAATCGATGACTGCCTGCAGCGATGGTGCTCTGTCGCGCGTTCGTAGTCGTCCGGGTCAGAAGGGCGCTCCCCGAAAGGGTCGAGCGCCCTTCGTCTTTTCGGCAAGGCGTCGCGCCTTGCCGGACGATGATTGACTTCCTGTCGTCGCGCTCCACTTCAGCACCGTCCGTCTCAAGCGGGCGGACCGGGGAGGTCCGGCAGCTCCCGCTGCGGCGGATTTCCCATCAAACAAACATGCATGCAGGAAACGAAATGCCTCTCAGCAGGAAGAATGGCGCACCGGCGCCAAGGGAGCTCGGACTGTTCTGGCCAATGCAGACATCCGAGGGAAAGACCATCGACGTCTATATCTATGCCAGCACGCTGCAATCGTTCGATGCCGATCCGGTTGGACCGGTCGGATTGCTCAAGCGGCATAGAGCTTTGCTCGAGGCCATCGCCAGCGAAAAATACGACCGGGACGGCGCTGGAGATGCCGGCCCTTTGCGCATAACCGAGGAGGATCTCCACCTCGCGAGTGGTAACCTGTCAAACGACACTGAGATCGGTTGAGAAACCCGGAGGGTCGCCGACGGTCCCATCCTCTCGGAGCTCTTCGCCGCCGGGGCGGTCTCGATCTGCCTGATCACCGTAATGGCTTCGAGCAGAATAGCCTTCATCTCGTCGTCGTAGAGATGCAACGCCTGCCGCCTGCCTTGATGAGATCCGTAGCCTCGGCGGATTGCTGGAGGCGCCCAGGCGTGATTGGCCGCCTTCGTCAATTCGGCAACTAGGTCTGCAATACGCTTCACACGTCGCCCCAGGGTCGATCACGGCAATTGCCGTTTGAGTCACGCATTCAGAGCTAACGTTCACGGTCAGCAAACGAAGATTGCGGCATGTATACGCTACCGTGTGACCAGCCAGCTCGCGTTTTTCCCTTAGGCTAGATACAAAATGAGCGGCCTTGGTGAACGCTGCATCTCATTATTTTGAGGCTCACTCAGCGCCGGTAGCACAGACGCTCCTACTCGATCTCGGCGGACTGTAGGGGTCGAGCGTGTCATCAAAACGCGTCCAGCCATCCTCGGCATAGGTGGCCCGGCGCTCGGCTGGGTCAATCCGTTCGACTGGCGCAGGATCGCGGCCTCCGCATAAAGGCTTTCGTCGACCCTCGCGGTTGCGAGCGTGCCGCCACGACGGACACCTTCGGCACAGACACGGGCATGTACCCGGGAACACCCGATCCCGTCATCGCGCCGATATCCTGCGCGCGTGATTTCGCTCGCCGCCGGCTTTGCACATCTCATTCGACGAATTCGACGGTGACGCCCGGCCTGACCATGCCGGCCAGTTCCTCGACATCCCAGTTCGTCAGCCGGACGCATCCATGCGAGCCGACCTTGCCGATCAGCAAGGGCTCGGGGGTGCCGTGGATGCCGTAGGTCGGCTCGGTCAGGTCGATCCACACGGTGCCCGCCGGACCGTTCGGGCCGCTTGGCAATTCGAGGATCTTCCTGTTCCTGCCCTGCTGGAAATTGATCTTCGGATTGTAGGTATAGGTCGGCATCCGCGAGACGCCCTTCACCTTGTGCGTCCCGGTCGGAGAGGGCGAATCCTCGCTGCCGATCGTGGCCGGATAGACCGTCAGCAGCGATCCGTCCTCCGCGAAGGCGAAGACCTGCGCCGAGTTCCGCCGGATCTCGATCCTGGCGACCGACCCGGTCTTGCGACCGGCGGGGATCGCCACGGCGATCGTCTCGCCCGGCTTGAAACTGGCCGTCGGGTTGAGCGCCTTCAGAAGACCGATGTCCATATGGAAGCGTTCGGCCAGCTTCTCGGCGATACTCGTATAGCCGAGATGGTCCAGCTTGGCTTGTTCGGCATAGTCTTTCGGAATGCTCCGCACGAGGTCCTTGCCGTCATCCTGCGTGATGGCATAGGCCTGGATGGCTGGAGCGTCGTCGGCCAGCCGCCCAAGCACGTGCGGATCCGGCTCGCCGTCAACCGGAAGGCCCTGGAGAGCCTCGAACCCCGCGATCGCCTTGTTGAGGTTCTCGCCGAAATACCCGTCGATCACGCCGGGAGAGGCGCCGGCACGGTCGAGCAGAACCTGGAGATGCACGATGGCCGGATGGGGATCTGCCGGCTTTTCCGCGGGAGCCTCCATCGGCACGGAGGCGATCGACGCGCCATTGACGGCCTGCGCGTCGATCGCGGCCGCCATCGCCGGACAGCACATCGCGACGATTGCGGAAAAGGCGAGGGTTCGAGACGTGTTGAGCATGGCTGAACCATCTGCAAATGCCGTCCTGTGAAAGAACGGCGCTGGTTCGACGAGACATGCAGGCGACGGACCGTCCGTCGCGAGCAATCTTCTCGTGGCTTGGTCGGGGGTGCAAGAAGGCCACCGTGTCTGGTGGCCTGTCTCGTTCAGATCGTGCGGCGCGTCGTCGTTTCGGCGAGCAGCAGAGCCTTCTTCGTGCCGAACGTGCCGCCGAACCAGCCGGCGACGGCGCCGAGCAGGAGAGTGAAGAAACCGAGGATCGCGCCGGTCGACACGGCCGCAGTCGCCGCCTGGGCAGCATCGATCGCCTGCTGCTTGGCCGCAGCGACATTGTCGCGATAGGTCTTCTCGTATTGCTCCACCTGAGCGCGGGCCTGTTCGACCGGGATGTTCTGGGCCCTGGCGATGGCGTCGGCGGCGCGGTTGCGGGCGTCGGCCGCGGACGCCTCGTCGCCCGTAACGGCGGCCTGGACGGCCGAGACTGCTGCATCACGAAGCGCTGCCGGATCGTTGCCGCCGGATGCATTGCGGATCTGCTGTTCGATTCCGGCCATCGGATTGGTCGAGGTGGCGAGCGCGGGGGCGACCGCCGTCGCGGCCGTTGCCGCCGTCTGCCCGACGCCGCCGACGATGCTGGAAAGCCCGCTGAAAGCGCCGCCGACCAGGGCGCCGACCGAGGTCGTCAGCAGGTAGAGGATGACGAGGGTCGTCACGGCCCAGGTCGTCACGCCCTGATAGCCGCCGGTCGAATGGCTCGGGCGGCCGGAAAGGCGGCTGGCGGCATAGCCGCCGACGAAGGCGGCGATGATGCCCGCCACGACGAACCAGAGTCCGCCGGCGATGGAGAAGGTGCTCGCTTCGGGATTGTCGGAGCTCACCGGATCGATGACCGCGGCGCCGATGCCCACGCCCAGAAGGTTGAGCAGGAACTGCACGGCGAGCGCCAGCACGACACCGGCGAAAATCGCGCCCCAGGACACCTTGTGCAGCGATGCCGTGAGGGAGGGATCGACATAGGCCGCTTCACGCGACACGTTGACAGAGACAGGTTCAGTCATGGTGGCATCCTTTTCATCACAGAAGCGTGAGTGCCACACTAACGCCGCAATCGGCGATGGGTTCCGGCGCTACCGTACGAAAGGCCGGCGAGGGGACGCCGGCCTTCGATATCGCTTGATCAGCCCTCGCGGCTGCTAGATCCGGTCTTTCGGAGGTGTACCGGAACGGTCGTCTTCCACCTCCACTTCGGTGCGCCGGACGCTGTCGTTGATCGTTTCCTCGCGCTGCTCGGCCGTCTTGCGGAGGGCGATTTCTTCGACGACGCGGGCATCCTTCGAAACGACGGCCTCTTCATGATGCTCCTCGGCTTCGATCGTGCGGTCGACAAAGGCATCTTCCGTACCGGTCACGGGACGATCGACGGAGCGGCGTTCGATGCTGACGTTCTCGTCGCGCAGCGACACCTGCTCGTTCACCGGGGTCTCCACCACGTAGGAGCGAACCCGCACGCGGCCGTGATTGAGGTCGCGCTTGCCCACCCGCAATTCTTCCTGGACCACAGGGATAACCTCTTCGCGGCCGCTGTCGGCAGTGGATGTGCCGGAGCCGGCGCTGCGGCCCGCGGCGGTGCCATACGAACCGGCGATCTCTTGCTGGTTCCAGCCCTCCGAGCGCCAGCTCTCGGCACGCTGCTCGAGATCGATGCTTCCTTCGTCGTCGAGGATATCGAGGACCTTGTCATAGTCGGCAGCGCTGACATCGCTGACGGTCACCAGATAGCCACCGCGGCGGAGACCTTCCGAATAGACCGCCCGGTCGTCGTCGGGAAAAAGAAGTCTTCCAGCTTTTCCCAGAAACTCCTGTGGTCGGAGGCAGCATCCGCCGGGGCGCCGGACTCCTCGCCGGCCACGAGGCGGATGCCGCTGCGGGAAATGCCGGCTTCGGCCAGGCGATCGACCGCCCTATCCGCGTCGCCGCGGTTTTCGAAGAACGCCGTAACCGTGTTCGACGACGAACTGCCATAGGTCGATGTGGTTTCACTGTACGTCATGAAGTGTCTCCTCTTCGTGAATTGATGACTGGCCTATTCTTCGGTTCGCTCGATCGTCGCGCGTTGCTTGCGAAGCTCGACCGGTATGGAAACGTCCTCGATCGTGGCGATGCGGCGGATACGGATCTCTTCGGCGAGCACCAGGCGCTTCTCGACGACGAGGATCTCTTCCATCACGGGCACGATGGTCACATCGCCTTCCGTCCGGATTCCCGGCGCTTCCGCTACCTCGCGGCCCACGGCAACCCTCGTCACCTCGACATCTTCCCCGCCGAGGCGGGCTTCAGCCAATTCGGTGACGGACGTCGTCGTGGTGCTGACACGCAGGCGGCCGTCGCTGACGGGTCGTTTGTCGACGACAAGCCGCTCTTCGATGAGCGAGAGTTTTTCAGGGGGTTCAGTCATCCGCGTTCCAGATCGTTGCGACATGCAATGAACGGGCGGAGTCAGAGGTTGTTCCTGAGAATGAAACATGTTCGGCATGTCAACGGGCAGACCCGGCGGATGCCTGTGCTCTCAAACGTCGAAGTTCGGCCGGACCTCTTGTTGCCTTCTGAACGCCGAACTATCGATCTCCCCTCACAGGCTGTATATTTTTCTGCGATTCCTTTGACAGGAGACTTTATGCCGTCCGAGCCACGTTCACCCCGCCTTGCCGTTCTCATCGATGCTGACAATGCCTCCGCGAAGATTGCGGATGGCCTGTTCGAGGAAATCGCCAAGATCGGCGAGGCCAGCGTCCGCCGCATCTACGGCGACTTTTCCAGCGTCCGTTCGAAGGCCTGGGCCGAGATCCTGTCCAAGCACGCCATCATTCCACAGCAGCAGTTCGCCTACACGACGGGCAAGAACGCTTCCGACATCACCTTGGTGATCGATGCGATGGATCTGCTGCACAGCGGTCGTTTCGACGGGTTCTGCCTCGTGTCGTCCGACAGCGATTTCACACGGCTTGCCGCGCGCATTCGTGAACAGGGCGTCGACGTGTTCGGATTCGGCGAGCAGAAGACGCCGGAAAGCTTCCGCCAGGCCTGCCGGCGGTTCGTCTACACGGAGAACCTGCTGCCCTCGGCGCCGGCGAACGAAGTCGAAGCTACCCCGAGCGCAAAGCCCCTTCAGCAGCCATCCGCCGCCGTGCCGATCATCCGGAAGGTCATTGCGCAGATGGAGAGCGAGGATGGCTGGGTGCCCCTCGGTGCGGTCGGCACGCATCTCGCCAACCTCGCGTCCGATTTCGATCCGCGCACCTACGGATTCCGGAAGCTCAGCGATCTTGTCCGAAAGACGAATGCCTTCGAGATCGATCATCCGCAAGGCGGCGCGCTGCGAATCCGCATCAAGCCGCAGACCAGGAAAAAGCCCGCGGCGAAGTCCTCGTAGAAGGAACCTGATTGCTGCTGTTCAGAATTTGATCACGTCGTAATTCGACCTAGTCCGCAACGACTCGGTGCATTCAATGATTTTCTCGCTGAATGGTCAATTGATTAGCAGATTCGAAAAAATATCGATCCTTTCCTTTGGCTTTTGCTTCATAGAGCAACTTATCCGCCGCAGATACCAAGCTGTCTAAGTCTGCAGTTACGCTGCGCCACACCCCCCGGCACTGGCCCGAACTTCCACGCAGCCTTGATCCAATACAACCGGCGCGCGCATCGTCGCTACCACACGATCGGCGACCGCTTTCCCGGCCCATTCTGTTCCTGCAATGACGAGGACGAATTTGTCTCCGCCGGTACGACAGACAAGATCCGCCTCCCTGACGCAGGACAGAAGTCTTCTCGCCGTTTCTAAGAGCACCTCATCTCCGGCAGCATGGCCATGGCTGTCATTGATCTGTTTGAACCCATCGAGGTCGACGGCGAGGACCGAGTATCCCTCGGCTGCGGTTAGCTTCGAGAAGCTCGCTCTCAGTCCCCGCCGATTAAGCAATCCTGTCAGTGCGTCTCGTTGAGACGCCCGCTCAAGATCGGCGAAGCGATTGTGCTCGTCGGTGAAATCGATTGCCATTCCGACGATTCTGAACGGCGTGCTGTTCGCATCACGAAGCAGCCGACGGTCGCACCTCACCCACCGTTCTCCTTCGATAGTGTCCAGCCTATACTCGGCAATGGCTTGGTCGACTTCCCTCGCAAGGAGAGGAGCGGCAGGTGGGCTCTCACGCTGCCATACGCTCACCTATCGGCCGAACCTGAAGGTATCTTCGCGTTGAGGTTACCAGGTGGTGGCTTCTCTCCAAACCTTCTGAACGAAGTTATGCGAGCCCTGGGCCGCAACAATACGCCGCTTCTCTCCGTGAGCGGCCTTTTGTTTGTCTTCGGGTCGCGCCGCGCAACGTTACGATGACGGTGCGAAACGCCAAGACGAGCGCGACCGCAGACTTGGCGTCTTATTCCATGATGCCCTTTGCACCGACGATGACAACGTCGGGCGCCAAAGCGGAACGGCGATGTCTGGATGCAGAAACATCGAGGAACAAAGAAACGCGTCGAGAGTTACGGATACGCCACTCCAGTTGGTTCAGCTCTTTGCCCCGCTCTGGCGGGGCATTTTGTTGTTCGCAGGAAGATATAGCAACCGCCGTAAGCACCATCGGCTTGAAGTCAGAGAGCCAGCAGTCGCCCGCAAGCCGTATTCGACACAGCGATGTGGCACTCCTTGCCGACGACGCGCCGGCACCTCGCGGAACAATGTCGATGACCCTTCGTTAGCGATCCATCCCGGCAACAAAAGGCAGAACCGATGGATAACGCTCTCGCACGCTCGGGTTTTCCCACCTGTCCCCTCGCCATTATTATCAACGGCACGCCCTACACCCTTGATATCCATCCGTGGACGACGCTGCTCGACCTCTTGCGCAACGACCTTGAACTGACCGGCACGAAAAAGGGCTGCGACCATGGCCAGTGCGGTGCCTGTACCGTCCTGATCGATGGCGAGCGGGTGAATTCCTGTCTCAAGCTCGCCGTCACGCTCGACGGCGCCGAAATCACCACCATCGAAGGCTTGGGCACCCCCGGCGACATGCACGCGATGCAAAAGGCGTTCGTCGAGCACGATGCCTTCCAGTGCGGCTATTGCACGCCCGGTCAGATCTGTTCGGCCGTCGGCCTCATGAACGAAGGCCACGCGCATGACCGCAGCGATATCCGAGAACTGATGAGCGGCAATCTCTGTCGCTGCGGCGCCTATACGAATATCGCCGATGCCATCGAGGACGTGCTGGGGAGCGCCAAGCGCTACGAGGAGGCAGCGGAATGAAACCCTTCTCCTACACCCGTGCCCAATCCGTCGGCGATGCGGTCGCCGCACTGGTCGCCAATCCGCAGGCGCAGCTGCTGGCCGGCGGCACCAATCTTGTCGACCTGATCAAATATGACGTCACGCAGCCGGAGGCCGTCGTCGACATCAACCGTCTGCCCTTGAAGGACATCAGGAAACTGCCGGACGGCGGACTGCGGATAGGCGCGCTGGTCAGCAATTCAGCGGTCGCTTACGATCCGCGCGTAAAGGAGCGCTTCCCGCTTCTGTCCAGCGCGATCCTTGCCGGCGCCTCCCCGCAGCTGCGCAATGCCGCAACAACCGGCGGCAACATTCTGCAGCGGACCCGCTGCTATTACTTCTATGACCCCTCTTCGCCCTGCAACAAGCGCAAGCCCGGCAGCGGCTGTCCCGCCATCGGCGGCCTCAACCGCATCCATGCAATCCTCGGCGCGAGCGATAAATGCATCGCCGTGCATCCCTCCGACATGTGTGTGGCGCTCGCCGCGCTCGATGCGAAGGTGGAGATCGAAGGGCCGGAGGGCCCACGGGAAATCCCCTTCTCCGATTTCCACCGCCTGCCCGGCGACGAGCCGGAAAAGGACAACACGCTCGCACATGGCGAGATCATTACCGCCATCCGGCTCGATGCCAATCACTTTGCCGGCCATCATACCTACCTGAAGCTGCGCGACCGCCTTTCCTACGCCTTCGCCCTCGTCTCCGTCGCGGCCGCGATACAGGCCACCGAAGGGCAGATCGTCGAATTGCGCATCGCGTTGGGTGGGGTGGCCCACAAGCCATGGCGCGATCGGCTTGCCGAGGCGGAGTTCGCCGGTGCGCCGGCCGATGACGAAACATTCAGACGCGTCGCCGACCGCCTCCTGTCGCAAGCGAAGGGCCAGGGCCACAACGACTTCAAGATCCCTCTCGCCCACCGTGCCATCGTTCGGGCCTTGCAGCAGGCCGCCAGCGGCCGGCCGCAGAATCAGACTCTCAAGGCAATCCAATAGGAGGCGGAGATGCTCAGCCAATCGAAAATCGTCGGCGTACCGGTTTCGCGCATCGACGGCCCTTTGAAGGTGACCGGCCAAGCACGATACGCGGCGGAACATTTCGCGCCCGGCATGCTGTTCGGACATGTGGTGCTTTCCACCATCGCCACCGGCCGCATCTTGGACATCGATACGGCTGCGGCCGATCGCTTCCCTGGTCTCGTCAAGATATATACCCACGAGAACCGGCCCAAGACAGCATATCGGGACAGCAAATGGAAGGACGCCGTCTCCCTTCCCGGCCATCCCTTCCGCCCGCTCGAAAACGACCGTGTGCTTTTCGACGGCCAGCCCGTGGCGTTCGTCGTCGCCGAAACCCCGGAAGCGGCGCGCGACGCCGCCGGGCTGATCGGCGTGCGATATGCGGCCGAAGAGCCGCATACAGACCTTGCCGCCCATCGGCAGGAAAGCTACGTCCCACCGGTTCCGCGGATGAAGCAGTTCATGCCGCCGCCACCGAGGGGCGATGCCGAAGCCGCCTTTGCCAGCGCTCTGCACAAGATCTCCGCAGACTACATCCTCTCCGGCGAACACCACAATCCGATGGAGCTCTTCGCTGCCTCCGTGGTCTTCGAAACGGATGGCGCTCTTACCATCCACGACAAGACGCAGGGTTCGCAGAACAGCCGAGACTATGTCTGCGGCGTCTTCGGCCTCGACCCGGACAAGGTGATCGTGAAGAACGATTTCGTCGGCGGCGCCTTCGGGCAGGCGCTGCGGCCGAAACACCACCTCTTCCTTGCCGTCATGGCCAGCCTCGATCTCAGCCGGTCGATGAAGGTGGAGATGACGCGGCGGGAGATGTTCTATCTGACCTGGCGGCCCTCCTGCATCCAGACCGTCTCGCTGGCCGCCGACGCCGACGGCTACCTGCAGGCGGTCATGCACCATGCCGTGCACGCCACCTCCTGCTATGAGGACTACCAGGAAAATGTCGCGAACTGGTCAGGGCTCGCCTACAAGTGCGACAATGTGAAGATCACCTACGAGATTGCCAAGCTCGACCTTGCAACGCCAGGCGACATGCGGGCGCCCGGCGCCGCCACCGGCATCACAGCGCTCGAAACGGCAATGGACGAACTCGCCTACGCGGTCGGCATCGATCCGCTCGACCTCAGGGTCCGCAACTTCGTTCATCGCGATCAAAACCAGGACAAGGCCATCACCTCCAAGGCGCTGCATGCCTGCTATCGCGAAGGAGCGGCGCGCTTCGGCTGGTCCAAGCGCTCGCCTGCGCCGCGCTCCATGCGCGACGGTAACGATCTTCTCGGCTGGGGCATGGCAGGCGGTATCTGGGAGGCGATGATGTCGAAAGGCGAGGCGAAGGTCCGCTTGTCGGCCGATGGCAAGGTTTCGGTCAGCGCCGCGGCTTCCGATATCGGCACCGGCACCTATACGATCCTCGGCCAGCTCGCGGCGGAAGCCTTCGATTGCCCCATCGACGTCGTGACGGTTGAAATCGGCAAGTCCGATCTTCCCAAGACCGGCGTCGAAGGCGGATCCTGGACGGCCGCGACGACCGGCTCGGCCGTCCAGGCGGCGGCGAAGGCGGTCGTCAAGACGCTTCTCGGCCACGCCCAAGCCATGGAAAACTCGCCGCTCGCCGAGGCGAGCGAAGAACAGGTTGAGATCGCCGAAGGGCGCCTCGTTCTGGAGAGCAATCATCAGATCGGCATCGCCATGGCCGACATCATGGGCGCAGCCGGCATCGACTCGATCGAGGAACATGCAAAGGCCGGCCCCGATATGCTGACCATGATGCGATATGCCTCCTATAGCCATTCGGCGGTCTTCGTCGAGGTGAAGGTCGATGAGGAACTGGGCATCGTGCGCGTCACCCGCGTTGTCAGCGCCATCGCCGCCGGTCGTATCCTCAACCCCAAGACCGCCCGCAGCCAGATTCTCGGCGGCGTCGTGATGGGCATCGGCATGGCGCTTCACGAAGAAGGCATGATCGACCATCGCACCGGTCGCATCATGAACCACAACCTCGCCGAATATCATGTGCCCGCCCATGCCGACATCCAGGATATCGAGGTGATTTTCGTCGAGGAAGACGACGACAAGGCAAGCCCGATCGGCGTGAAGGGCCTCGGCGAGATCGGCGTCGTCGGCGTTGCGGCCGCGGTTTCGAACGCGATCTTCCACGCCACCGGCAAGCGCATCCGCAACCTGCCGATCACTGTCGACAAGATCCTGGAAAGCGAGATCGTCCAATGACCAGCCGCCTCGCCGTCACACCGCTCCGCTATCACCCTGATGTCGAGCATATCCAGCCGGACGAGCCTCAAACCGCGCGCGACCTTGCCGAGACGGTGCTGTCCATCGCGCAGAAGACCTATGCGGACAGCGGCCACGCGACCCGCTCGGTGCATGCCAAGAGCCACGGCCTGCTCGCTGCGCGCCTCGAAATCCTTCTCGACCTACCGCGGGAACTCGCCCAGGGCATCTTCGCCGATCCGCTGGGCTATGAAGCCGTCGTCCGGTTCTCGACCACGCCGGGAGACCTTTTCCATGACAGCGTTTCGACCCCGCGTGGCATGGCTGTGAAGGTTCTCAACGTCGAGGGTGCCCGGCTACCCGGTTCCGAAGGATCGACAAGCCAGGACTTCGTACTCGTGAACGGCAGGGCGTTCAACTCGTCGAACGGGAAGGCATTTCTCAGGAACCTCAAAATGCTGGCGCTCACGACCGATCGTCTGGAGGGTACAAAGGAAATGCTCTCCAAGGTCTTAAAGGGGCTGGAGTCCGTGGTGGAGGCGGCCGGCGGCGAGAGCGCGATGCTGAAGTCGCTTGGCGGCAACCCGCAAACCCACATCCTCGGTGAGAGCTTCTTCTCGCAATTGCCGCTGCGCCACGGCGACCACGTCGCCAAGATCGCCGTCGTGCCGGCCTCGGACAATCTCCGGGCGCTTGCCGGCACGCGGCTGGATACCAGCGAGGATCCCGATGTCATCCGCCACGAAGTCGAGCGCTTCTTCGCGGAGCAAACGGCCGTGTGGCACCTGCAGGTGCAGCTATGCACCGATCTGGCGGAAATGCCGGTCGAAGGCGTGGAGACTTGGGATGAGAAGAAGAGCCCTTTCGTCACGATCGCCCGGCTCGTCGCCGAGCCTCAGCCGGCCTGGACCGAAGCGCGCTCCCAAGCCGTCGACGACGGCATGCATTTCAGCCCCTGGAACGGCATCGAAGCTCACAAGCCGCTTGGCGCCATCATGCGCCTGCGCAAGCTGGCCTATGAGAAATCCGCAGCTTTTCGTTCGCAGCGCAACGCGACATCGGTCGTTGAACCGCTTTCCTGTCCGTTCGCGGAAAGCGGCGCTGGCCAAAAGAGCGCGTCACTTGCAAATGGTGAGCAATGATGCGGTTCGATCCGGTCTAGTACGCACCAACTCAGATCTGCCCAGCGGAAGCGAAGCGCGCCTGTAGCCAAAGTCGCGCAAAGCTGTTTGCCGGCGCCCGTCCCGTCCGTCAGCTGCCATTCCGTCCAAGATACCCGTCCTTCTAGCCGGGACAAGTGGCATGAGGCTGAGGCTTGTGTTAGCTGCAAGCACCGCTGAAACCACAACTTCGGCAAACCGTCATGACCAAATTCCTGGCGGGATCGTACCGTGAGAGGGAAAGCTTGTTGTCATCGCGGCCGGGATAACTGAGCTCGGAAAATAAGCCAGCCAAGATGGTGGCCGCATCCTTGTCGCGATCGCGACGGTTCGCCGAATATGAAGGCCGCTCTATACCGGCCCTTCTGGTGTGAGCGCGTCCATGGGAAACCCCATGAAAAAGCAAGGAGCGCCCGGCCGCAAAACGTCGATCCAACGATCAGCGGGACGGCCGATCGCGAAGCTCAGATACACCATATTGACCGGCTTGATCGGGTAGCCCGCGCCGTCTCCACGAATGACAGTGACATTGCCTCGGTCTTCCAGCGCTTCATTAGGAGTAAGAGCCTAAAGGAGCAATGATCGCAAATGACGCATTCCGGGCGTCCCTGTCAGAGCGGTAGCTGTCCGAACGGCACCACGCATGTGGTCAAGGGTGTGAGGCAAACAGCGTGTACCGTCCGTCAAAATAAAACGATCCATCAACAAGCCTGAACCAGATCTCTCTAGCCTGTTGAGATATCTGCATGCGGTCGCGTGCCGATCAGTCCATATTACGCAGCGAAGGAAAAATTCAGGTTCGTCAAATCAGCACTCGTGACACCATATAGAGTAATTGTAGAGTATTCGCTGATTGAGATGATCGTATCACCATTCGCATCCAAAATCTTAGAAGAAAGCTCCTCGTAACTTTGATATGTGCTTCCTGAAATCCTGCGCTTCCATATCGAGCCATCGGACAATTGGTTCACATCCTCGCAACGCACCGTGATCGTCGATGATCTCGTCGCCCATGACGATGAGGCATGGCGGGGCCTGATCGGCCATCTCTTCACACAGGATATCCTGCATCGCGCCGTTTTCCCGTCCCGGCCGATCGACGACCCGTTGCCACTGCTTCTGCGTAACCCGCGAACCTTGGCAATATCCGGACAACGGGACGAAAGCTGGATACGGCCTCTCGACCTCGCCGCCTTGCTCTCCGCCCGCCGGTTTGGCGGAACGCGGCAGATAGCGATTGCCGTCAAGGACGATCTTTTCCCCGACAACGAAGGAACCTGGTCTATCGGCCCAAAGGGGGCTGTAAAGACCAAAGAGCGACCGGAAGCAAGGACCGCCATCGCCGAACTGGCCGTACTCGTCTTCGGCGCGAGCCAGGCATCAGCCCTCCAGGCGTCCGGCCGTATCTGGTCAGCCTCCGCGAAGGTAAAGGAAGAGCTCGACTTCACATTTGCCAACAACCATCATCCTCACTCAGGAATTTCATTTTAAAACCGATATGGTAATCGGGTTAAATCGAAGCTCAATTAGCTTTTCTTCTAAGAAGCTTTACGAAATCTCCTGCACGTGCCCGAATTTATACAGCATTCCAATAGAATGTAGACATGTAGGTGATAGACAAACCGGCCATGGTGCGACACTAGGTTTGATCAAAAAGCTCTTGAACGGATTCGAACCGTCGCCCACAAGGTCGGTTAACTAATTGATTGAATTGGAAATATTTGAGGACTGCAACAGCAGTTACGTTCCCGGGGTAGTCTGCTGATCGGAGCGACATGGATCGCGTACGCTCCCAACGCCGTCGCCAGGACCGCCCCCTTTAGGACCGTCATTCATTGATGGTTCAGCCTGCCGAGTGCATCTTTGGGTGAGAGCCTATAGATTATGTCGATCGATAATGGATTTCTTGACAGTATGACGCCCGCCCGCTTCTCGGAATGCCTTCTCCTCATCCGCTGGACACCGATCAACATGGCTTCCGCGTTGCAATGTGAGCTTTCATGGATTGAAGCATTGGAAACAGGAAACGAGGAGGTCCCGGCGGGGCTTGCCGCATGGCTGGAGACCCTAGCGAAGATTCACGCTGAACTACCACCGCCAACGACTTATCGCGGGAAGAGATCGAAGTTTTGATGCTCCCCTGCTAATTTCCGACGTTGTGCGCACCGCTAATGCCCCTCACCGGATGACGGGTCGGGAATAGCGACGATTGTTGAAACAGGTATTCTTCAATGGTGCTGCAAGCCCGTGAACAAAGTGGGAATGCACGCAATAAAGGCGTCACTGGACGCGATAAACGAATCTTGTTGTCGTGTCGTCGAAGATGGAAATTATCCCGAGCGATAAAGTCTTCGTATGGCAAAGGTCTCATCTATGGAAAGATAGCCGCAACGACGCAAAAATTCGAATAACTGGGCGGAACGATCCCTAAGCCGACGGCATAGAACCAGATGCCGGCAATATCTCTGGGCCGCACATTGGCCGCCCAGCGGGAGGCGACGCCCTCGTCGCCGTGCAGGACGCGCCGCACGCTATAGGTTTGCATGGCCGGCCGGCATTCTTCCACCGGCCATATCTGCCGCCAGGAAAACGTCGTTGCTGCATCGGCCTACCCGCTGTCGCCGGTCATGACAAGAGTGCTGTGCGGCCGGATTTCCCGGCCGCCTACGGCCCTTGCAAGGGGATCGGGCAAATCCTTTCCCTATTATCCGAGGGCTGGTTCAAACCTGTGCCGGAATGGAATGAAGAGCGCGTATTCATGCACCGAGCGTTCTGAGATTGACCACGAGCCCCTCAGCATTCCTGACAAATGCTTCCACTTCGCCCAGCGAGCAAGTCATGGACCGAATAGCGCCCAATGTGAACAGGCCGTTCACCACGAGCTTTTGAACTACTGTGTGCACGACAGCGAACGCACGGGACCGTGTCCGCGCGTTCCAGCAGGTCGGCTGCCTGCATCGGCAGGTCCGCGCTTAGGAACAATTGTGGGCTTATCGCAGTTCGACCGCGATGTCGGCGAGCGCCGGCTCGGACTTGATAAGCCCGTTCTTCGCAAGGAATTTGCCGAAGCGCTCATAGCGTCCGCTATCAAGCGCGGCGGGGCGCTTGGCAAAACGCGGCAAGGTGTCGGCCCATGCCCGCCGGTTCAACTCGTCATCCAGATCGGGATAGGCGCGGATGAAGAGTTCCCAGCTTTCTTGCGGATGATTGGTAAGGTAGATCGCTCCCTTCTCGACGGCATCAAGGAAGCGGACGAGGCGTTCATCCGAGACCAGATCCGGGCGAGTGACGAAGATCAGTTCGTCATAGACGGGAACACCGTAATCCTCCGGGAAGAACGCCTTGCCCTCGTGCCCCCCCAACCGCATCTGTGTCAGCTCGAAATTGCGAAAGCCACCGATGGTGGCCTCGACCTTGCCACCGATCAGCGATGCCGTCAGCGCGAAGTTGACGTTCACGAGCTCTACGTCATCGGACTTCACGCCTGCGTTCGACAGCATCGTGGAAAGGATCACGCCCTCGAAGCCCGACACAGAAAACCCGACGCGCTTGCCGGCCAAATCCCTGAGGTTCTTGATCGGGCCATCGGCCAGAACGGTCAATGTGTTAAGCGGCGTTTCGACGAGCGTCCCGAACCGCACCAACGGCACACCAGCCTCATGGTCGAGATAGAGATTAGGTTGGTAGTGCACACCGATCTCCGCCTGCCCGGAGGCGACGGCACGCGGCACGATCGACGGATCGGCCGGCGGCAGCAGTTCGACCTCGAGCCCCGCCTTCTCGAATAGGCCGAGTTCCCGGGCGACGACGAGAGGCGCATGGTCTGGATTGACGAACCATTCGAGCAGCACGGTCAGTTTGTCCTGGGCAGCGACCGGGCCGGCCAGCACGAGGCTGGCGGCCAGGGCAAGGGCAGTCTTGCGGATCATGAGAGGCTCCATTTGCGATGTAGAAGTGAGGGGTTGATTGCTCCTGAACCCACGGAGCGAGGTGCGGTCCGAGCGCGTCAACGACATGGCGTAGAAAGAGCGTGAGGGCCGCCAGGATCGTCATGGCCGCGAACACCATGTCGGTCTGCATGCGCGCATTGGCCTGGATCATGACGAAGCCGAGCCCTGCCGAAGCTCCGACCCATTCACCGACCACTGCTCCCAGGGGAGCGAGCGGGGCGGCCACGCGCAGACCGGACACGAGCGCCGGCATGGCGAGCGGAACGCGCACATGCAGCAGGGCCTGCCAGTGGCTGGCGTCTGTCAGCGCCGCCGCGTCGAGCAGGTCTTGGTCGATACGACGCAGACCGTCGGCGAAGGACGATGTCACCGGGAAGAAGATGATGAGCATCGCCATGACCACTTTGGATGGCATTCCGAAGCCCAGCCAGATGACGAGCAGCGGCGCGATGACGAAGACCGGAAACGCCTGCAGCACGAGCACGATCGGCCAGACGAGACGCCCAAGCCGCGGCAGGGCGGCGATGCCCAGCGCGGTCAATGCACCGAGGATGGAGCCGAACGCGAACCCCGCCAGGATCTCTGCGAGCGTAACCAGCGTGTTTTCGAACAGATAGGCAGGCTGCCGCCGCATGGCCGCCAGCACGTCCAGCGGTGCCGGGAGAATATAGCGCGGCGGCGACCAGATCCAGACGATCGCCTGCCACGTCGCAAGCAATGTCACCAGCGTCCGCAGGATGGACGAAAGCGTTCCCATCCACTCAGCTTCAGCCGGCCGGTCTGGTTTTGGTGATTGCTTGGTGCGGCATTGGCGATCTCCCGAGCGTCATCACGGAGATCCAGGCAAGCGAAGAATGGAGAAAGGGGGCGATGGCAGCCCCTTGTTCCGTTCCTACGCCGGCATGACCCGGATCAGGTTCAAGGGTCCGGCTCACCGCCATCTCAGCGCCGTTCGACGCTCCCCTCGGAATAGTGCGATCTATTCAGTGAAAGGGGGCGGCGTCAAGCTGGTATCCTGCGCTGCGTTGCATAATAAGTTCGCGCGAGATCCATGGAGCTGACGAGTGGCGCCTCAAACTTTGTGTCCTTTCGCAATGGGACGTCGTGCGAAATCGGTAGCCAATATCGAAATAGCAAGTTGCCGTTGACCTTTGACTGGCTTTTCCGCGGAAATTTTCCTGCAGCAATCGTCTCCTCCTTGCTAGGCGCGCAGCTTCTGAATTATCTATAATCATGAGTAAAGCCGACGATACAGTGGTAAGAAAGATCGAAGCCACGCTTACCGAGAGGATCGTTTCGGGCCGATTGCAGCCGGGATCGCGTCTGCGACAGGACCATATCGCCGAAGAGTTCGGGGCCAGTCACGTGCCAGTGCGGGAGGCTTTCCGACGGCTTGAGGCCAAGGGCCTGGCCTCCAGCGAACCTCACAAGGGTGTTCGCGTAACCTCTTTCGATGTGGCAGAGCTACGCGAGGTGGCGGAGATGCGTGCCTCGCTTGAGGCTCTCGCCCTGAAACACGCTGGCCCAAAGCTCACGCTGGCGCTCCTGGCAAAGGCCGAGGAAGCTACCGTTCATGCGGAGCAAGCACGGAACGTACGGGATTGGGAGAAGGCTAACCGCGCGTTTCATCGAATGATTCTCGAACCATGCGGCATGCCGCGCCTGCTTGCGACGATAGACGACCTCCATCTCGCGAGCGCCCGCTTTCTTTTCGCCGCGTGGCGTTCGGATTGGGAGGCGCGCACGGACCATGATCACCGCGCGATCCTTACAGCGCTTCGCCGCGGACAAACTGACGTAGCGTGCGATATTCTCGCCCGTCATGTTGGCTGGATGGGGCGCCGCACCGGCCCGCGACCCAGCGTGGAAATCCAGGTGGCTGAAAAGCTTCTCGACTAATTATCTATAATCTCTGTTGCCTCATGCATCGAATCCAAATTGTTATAGATTATCTGTAGCAACTGGAGATGTCTCGATGCATCAGTCAGCCGCCATACGTCATCGCCCGTCCAATGTCCTGCGCTATTGGGGGCTCGTCATCGGCGCCGCTGCGCTGATCGCTGTCAGCGCCAAAGTGCAGCTGCCGTTCTGGCCGGTACCCATGACATTGCACACGCTGGCGGTGCTCACTCTTTCGGTGGCAATGGGGCCTCGCCTCGGTCTGGCTGCGATGGCGGCATATCTCGGCGCCGGGCTTACCGGCTTGCCTATCTTCTCCGGTTCTCCCGAGCGCGGCATTGGCCTGTCCCATGCGCTGGGTCCGACCGGCGGCTACCTTTTGGGGTTCCTCGCCGCCAGCTGGCTAACCGGGTGGCTGGCCAGCAACGGGAGCGCTCTTCGAATTGCAGGTGCCATGCTTGCGGGCCTTGCCGTCGTCTACGCCGCCGGGCTTGCCTGGCTCGTAGCCTTCGTGCCCGCACGGTCCCTGATCTCCACAGGGCTTGCTCCGTTCCTTCTCGGCGATCTGCTCAAGACCGGTCTCGGTGTGGCGCTGATCTGCGGCTGGCGCAGCCTGCGGAGCGGGGCTGCCCGATGATCCGCACCGACTGGAGCATTGAGGAAGCGCAGGCGGTTCACGACCTGCCCTTCCCCGACCTGATCCACCGCGCCCAAGAGGTTCACCGCCGCAACTTCGATCCGACCGTGATCGAGACCGCGAGCCTGGTCTCCATCAAGACAGGAGGCTGCCCTGAAGATTGCGGCTACTGCTCGCAAAGCGCCTACCATGACACAGGCGTCAAAGTGACGAAGCTGATGGACCTTGACGAGGTCCTGAAGGCAGCGCGGCGAGCGAAAGCTTCGGGAGCCCAACGGTTCTGCATGGGCGCCGCATGGCGAAACCCGAAGGATCGCGACATGGACAAGCTTTGCTCCATGGTAAAGCGCGTTCGGGAAATGGGCCTGGAGACCTGCATGACGCTCGGCATGCTGTCGCCGGGTCAGATCGAGAAATTGAGGGCTGCCGGCCTCGATTTCTACAACCACAACATCGATACGTCTCCCGACTATTATCGGGAGATCGCGACCACGCGGACGATGGACGATCGTCTCGAAACTGTTGATCGCGTGCGCAGGAGCGGGATCAAGGTGTGCTGCGGCGGCATCCTGGGCATGGGCGAAGAAGTCGTGGATCGAATCTCGATGCTTGTCACCCTCGCAACCCTGCCAACCCACCCCGACAGCGTCCCGATCAATCTCTGGAACGAGATCGGCAATACCCCCGTCCAGAAGCGGGCGAAACCTGTCGATCCCTTCGCTCTTGTTCGGACCGTCGCCCTTGCGAGGATACTGATGCCGCAGAGCGTCGTGCGCTTGTCCGCCGGCCGGACCGGCATGAGCGAGGAGCTTCAGGCGCTCTGCTTTTTGGCGGGAGCGAATTCCATCTTTGTGGGCGACGTCTTGTTGACGACAGGCAATCCAGCCGCATGGCAGGATCAGCAGATGATCGACAAATTGGGAATGCGGTTTGCACCCGCCTAGGTACGGTCTATGTCAATAGCCGCTGAATTCGGTCGCGCATCGTCACTTTGATGCCAGGCTATAACCCATAAATTCGAATGGCTGAGATGGCGTGGGAAACGGGCCGCAAAACTGCCGTTCACCTAGCCAACGAGCCTCGGCAAGACGCCTTCGCTTCGGATATCTACACTTCGTTGACCAGTTCCAGAGCGCGCAAAATTGTGCAGCGGTTTTGCGGTCACGATATGCGTAAAACAAAGACCTAAAGCGTAGGGAGCTGATCCGAAAGATCGTGATACGCACCCGGTCGATCACGAACCTCACTTCAATGATGAGCGCCCACGTTTTCAGGCCGGAGTTGGGCCATCCGGCAAACCTTCGACGATAATGAACTCGCCAACGCCGTGCCCGTCGCGGAGACGCTTGGCCTGACGATATTCGGTTGAGTAGTAGCATTCTAGCGCAGCTTCGTAGGAGGGAAACTCCCAGATCACATTGCGGGCGCGGCCGATGCCTTCCAGCGCCTCCGACTTGCCGCCGCGGGCAAGGCAGACGGCCTTATACTTGCGGAAAGCGGCGGCATTGGCCTCGACATACTTCCCGTATTCCTCGGCATTGCCGACGTCGACATGTGCGATCCAGTATCCTTTTGCCATCTTCGCCTCCCTGGTCGTCCGGTGGTCCGCGGGTTGCCGCGTCGTCTCAGGCGTCCGTCCCACGGGCCGCGAAATCCGGCAATTCGTGGCCCGCAAGCTGCTCAAGCGCGCGGATCAGCCCCGAATGATCCGCATGACGGCCGCCACTCGCCACACAGGCATTGAAGAGCTGCTGCACGGTGGCCGTATTCGGCAGGCTCATCCCGAGATGCCCGGCCGTTTGAAGTGCGAGCGCAACGTCCTTCTGGTTAAGCTCGATGCGGAATCCCGGCTCGAAGGTGCGTTCGATCATGCGCAACCCATGCACTTCGAGAATACGGGAATGGGCAAAGCCGCCGAGCAGCGCCTTGCGAACCCGTCCCGGATCGACGCCCGCCTTCGATGCCAGCAGCAGCGCCTCGCCGACAGCCTCTATGGTCAGGGCCACGATGATCTGGTTGGCGACCTTGGCTACCTGCCCCGCGCCGTTTTCGCCGACATGCGTGATGTTCTTCCCTAGAACCTCGAAAACCGGCCTGATGCGTTCGAACACATCGGCCGCGCCGCCCACCATGATGGAAAGCGTGGCGGCCCTGGCGCCGGTCTCGCCGCCCGAAACGGGCGCATCGAGATAATCGGCACCGAGCGCTTGGACCCGGACTGCAAAATCGCGAGTCGCCATCGGCGAGATCGAACTCATGTCGACGACGGTTTTCCCGGCGGACAGACCCTCGGCTATGCCATCCGCACCGAAAAGCACCTCTTGAACGTCGGGAGTGTCTGGCACCATGGTGATGACGACGTCGCAGCTCTCCGCAAGCGCGCGTCCGGAGGCGACGGGCTTCACGCCCGCCCCGGCAGCGTCCTCCGGTACGCCCCGCCGCCCGTAGGCGGAAAGTTCGTAACCGGCGGCAAGGAGATTGAGCGCCATCGGCTTGCCCATAATGCCGAGGCCGACAAATCCGATCTTCGTCATGGTTCCTCCCGCGAATACAAGGCCGGGCCGTTCGTCCCGGCACGCTCAGGCAGTGGCTTCAGGACTTGCGCTTCGGATCGGCCTTGCGGACCGTCGTCGACCGGCTTTTTGCCGCGTTCATCATGAAGGCGAGATCGTTGCCGCACAGTACGAAACGGAAGCCGAAGATCAGATATTCGGCGATCAGCGCCTCCGAATAGACGCCAGCAAGCCCCGGCCATTTACCGGCGTCTATGCACGCCTTCGCCACCGCCTTCAACGCCTCGACATAGCGGGGATGGTCGAAGGCGCCGGGCACGCCCAGCTCGGCGCACAGGTCGTTCGAGCCGACCATCAGCACGTCCACACCCTCGACCGCCGCAATCTCGCGCGCATTGGCGACCCCTTCCGGCGACTCGATCATGACGACGATCAGCGACGCTTCGTTGACGGCGGCGATCGTCTCTTCCATCGGCATCCCCCGGAAGGCGAAATGCGGCATCGCGCCCACCACGGAGCGGTGGCCGAGAGGCGGATATTTGAGGCGCCCGACGATCTCCCGCGCCTCATCCACCATGTCCACATGGGGCACGACGATGCCGACGGCACCATTGTCGAGCAGCCGCGTGGCGATCGAATATTCGCCCTTCGGCACACGCGGCAGCGGCGAGATGCCGGCATTCAGCGCGGCAACCGACATCTGCGACGCTGTGTCGATCGAAATGGCGCCATGTTCCAGATCGATGAAGAGCCAGTCGAAGCCGGCGGTCTTCATCATGTCGGCCACCTCCACGGTCCGCGACAGGCGGATACCAGCGCCGAGCGCCAGTTCACCCTGTTTGAGCTGGTCCAGTGCGGGATTGCGCAGCTTCTGCATCTTGTCCTCCAGGTCATCCGCCGGATGACGGAACGATCACGGACGCGCCACCGGCCCGGCGGGACTTCACGTCCCGCCACCGCATTCGGCAAGAAATCGCCGTCATCCACTCGGAATTGCGAAAGCGGGCCGGCTTCGGCTAGCTCCCCTGCCCGTTCGAGCCCTCAGACAGGGCATCCCTTGGCTCTCAGGATGGAATCGAAACGCTCGGGATCGATGTCGCCGACCTTGTTGCCCTGCGAGGTTCTCTCCTCCTTTTCCCGCTGCTTCTCGATGAGGGGCCAAACGGCATCGAGGTCCGCGGGGGGAACGGCCACTATTCCGTCGGCATCGCCGATGACGAGATCGCCGGGATTGACGACCAGGCCGGCGCAGCTGATCGTGACGTTGATCTCGCCCGGCCCGTCCTTGCTGGGCCCGCGGTGCGTATGCCCCCTTGCCCAGATCGGCATCGTTCCCTTGGCCCAGTCGGCGAGGTCGCGGATGGCGCCGTCGATGACGAAGCCGGCGACTTCCCGGAAGTGACCGGTGATCTGCATGTTGCCGCCGATCAGCGCCTGGGTGACGTCACCGCCGCCGTCGATGACGAGCACGTCGTTCTTCTTCGCGATCTGGAGCGCCTTGTGGATCATGAGGTTGTCGCCCGGCCGCACCCGTACAGTCAGCGCCCGTCCGACCATCATCAGCGAAGGATCGTTATGGTAGGTGTTGAGACCCATCGTGCCGATCGAACGGCCGAGCACGTCGCTCACCCAGGACGTCGGCACGCCGCGGAACTTGTCGAGCCAGGCATCCGACGGTCCCTTGCTGCGCGGATTGATGGCGAATCCCGGCGGCCAGGACGTCTTTTTGCTTTCTACCTTCTGATCCATCGAACTCCTCCTCGATCTTTGCAGGCAGGGTGGTGCCTTCATCCGCTTGCGAGCCTATGGGGCTTTGCCGCAGACGGCCAATGCCAAATCGACATCGATCGTTGCACACCCCGGCAGCGTGCGCCGGTCTATTTGTCGGTGTCGTAAATCTCCCTGAGATAGGACCAGAAACGCTCCACCGTCGGGCTTTGTCGCAGCCGCGGCCGGAAAATCCGTATGATGATGGGGATGTCCCATTTCTCCTCGCCTGCCCGCACGAGCTCGCCACTTTGCAGAAAGGGCTGCACAAGGCTGAGCGGCAGCCAGGCGAGGCCGCGCCCGTTGCGCGCCATGGCGAGCAACACGGTCGCGACATGCGACGTGAAAACCGTCGTCAGCCAGGTTGGCGGTGCATCCTGCGCCTGGGTGGCCGCCACGATGCGGCCCATTCCCGATGTCGGGCTGTAGGAGACATAGCTCGTCGGCGCCTCCATGGTTCCGGGCAATGCGTGCCGCGGCTCCCCGCCGCCTTTCATCTCCGGTACGCTTACCGGAACGAGAACGTCCTCGCCCAGGTCGATCCAGCGGAACTGTCTCGGCTCGAGCGCTGTGGCGGCGGCCGGATGGTGATGGCAGAGCAGGAAATGCGCCTCCCCCTGCAGGATCTTGCGCTCGCAGGCCGCCATGTTGTCGGCGACCAGGCTGACGGTCGCTTCAAGAGCGGCATGTTCCTCGATATGGCGCAGCCAGTCCGGAAAGAAGTTGATCGACAGGACATGCGTCGACGCGAAGCGCAGGGTCTCGGCCGCAGACTGGGCCGCGGACCGCGCCTGCTCGCGCCCGAGATAGACCAGGCGGATCACCTCCTCGGCGATCGGCTTGAACTGCTCCCCAGCACTCGTCAGTTCGATGCGATGCGTATAGCGATTGAAGAGCGGCGTGCCGACCCACTCCTCCAACGTCCGCACCCGGCGGCTGAAGGCGGGCTGGGTGATGTTCCGCCGTTCGGCAGCGCGGGAAAAGTGCCCGGTCTCCGAAAGTGCCATGAAGTCTTCTAGCCAGACGATTTCCATTACGCGTCACAATCCTCCTCACAATCCTCCCATGACATGCCTTCTCTTAGGGCAGACCTTACTCCGTCGCAATTCGAGCGCTCTCAGCGCGGGCGGGTGCGGCCATCAGCAATCACGCAGGTTTCCGGCGGATCACCCCCATCGAGAACGGCGACAACGGATCTTGCCGCCACCATGTTCGTACGGGCGAGCCCCTCCAGCGACGAGGCCGCCGAATGCGGCGTAGCGACGACGTTGGGCAACGCAATGAGCTCGGCCGTCACATCCGCAAGGCTCTTGTCGCTCTCACTGAGATAGACGTCGAGGCCGGCACCCGCGAGCCTGCCGTCCTTCAAGGCCTGAAGCAGCACGCAGTCGTCGACCAACCCACCCCGCGCGGTGTTGATCACGATCGCAGTCGGCTTCATGAGGGCAATCGCCTTCTCGTCGATCAGGTTTCGCGTGGCCGCGACGAGCGGCGCATGCAGCGAGATGTAGTCGCTCTCACGCAAGATCGTCTCGACATCGCAGAACGTCACGTTCTCATTGCGGGCATAGTCGGCATCCGGATGAGGGCTGTTTACGAGGATGCGGCAGTTGAATCCCTTCAATCGTTGGACGACGCTGCGGCCGATGCGGCCGAGGCCGATGAGGCCCACCGTCTTGCGATTGAGGTCGGAGCTCACGAGGATTGTCCAATCGCCAGCCTGCATCCTGTTCTGCATCTCGCGCAGCCTGCGCCCAACAGCCAGCATCAGCCCGATGGTGTGATCTGCAACCGATGCGTCGTTGCCTCCCGCGGCGATGGTGATAACGCGCCCGAGGTCGCGCACGGCAATAACGTCCACCCGTTCATAGCCGACACCACGTCGCGAGATGACGGCGAGGTTGGGAAGGTCCTGAAGGAGTTCACGCGTGATGTGGGCGTGGCCGACGATCCAGCCTCGCGCACCGGCGAGGAGGCTCTTCAATTCGTCAGGTGTCAGGTTCCCGTCCGCCTTGCCCTTCGGCAGGTCGATGATATCGACTTCGCAGTTGTTTTCATTGAGGTAGTCGATCGTTGCTTGATCGAAATACCTTTGTGTCACGACGACCCGTCTTTCCGCCGTAGCCATGGCAGCCTCCCTTTCCTGTTGCTGTTCCTCGTGATTTTAGCCGGGCATCTCTTCCAGACCCTGCATTACTCCTTTTCTTCCGTTCCTATCCTCCGGCCGAGCACCTGTGCCGCGGTCAGCACGAGAAGGATGCGCAGCAGGTGATGGACGAGGATGAAGGCGACGTCGATCTGAAGCGCGACAGCGACAAGCCCCATTTCCGTGAGACCGCCCGGTGAATAGGCAAGCACTACGGGCAGGAAGCCGACATCCAGATAATGATCGAACAGACCGGCGAAGATAAGGGTTATCGAGAGTAGGATGATGGTCACTACCGCGGAATGAAACGCTACCGGCAGGAAAAGCGAATGATGGGCGCCGCGGAAACGGCACCCGATCACGACGCCGAGCACGACCTGCGCCGCATTGACGGCAAGCACCGGTAGCGAAAAGGCGGAGAAGCCGAATAGGTGAATGGCCGCGCTCGCAATCATCGGCCCCAGGAGAAACTTTGCCGGCAGGCGAAGGGCTTGCGCGAATAGAATGCCAGCGACCGCCGCAAAGACCGCCCACAGGAATTCCGTATGCGACCAGGTTCCCCCTGGTGCTGCACCGCCGGAGGCGGCGACGACCGGCGCGTGGTTAAAGAGTGCAATAAGGATCGGCAGGGTTGAAACGACGAGGATGATGCGCGAGGAGTGGATGAGCGCGATCCGCCGGACATCCGCGCCGTTCTGCTCTCCAAAGATCACCATGTCGGAAAGGCCGCCGGGCATGCCGGAGTAAAAGGCCGTCAGGCGATCGTAACCCGCAACATGGCGCAGATAGAGCACGCAGGCCGTGCCGCCGAGGACAAGATAAAGGGCAAGTCCGAAGATCGTCGGCAGCCATTGCGTGACTGCCTTCGCGATATCCGGCGAAAAGCTGGCTCCCAAGGCGAGACCGACGACGCTGATGACCGGAGGGCGGACCCAGGCGGGAGCTGCGACCGGCACACCAGCCGTGGCCGCAGCCGTGCAGGCCAACATCGAGCCGAGCATCCAGGCGAGAGGAAAATGCATGTAGGCGAATATCGCACCGCCGCACGTGCCGAAGGCCAGAGCGAGCAGAAAGGCGCGTGCATTCCGCAGTTTCACGAGGCCGCCGATTGCCCTGCGGCCCGGCATCAGACCGCAGCCGCGACGGCTTTCCCGCATTCTACGGTACCGGCCTTGCCGCCGAGATCGCGCGTCCTCAGTCTTGCATCTGACAGCGTATGTTCGATGGCGCCGAGAATCGCCGAGGCCGCCGTGCGTTCACCGAGATGGTCGAGCATCATCGCTGCCGACCAGATCTGGCCGATCGGATTTGCGACCGACAGGCCTGCAATATCCGGGGCCGAACCGTGCACCGGCTCGAAGAGCGACGGAAAATCTCGTTCCGGGTTTATGTTACCCGAGGGCGCGATGCCAATCGTGCCCGTGCAGGCGGGCCCGAGATCGGAAAGGATGTCGCCGAAGAGGTTCGAGGCGACCACGACGTCGAACCAGTCCGGATGCTGTACGAAATGCGCTGTCAGGATATCGATGTGATACTTGTCCCAGTGCACATCTGGATAGTTCTTCGCCATTTCTTCAACGCGCTCGTCCCAATAAGGCATGGTGATAGAGATGCCGTTCGACTTCGTCGCGGAGGTTAGATGCCCTTTGCGCGTCGCCGCTAGCTCGAAGGCGAATTTGAGGATGCGGTCGACGCCCTTGCGGGTCATCACCGTTTCCTGCATCACCACTTCCCTATCTGTTCCCGGAAAGATTCGGCCGCCGATCGAGGAATATTCGCCTTCGGTGTTTTCCCGCACGACGTAGAAGTCGATATCGCCGGGGTTGCGACCAGCGAGTGGCGAGGTCACGCCAGGCATCAACCGGCAGGGGCGCAGGCTCACATACTGATCGAACTCGCGCCGAAACTGGATCAGCGAACCCCATAGCGAGATATGGTCCGGCACCTTGGCCGGCCATCCGACCGCACCGAAGAAGATCGCATCGTGGTGGCCGATGCGGTCCTTCCAGTCTTCCGGCATCATGCGTCCATACTTCTCGTAATAGTCGCAGGACGCGAAATCGAACGTATCGATCTTCAGGTCGAAGCTGTAGCGGGAAGCGGCGGCTTCGAGCACCCTCAACCCTTCCTGCACGACCTCCTTGCCGATGCCGTCGCCGGGAATGACCGCAATTCTGTAAGCGTTTGTATTTTCTCGTGCCACGGTTGGTCCTGCTGCTGAAGGGATAGATGCCGATGGGTATTGGAAAGATGGCGGGCCCCATCCGTCTAGTCCATTGCCGGTTCGGCATGCGGCTATGCACCCCGGCGAGCGGCCGCTGGCCGGCGCGGATCCAGCAGAGCGGGGTCCGCCTGCCCGCCCCGGCGGATCGCTTCAATCGCCGGGCGCATGCTCCGAGGCTGGTTGACGGCCGTCACCCCGACCAGACGGCCTTGCGGATTGGCGTGCAGCACCGTGAAAGTGCCCTCGCCCGGCTTGCCCACCACGGTCTCGGTGACGGCTTCTGCCGGAAAGCCGGCAACCTGGATGTTGAGGTCGTACTGATCCGTCCAGAAACGCGGAACGTCGTCATAGGGACGTGGCACACCAGCCATCGCCCGACCGGCGCACGCTCCGTGATATTGCGCGTGGTACCAGGATTCGAGCCGCATGCGGCCGGGATAGAGCGCGTGTTCGAAGGCAGCAACATCGCCGGCAGCAAAGATGGCCTCATCCGCCGTCCGGGCATGGAGATCGACCGCGATCCCGTTGTCGACTTCGAGGCCGGCGTCTTCCGCAAGAGCCGTGTTGCGGCTCATGCCGACACCGGCGACGACGAGATCGGCCTTGATTTCTTCGCCGCCGGTGAGAGTCGCCACGAACCCGTCCGCCCCTTTCTCGACCCCGCTCAGAGATTGCTCCAGATGGATCGTCACACCCGCGTCCCTGTGCCGCCGCAGCAGCACGTCGGCTTGCCGAGGTGCAAGGCAGCGCGCCATGATCGTGGGCCCGGCTTCCAGCACCGTCACCGAACATCCGAGCGCCGAAGCGCTCGCCGCGATCTCCAGCCCGATCACGCCGCCGCCGATGCACAGGAGGCGCAGTCCCGGTTTCAGTTGGGCCCGAATCTTCTCCGCGTCCGCCCATGTTCTGAGGCAGGCGACATACTCGCCGCCCCTAATCGCAAGTCGCCGCGCCGTGCCGCCGGTCGCCAGCAGCAACCGGTCGTAGGGCACGCTCCCTCCGCCGGCCAGATGCACCCGTCCGGCCCGATCGATCGCCTCAGCTCTTCGGGAAAGCACGAGATCGATCTCCTGCTCCCGATAACGGGCGGGCGGCGAGAAGAATTGCGGCTGCGGAAGCGCCGGGGCAACGAGGACCGCCTTGCTGAGCAGCGGCCGCTCGTAGGGCGCAAGCGCCTCCTCCCCGATCAGGACGATCCGCCCTCCGTACCGCTGGCGGCGCAGTTCAAAGGCGGCGCAATGTCCGGCCTGCCCGGCCCCGACAATGACGATCTGCTCCATGGCGATGCCTCCCTGTCTGTTCTCACAGGGGATGGCAGCGAGACGAGCGCACGTCAAACGACGGCGCGGCACGGGCAGGCAGGCATATCAGCCTGAAAGCAGAAATGGAAAATACCTATAAACCAGCCAGTTGACGCCTGCGATTGACGCAAGCCGCTTGAGCATAAGTCACGCCGTGCGAGGAAAAATCGACACCGACCTCAGCGCACCTGCCGCAAAAGCCACCTCTGGAACGCCACCGCGCGCCGCGCCATGGGCTTGCCGGCGGGAACGACCAGGTAGTAGCCGTCCGCTGCATCGGCGACGATGTCCGAAGCCCGCACGAGGCTACCGTCCTCCAAATGGCGCTCGATGAAGCCAAGCCGGCCTATCGCGATCCCCATCCCGTCCAGCGCCGCCTCATAGAGCGCATCGGAGGAACGGAGGCTGACGCTGACGCCGCCGGGCAGGCCGTTGCCGCCTGCCGCCCGGCTCCAAAACTGCCATTCGTCGGGCCGGGCGAGATTTTCGAGGATCGTGTGCACAGCCATCGCCTCAAACGTTTGCGGCGGCGGCCGACCGGCGAGATAGCGCGGACTGCAGACGGGCACGAGACGGATCGGGAAGAGAAGACGCGAGCGGTATCCCACCCAGCGCCCGTCGCCGCGCTGGATGCCGAGGTCACCGTCGACCGGCGAGCGGTCCTTGCTCGTCGCGTTGTCGATGACGATGTTCTGCCCCGGCATCCGGACGTGAAACTCCTTCAGGCGCGGCACGAGCCAGCGCCGCATGACGAAGGGGGAGCACCAAATCTTCAAGGGCCGGTCGCCGTCCTGCCTCTGGCTGGCGAGCGTGGCTTCCTCTATGGTGCGCAGCGCGGGGCCAACGGCCGCAAGATAGGCCTCGCCCGCTGGTGTCAGCACCGTCTCGGCCGTGCGCCTGTCGAAGAGCGCGAAGCCGAGATATTCCTCCAGCACCTTGATCTGCTTGCTCACCGCACCGGGCGTGACGTGCAGCTCGGCGGCGGCGAGCTTGAAGCTCGAAAGCCGTCCGGTCGCTTCGAACACGCGGATCGCATTGAGCGGCGGAAAGGACAGAGAAGCGCCTCCAGTTGAGTTTTTCTCAACACGGGATAGCACTTCTCTTTTGACTGCACAATCAACCTGGCCGACCCTTCCCCTCGACAAAGGGAGGAAACGACATGGCCGCCATGGACACCGCGCCGCTGATCGACTGCGACATCCATCCGACCGTGCCCGGAACGGAGGTCCTTTTGCCCTACATGGACGACTACTGGGCCGACCAGATCACCGGGCGGGGCATAGACGGCCTCGACCTTGCCAGCTACCCGCCGAAGAACCCGCTGACGGCGCGGCAGGACTGGCGGGCCTCCGGCGGCAAGCCGGGCGCGAGCCTCGAGCGCCTGAAGGCCGAAGGCCTCGACGGCTTCGGCTCGACGATCGGCATCTGCAACGTGCTCTACGGCGCCGAAGCGGCCTTCAATCCCTATTTCGCCGCCGCCCTCTGTCGGGCGACCAATGACTGGATCGCGCGGGAATGGCTGGACAGGGAGCCGGGCCTGCGGGCCTCGATCCTTGTTCCGCTGCACGATCCGCAGCTTGCCGTGGAGGAGATCGAGCGCTGCGCGGCGGACCGGCGCTTCGTCCAGGTCCTCCTGCTGACGAATACGGAGATGCCACTTGGACGGCGCCAGTTCTGGCCGCTCTACGAGACGGCGGAACGCCATGGGCTTACCATCGGCATCCACGCAGGCAGCACTTATCGCCATCCGCCGACCTATATCGGCTGGCCGTCCTACTACATCGAGCACTATGCCGCCTTCTCGACGAGCTTCCAGGGGCAGCTCCTGAACATGGTCTATGAAGGCGTCTTCCAGAAATACCCGAAGCTGCGCGTCGTGCTGCTGGAATCCGGCGTGACATGGCTGCCGCAATTCCTCTGGCGGGCGGACAATACCTGGCGGGCGCTGCGCATGGAGGTACCTTGGGTCGATCGGCCGCCCTCCACGATCATCCGCGAGCATGTGCGGCTCACCACGCAGCCGCTCGACGTGCCCGACCGCTTCGCCGACATGCCGGCCCTTCTCGACCAGATCGGCTCCGACGACATGCTGCTCTTTGCTACCGACTATCCGCATTGGCAGTTCGACGGAGATCGGTGCGTGCATCCCGAGATGCCGACCGATCTCGTCGCGCGCATGCGCACGGCCAATCCACTTGCGACCTATCCCCGCCTCGACGGAGCGCTGCAATGAACGTCCAGTCCCCTCTTGCGAAAACCATAGGCAGTGCCGCCCGGAAGCAGAAAGTGATCGACTGCGATATCCACCCGATGCTGAGAACGCCCGCGCATCTCAGGGAATACCTGCCGCAGCGCTGGCGCGAGCATTTCGACACGTTCGGCAACAATTTCCGCATTCCCTTCGCGCAGGGCGAACTCTATCCGAAGATCGCCCCCTATCTGTCCCGCCGGGATGCCGTGCCGCCGAACGGCGGGCCGCCCGGCTCCGACCTGCCCTTCCTGCGCGAGCAGCTTCTCGACCTGCACAATGTCGAGACCGGCGTGCTTCAGGTCATCTCGCCGAACGGATCGAACCAGCAGAACACGGAGTTCGGCGCGGCGGTCTGTGCCGCGCTCAACGACTGGCAGGTCGCGGAATGGACGAGCCAGGAACCGCGGCTGCGCGCCACGCTGCTCCTGCCGGTCGAGCATCCCGAGGCCGCGGTTGCGGAACTGGAGAAGAGAGCGGGCGAAAAGGACTTCGTCCAGATTTCCGTTCCGCAGCGCTGTATAGAACCGTTGGGACGCCGGCGTTACTGGCCGATCCTAGAAGCGGCGGAAGCCTCCGGCCTGCCGCTCGGCCTGCATACGGGCGGGCAGAACGGCGTGTCGCCGGCACCCGGCGCAGGCTGGCCGTCCTACTACGCCGAGCATCACCACCTGATATCGCTCGCCACGCAGTCGCTGGTGACGAGCCTGATCATGGAGGGCGTCTTCGAGCGCTGCCCGCGCCTGCGCGTCATCCTCATCGAGGGCGGCTTCACCTGGGTTCCGGCGCTCGGCTGGCGGCTCGACAAGCTCTGGGAAAAGCTGCGCGCGGAGGTGCCGCATGTCAAACGGCCGCCGTCCGAATATCTGCGCGAGCACTTCTGGTTCTCGACACAACCGATGGACGAATTCGACAACCCGGAACACCTGCGCCAGACGATCGAGTGGATCGGCTGGGACCGCCTCGTCTTCTCCAGCGACTATCCGCACTGGGATTTCGACGACAGCCGCTACGCCTTCCCGCTGAAGCTCACGGCGGAGCAGCAGGCGACAATCTTCTACGAAAACGCGAAGGCGGTTTATCGCCTATAGAGGAGCTGGACATGGCGAAATATGCCGTCGTGCCCGCCGGAGAGATCAAGCCGGGCGAGCGCAGGATCGTGAATGTCGGCGGCCGGCCCCTCGCTATCTTCAACATCAAGGGCGAATTCTTCGCGCTGCTCAACCGCTGCCCGCACCAGGGCGCATCGCTGTGCCACGGCTTGCTGACCGGGCTGATGACGAGCGAAGCGCCGGGCGAAATCACCTATTCGCGGCAGGGTGAGTTCCTGCGTTGCCCCTGGCACGGCTGGGAATTCGACATGCGCACCGGCCAGTCCTATTTCGATCCGCTCCACACGAAGGTCCGCAACTATCCGACCAGCGTCGAGGACGGCGAAACCGTCATCAAGGGCCCCTACAAGGCCGAGATATTCCCGGTCGCCGTCGAGGAGGACTATCTGTGCGTCGAGCTTTGAAACGGAGGACATCGTGGCTGAAACAAAGGATGTGGAGGAAGAGACCTGGGTTGCCGTCTGCGAGGAGGCCGAGCTTGCGGAACACGCCATGGCCGCCGTCACCGTCGGCGCGCACGAGATCGCGCTCTACCATCTGGAAGGTGGCGAGATCTGCGCCACGAGCAACATCTGCACGCACGGCCTTGCCTATCTCACCGAGGGCTGGCTGACAGAGGAGGGACTGATCGAGTGCCCGCTGCATGCGGGATGCTTCGACGTGCGCACCGGCGCCGGCCAGGGCGACCCGATCACCGAGGACCTTGCCGTCTATCCCGTCCGGCGCGAAGGTGGCTGCATCCTCGTGAAGGTGCCCGGCAAGCCTGCCTGATAGTGCGTCAGGCGCCGGCGGCTGCCGGCGCCAGCAGGCTTTCGAGAAGCGGGCTCGCCTTCAGCAGCTCCCGCGTATAGGGCTGCTCGGGCGCCTCGAACAGTTTCGTCGTGCTGCCCTTTTCCACGATGCGGCCCTTCTGCATGACGATCACCTCGTCGCAGAAGTCCCGGACGACGGGCAGGTCGTGCGCGATGAAGATGAAGGAGAGGCCGAGATCCGTGCGCAGCGTCTTCAGGAGATCGATCACCTGCGCCTGGATGGAGACATCGAGCGCCGAAACGGCCTCGTCGCACAGCATGATCTCCGGCTCGAGGGCGAGCGCACGGGCGATCGCGATGCGCTGGCGCTGGCCGCCGGAAAACTGGTGCGGATAGCGCCGGGCATATTCCGGCTTCAGGCCGACCTTGACGAGCAGGTCGGCGATCCGCTCCGGCCACGCCCGCCGCGGCAGGCTGCCCTTGTGGATGGCCCACGGCTCGGAAACGATCTCGGCGACCGACATGTAGGGATTGAGCGAGGCGGTCGGGTCCTGGAACACGACCTGGATGTTCCGGCGCAGCGCGAAGGTCTCCTCCTTCGACAGGGAGGAGGTCTCGCGGTCGCGGTAGAAGATCTTGCCGGCCGTCGGCGCCTCCAGCCCCAGGATGGTCTTGGCGAGCGTCGACTTGCCCGAACCCGATTCCCCGACGATGCCGAGCGTCTGACCGGCCCGCAGGGTGAGGCTGACATTCTGCAACGCCTGAAACCGCCCGTAGAATTTGTCGACGTTCCGCACCTCCAGCAGCGTTTCGGCGTGCCGGGTCGGCGGCGTGGCGAAGCCGTGCCGGCCGGGAATCGAATTGAGCAGCCGGCTGGTATAGGGATGCGCCGGTGAGCGGAACACCGTTTCCAGGTGACCGGCTTCGACGATCTCGCCGTTCTGCATGACGATCACCCGATCGGCAATCTCGGCGACGACCGCAAGATCGTGCGTGATGAGCAGCAGGCCCATTCCGTTTTCCCGCTGCAGGTCCTTGAGCAGGCGAAGAATCTGCGCCTGGATGGTGACGTCCAGCGCCGTGGTCGGCTCATCGGCGATGATGAGATCGGGCTTGAGCGCGATCGCCATCGCGATCATTACGCGTTGGCGCTGGCCGCCGGAGAACTGGTGCGGGTAGAAATCGACGCGCGCCTCGGCATCGGGAATGCCGACACGGGTCAGCAGCCTTATCGCCTCCGCGCGAGGATTATCGACCTGGATGCCGTGGATGCGGAACATCTCGGCAAGCTGCCAGCCGACGGTGTAGACCGGATTGAGAGCCGACAGCGGATCCTGGAAGATCATCGCTATGCGGCGGCCGTTGACCTGCCGCTGGTGCGCGGGGCCGGCCGTAAGCAGATCCTTGCCGTCGAACAGGATCGTGCCGGAGACGATGCGGCCCGGCGGAATGTCGATGAGTCCCATGATCGCGGAAGCGCTGACGCTCTTGCCCGATCCGCTCTCGCCGAGGAGCGCGAGCGTCTCGCCCCGGTCCAGCGTGAAGCCGACATCGCGGACCGCATGAACGACGCCGTCGCGGGTATGGAAATCGACGCTCAATCCCTCGACGCAAAGCATGTGCGCGGCCGCGTTCATCGGTCGTCTCCCATTTCGAGGCGCCAGCGCTGGCGCGGGTCGGTCGCGATCCTGAGCCAGTTCGACAGGAGGTTCAGCGAGACCGTGGTCAGCATGATCGCAAGGCCCGGCCAGAAGGCGATCCACCAAGCCGACGACAGGTAGTTGCGCCCCTCGGCGACCATGAGGCCCCAGCTCACCTGCGGCGGCTGGATGCCCAGCCCGAGGAAGCTGAGGCTCGCTTCGGTCAGCATGACGAAAGCGAATTCCAGCGTGGCGATGGTGATGATCGTCGGGGTCACGACCGGCAGGATATGCCGCGTCACGATCCAGCCGAAGCCGGCGCCGAGGACGCGGGACGAGGTCACGAAGACCCGTTCGCGGATTTCCAGCACTTCCGCGCGCACCGTGCGGATGTAGATAGGCAGGCGCGTGATCGCCAGAACGGCGACGACGCTGACAAGGCCGGGCGTGAAGGCATAGAGCACGATAACCGCGAGCAGCAGCGAGGGAAAGCTCATCAGCACGTCGGCCGCCCGCATTATGATGGTGGGCAGCCAGCCCGGCCGCCAGCCGGCAACGAGACCGAGCGCGCTTCCCACCAGCAACGAGATGAAGACGGCGGAGGCGGCGACGAGCAGCGTGTTGCGGGCTGCCACGAGGATGCGCGCGAGAACGCTCCTGCCGAGCGTATCGCCGCCCAGCATGTACCACAGCCCGTTGTCCGGGTTGAACGGCGCGGCGTTGCGCATCAGGAGGTTCATCGCCGTCGCCTGGCGCTCCAGGAAAATCGGTGCGGCGACAGCCGCAAGGACCGCCAGCAGGACGAAGATCGCCGAGGCGAAGGCGAGCTTGTCCCGCCACAGCATTTTGGCATAGGTGCGGAAAATAGTGGGTTCGGCCTCTCTCTTGAGCACTGGTCGATCCGTTCTGGTTCTTACAAGCATCGAAAGGCTCTGCCTCAGTTGACGCGAATGCGCGGATCGAGAAGCCCGTAAGCCATGTCGATCAGGATGTTCATGGTGAGGATGGCGACGGCCGAGAGGAGAACGGCGGCCTGCAGGACGGCAAAGTCCCGGTAGGTGATGGAATCGATCAGCAGCTTGCCGATGCCCGGAAAACCGAAGACGGTTTCCACGATCACCGCGCCATTGATGATCGCTGCGGCCTGGTCACCCGCCACGGTAATGACCGGCAGCATGGCGTTGCGCAGCGTATGGACGAAGATGATCGACTGCGTCCGGGCGCCCTTGGCGCGGGCCGTCTTCACATAGCCCGACGAAAGGGCGCTGATCATCGATCCGCGGACGACCTGCGCGATCAGCCCGAGCGGGCGCAGCACGAGGATCGCCACCGGCAGGATCCAATAGATCGGACCTCCCATGCCGGAAGTCGGCAATATGCGCAGCCAGACGGCAAAGACCAGGATCCCGACGATCGCGATCCAGAAATTGGGCGTGCTGGCGCCGAGCAGGGCGAGCAGATTGGCCGTCCGGTCGAAAAGGCCGCCCGGACGCCAGGCACCGAGCGAGCCGATGATGATCGCGAGCACGATCGCGATACCCATGCTGATCGCCGCAAGCGTCAGCGTGACCGGGAAGGCTTCGAGGACGATCGTCATGGCAGGCCGCGACTGGCGCAGCGATTCACCGAAATCGAAATGGACGGCAGAAGACAGGAACGACCAGAATTGCACGAGCAGCGGATCGTTGAAGCCGCGCTGCTCGGCAAACTGTTGCCGCATCTCCGCCGTCGCATCGATGGGCAGGTAGAGGGCGGCCGGATCGCCGGTCAGCCGCGCCAGGAAGAAGACGAGAATGAAGAGCCCCGCCAGCGAAGTCAGGCTATGGATCATTCGCCTGGAGAGCAGTTTCAACATCTCGTCTTCCTCCCGATCGACAGATCAATCCGCAAAGCGGATGTCTTCAATATGCACTTCGTTGTTCGTGAACGGCGTCGGCTCATAGACGATGCGCGGATTGACACGTGCGTAGCCGACGAAGTGGAACAGGATCACATCGTCCACGAGCTCATTCGTGATCTTCGTGAAGGCCTGCTGGAAGAGCTTGGTGCGCTCCTCGCCCGTCGCCTCCATGCCGGCGAAGATGAGCTTGTCGAGCTCCGCATCGTCGCCCTGGGCCTGCCCGCCCTTGCTCGAATACTTGAAGTACAGCGAGTTGGCGGCATCGCCCGTCGAATTGTCATGCAGGTTGAAGAAGAGGCCGACGGGCCGGTCCCCTTCGTGCGGACGCGTCACGAGATCGATGAACTGAGCCTTCTCGATCATCTGCACACGGACATTGAAGCCGACCTGCTGCCACATCTGCGCCAGCGCCTGAAGCACGTCCGACTGGTTCGGCAGGAAGCCCGGACGGCCGAAGAGCGTGATCTCGGTGTCGACGGGCACGCCGTCGGCCTTCGCCTCCTCCAGCAGAGCCTTGGCGCCGTCCGGATCGTAGGCCCACGGCTTCAGCTCCGGATTGTAACCATTGATGAACGGAAGGACGATCTGACTGGCCGGCTGGACATCGGCGCTGAAGATCGTGCCGATGAAGGCCTGGCGGTCGATCGCCATGTTCAATGCCTTGCGGACGCGGATGTCGCTCAAGGGGGCGCGTTCAAGGGCGATAGCGACCTGCGCCGTTTCTGTGTTGAGGTAGCTGTGGTCCGTTTCGGGATTGGTCGCGTCCTGCACGCTGATATAGGGTGCAAGATCGGCCTCGCCCGTGGCGACCATGGCTGCCTGGACAGCGCTTTCGCCTCGGAAGAGGTAGCGCGCGCCAGTCACCACCGGTTTGTCACCCCAATAGCCGTCGAAGGCCTCCAGCTCGGCCGACTGCCCGGGCTGCCATGCCTTCAGTTTATAGGGACCGGTACCGATCGGTTCGTTTGTGGCCTGGTCGGTCGGAGTCAAGGGCGACGAGATAGCTAGCGTGCTGAGCAGGACGGGCAGGATCGGCTGCCGCGGCGACGTCTTGATATCAACGGTATGGTCATCGATCGCCGTCACGGTGACGGTCGTGCCACCGAAAAACTTCTGCTGCACCGTACAGTCGAGCGTCGGGCTAAGCGTGCGCTCCACCGCCTTCGAGAAGGCTTCGGCATTGAAGGGGCTGCCGTCGTGGAACGTCACGTTCTGCCTGAGGCTGAAGCGCCACGTGTCATCATCCGTCTGTTCCCAGCTTGTCGCCAGGCGCGGCATGACCTTGCCGTCGGATGGATTGAGCTGCGTCAGCGTCTCCACGATATTCTGCTTGATGATGCGACCCACATCGTTGCGGGCGGACCGGCAGGGATCGAGATTGTCGATGGAGTCCGGCACGACGACCGTGACTGTGTCCTGCGCCTGAGCCGGTGCGAAATGAAAGACGGACGATGCGAAGAGCGCCGCCAGTAGCTTCGTGCTTACCCTCATGGTTTCCTCCCAAAATCCATATGGCATCATCAACCGTCTCATTCTCCTCAATCGCGGTCTATTGCCCGATGCTTATCGGCCTATGCCTCCGCTGCATCGTTCCTTCCATGAAGCCCGTGATGGACAATGGTCTGCAAAGCCCCGCGGCGACACGACGGAGAAATTGCGGAGGTGAGGACCATCGACAACCGTCACGGGATTCTGGAATCCCTGTTTCGCGCCTACGACCACGGTTCACCCGGATTGCGGGACGGGCGGAACGAATGTCAACGATTTCCGCGCATCCTCGTGGAGGGCGGAACTTGAAGACCGTCAGCCGAGCGGACAAAGGTCGAAGGGAACGCCGGACGTCTCGCCGACCCTGACGAGCTCCGAAAGCGTGCTTTGCGGAAGGGGAATGCCGCTGTCACGCCTCTCGGCCTCGCAAAGCGCGGCGCGTTCGCCTGGATACCGGCTGTCCGGGCCCGACGCATCCTTGTAGGTCCGCAGCCAGTCGGCGACATGCGCATCGAAAGCATCACGCCCGACGAACCGTTCGGGATTGAGCACCAGCAGGAAGGCGCTGATATTGCCGGCGCTGCTCATCGCACCATGGGTGGCGGCGCTGGCTGCCGTCAGCGAACCGGTCAGGCTGCCCGCGAGAACCTGCACGAGCATGGCAAGTCCGACGCCCTTGTGCCCGGCGATCGGCAGCATCGCGCCCTTCAGCGCCTCGGCCGGATCCGTGGTCGGCCGGCCGTCGGAACCGATCGCCCAGCCTTCGGCTATATGCGTCGCCTTGTCGGCGATCGCCTGCAGCACATTGCCGCGCGCTACGACGCTCGTTGCCATGTCGAAGACCAGTGGAGCGCCGCCGGCGACGGGAAAGGCAAAAGCGATCGGATTGTTGCCGATGGCAGGCCGGACCGACCCTTCGAGCGCCATCAGCGGCGGCGTTTCCTGGCACAGGACGGCCACCATGCCAGCCTCCGCCGCCTCGAGGACGAATTGTCCGATCGCCGCCAGGTGCCCGCTTTCCCGGATGGTGCAGATCGTCGCGCTCGTCTCCCGCGCCCGATCCACCGCAAGACGCACGGCCTCCATGGCAACGGCCTGCCCCAAGCCGCCGTCGCCGTCGAACCGCAGAATACCGTCCGAAAAATCGGCCCTCGGAACAGCACGGGCGTTGACCTCGCCGGTGCGGATCTTCTGCAGGTAACCGGAAACGCGACTGACGCCATGCGTGTCTATGCCACGCAGGTTTGTCCGCACCAGAACGCGCGCGGCCTCCGCGGCATGCTCCCGTGCGACGTCGGCCGCAGCGAATATGGCAGCGACCCATGCTTCGAGTTCATCATGGGCGTAGCGGGCATTGGCGGTCATGTCTTCTCCTTCTGCAAGTGATCGCGGCGGCCCCCAGACAATCGGGAGACGGCGCCGCCAAGTCCATTGCAGTTTGGGAATATGCATATGCAGGACAGGCAATGCGCGGGCATGACGGCTGCAGAATCGGCATGCGGACATAACGTCTGCGCATTGGACTCAGCTCCTCCTGCCCGGAAAGATTGCACCGGCTGTCAATCGGGAGGAAGAAATGGCCTACTGTGGAGGAATAATGGGAATGCTTGGTGCCGCTGCCGCTGCCCTCGCGCTAATGAGCGAGACGGCGCGGGCACAGGAACCGAAGGAAGTCGTCGTCGTTCTCGAGGAGGCTCCGCAGGTCGTCGAGCCGTGCGAATCCGCGCTCTATGGCGTCGGCATCATCATCAAGCAGAACGTGACCGAAACGCTGACCGAGCTCGACCCGTCGAGTGGCGCGCCGATACCGCGCCTCGCCACGAGCTGGGAGAAGATCAACGACAAGACCTGGCGCTTCAAGCTGCGCGAAGGGGTGGTCTTCCACGACGGCGCTCCGTTCAATGCCGAGGCGGTCAGCCACTCGCTCAAACGCCTGATGAATACCAACCTCAACTGCATGACGCGCAACAAGTTCTTCACGCCCGGCATATTCACGGCGACGACGGTCGACGAACACACGGTGGATATAACCACGGATCCGGCGCAGCAGATCCTGCCGTCGCTCCTGTCGACCTTCGTCATCACCTCGCCGAACACCCCCATGGACGAAGTCTCGTCCAAGCCGATCGGAACCGGCCCCTACGTGTTCGATTCCTGGTCGCAGGGTGAGCGCGTGACGCTGACCCGCTTCGACCAGTACTGGGGCGAGAGGCCGGAGATCGAAAGGGCGACCTATCTCGTCCGCAATGAATCGGCGGTTCGGGCCGCCATGGTCGCCACCGGCGAGGCGGATATCGCGCCGAGCATCGCGGTTCAGGACGCCGTCGATCCCGATCGCGATTTCAGCTACCCGAACTCGGAAACCACGCGGATCCGAATCGGGCAGGACAAGGCACCCCTGAACGACGTAAGGATCCGCAAGGCGCTCAATCTGGCGACGGATCGCAATGCCTTTGTCGGCACGATTCTCAGCAAGGACGTGGTTGCCGCCTCGCAGCTCGTCGTGCCGACGACGCTCGGCTACAACCCCGACCTGAAGCCGTGGCCCTATGATCTCGAACAGGCCAAGGCACTGGTGGAGGAAGCACGCGCCGACGGTGTTCCGGTTGATGCGGAGATCCGGCTCATCGGAAGGCAGAACCTTTTTCCGAACATCAATGAGGTGCTTCAGGCGTTGACGCAGATGTGGCAGGCCGCTGGCCTCAACGTCAACCTCACGATGGTCGAGAGAAGCCAGGCGCTGGAGCTCGGCACCAAGCCTTATGCCGCCGACCGTCCGCCGACGATGATCACGGACCAGCACAACAACGACATGGGCGATGCGTCCTTCACGGTGGTCTACAAGTATTCGTCCTCCGGCCCGCAGGCGGATGCCTCTGACCCCGCTCTCGACAACCTGATCGCCAGGGCGGCGGCGGCCACCGGCGAGGAACGCGCAAATCTGTTCAAGGAAGCCTTCCGCGTCATCAGCGAGGATATCGTTCCCGATGTGATGCTGTTCCACATGGCAGGCTATGCGCGCGTCAGCCCAAGGCTTGACTTCCGGCCGACGATTGCCACCAACAGCGAGCTTCAGCTCGCCCGCATCAAGTTCGTCGACCAGATTCGCTAGATCAGACAAATCACCTTTCACTCCGCCCCGGCCGCGATACCGGACTCGCGGCCGGGGTGCAAAAACCGTACGCTGAATAGATGGCACCGATGAAGCCGGCGCCACGAATTCCACAGTGCCATTGAACCCACGGACCGCTATCGAAAGATTTAGTACGTCACGGCCGATTCGAACGCTATTCAGGAGGGTCGCGTCCGAACGACATCCCAGTATAGACAAGCCGGACGTTAGCTCGACCAAGCGGGAAGAGCGGCGATGACCTCGGAAGCGTCCAGATCATCTGGAAATATCACCGGACTGGGGCAGCGTTCCGTTGACGTGCAAATGGATGCTGCCCTTCACGGGATAACCGATGCGCGTCGGGATGGACGGACCACAACTGCATAACCGTCGAATCCGTTGGCCATCGCCTCCAAGGACGCCCGAGTTTCCTGGCTTCCGCCTGAAAGTCGCGCTGGGTGAGGCCTTTGCCGAGCGCACCTCCGGACACCAGATCCACTGTCGCGGACGTATCGACATCACAGCCACGACCGCCGAGCACCACAACCACCTCAGCCTTCTCCCGTTTCAAAGGCTGCGCAGCAGGCCGCCGTCGACCCGCAGGCTTGTACCGGTGATATAACCTGCACGCCCCGAGCAAAGGAAACACGCCGCATCGGCGAACTCACGCGGTGCACCGTAACGTCCCATCGGGATCGTCGCGCGCGATGCCGCAGCGACCTCGTCCGCCGTCTTGCCGATACGCTTGGCGGCGGCGGCATCCAGCTGATCGACGCGGTCGGTATGGATGCGGCCGGGAATGAGGCCGTTTACGGTCACGCCGTCGGCCGCCACTTCCGCGGCAAGTGTCTTCGCCCAGCCGACAAGGGAAAGGCGGAGCGTGTTGGACAGGCCGAGATTGGGGATCGGCTGCACTACGCCGGAAGACAGGAGCACGAGAATGCGGCCGAAACGCTGCTCGCGCATATGCGGCAGAAGGGCGGTCGCAATACGGATCGGGGCCTCGACCATGGCGCGGAACTGCGGCACGAGACTGTCCGGGTCCAGCGACGCCATCGCTCCCGGCGCGGGGCCGCCTCCGTTGAGCACGAGGATATCGGGCCTCTCAGTCGCCTGCATTTCGGCGATCGCCTGCTCGACGGCGGCCGGATCCGCAAGGTCCGCAACAAGGGTGGAAATGCGGCCCGTTGCAGAAGCGGCAATGGCGGAACGCACCGGCTCGAGCCGTTCGGCGGAACGGCCCCCGAGAACGACATTGGCACCTTCTGCAGCGAGGCTTTCCGCGATGGCACGGCCGAGGCCACCCGAGGCGCCGAGAACGAGGGCGGTGCGGCGGCTGAGTTCAAGATCCATGGTTCTCTCCTGTCAGGCCCGGCGAGCGCGGGCTGTTCTTGCGGTTTCGGCAGCGAAGGCGCGAAGGAGCGGGTGCGGATGTCCCGGACGGGACGAAAGCTCGGGATGGCCCTGCATGCCCATGTAGAAGCCGTCCGTTGCCTCGATCGCGTCGGCGATATCCTGGCCCGGCTCGCCCCCGAGCGCGCTTACCAGCACGCCCCGGGTGGCCAGCCTTTGATGCAATGCGGGGGCCAGCCTGTAGCGGTGATTGCAGGCGATGTCGCTCTCTGCTCCCAGAAGCTGGGCAAGCCGACTGCCCGGCACGGATCGGGTCATGCGCCGGCCAAGCCTATGCTCGCCCGTTTCGATGCGGATGAAGCTGTGGCGGGCGGCCGCCGGCGCCGCCTCCGCCATATCCGTATCCTCCCAGCCGGAAAGCTCGCGTGCGACTGCCGTCGACATGCTCTGCATACCGAGGCACAGGCCGACGATCGGGGTTCCGCCTGTCCGCGCGGCACGGGCGAGCGCGATTTGTCCGGTAACAGACGACATCTGCGAGCCGCCGGGAAGGAGTACGCCATCGACACCGGCGAGCGGATTGGCCGGCAGGGCGCGTGGGTCGAGAAAACGAAGCGCGCTTCCCGGCGCCTCGGCATCGATGGCATCTGCGAGTGCGGCAAGCGGTGCCGGGCAGGTTTCGAGGAATTGTTCGACCGGCCCGGCAAGGGCGAAGACGAGATCGGACGGTTCGGCCTCTGCCGGCTCTGCGCACAGGACCCGACCGAAGCGGTCCCGCCAGCCGATCGTGCAACCGTCGGCGTCGACGAAACGGTTCGCCTCCAGACGGATGATCCTTTCTTCGGCACCCGCTGCGGCAAGTCGCGACACATCATCATTATCGGCAAGAAAAGAGGAATGCACAGGCACGACAGCCACCGCCGCGTCCGAAAGCTCGGCGAGAGGGCGGGCGCTCCGACCAGAAAGACGGTCCGCCCATATCAGGCCGCTCGGGATCAGCGCTCCCTCGTCGGCGACATGCTGCTGGGCATCAGGATGACGATCGAGGTCGAATTGTGCCGGTGGCCAGAACAGCCGCCCTCCCTCAGCCGCCGCAACGAGCGCTGCCGCCGCGCCATAGAGCGCGGGATGATCCGTTTCGTGCCGGACGAGGATGATACGCCCCATGGTCTCTCCAAGAGAACAAGCGGATGCACTTATCGAACGATAACGTACAATTTTATTACCCTATTTTTCTCGTATTTATCCTCCTTCTCGAAAAAACTTCAAGACAGATATTGTACTTTTTTTATCATTATAGACAATATGGCGATCATCAAGGAGGTAATATCCATGAATGCCAGACTCTCGCCACGCATGGCTGTCGTCGGAGCGTCGCCAACGGCGGAAATATCAAACAAGCTGCGGGCGCTGGCCGCCCGTGGCGCCGACGTCATCAACCTGGGCGAAGGAGAGCTGGACTTTGCGACCCCTCCTCATGTCTGCGAGGCCGGCATCCAGGCCATTCGTGACGGGGACACCAAATATACGGCCGTCTCCGGTACCGCCGCACTCAAGGCGGCCATCGCGCGGAAGTTCGAACGGGAAAACGGCCTTCACTACGCCCCCTCCGAAATCATTGCCGGGACGGGCGCCAAGCAACTGATCTTCAACGCCTTCCTGGCGACGATCGACGAGGGTGACGAGGTGATCGTGCCTGCCCCCTATTGGGTGAGTTACCCGGACATGATCCGGCTGGCAGGCGCAAAGCCCGTCATCGTGCCGTGCCACGCGCGGGACGGCTGGAAGCTGACGCCCGAGGCACTGGCGGTCGCACTGACCCCGCGCACCCGCTGGGTCATCCTGAATTCGCCGAACAATCCGACGGGCGCGGTCTATGGCCGCTCCGAACTCTCGGCGCTGGAAGAGGTGCTGGCAGGACATGACGCCCTCGTCATGGCGGACGACATCTACGAGCACATCGTCCATGACGGCAGCTTCGTCGCACCTGCAGCCGCGATGCCGCGGCTGGCCGGCCGCGTGCTGACGATCAACGGCGTCTCGAAGGGCTATTCGATGACGGGATGGCGGCTCGGCTATGCCGGCGGGCCGGAATGGCTGATCCGCGCCATGGACGTCCTTCAGTCGCAGAGCACGTCGAACCCCTCGACCATCTCGCAGGCCGCGACCATCGCCGCGCTCGACGGCGACCTCTCCTTCCTGGACAGCTGGAAACGGACGCTGTTGGCGCGCCGTGAACAGGTGCTCTCCGCCATCGCGGCGATATCCGGCCTCTCCGCGCTGCCCACGCCGGGCGCCTTCTACGTCTTCGCCGACTGCACCGGCCTTTTCGGCAGGCGGACACCGGCAGGCACCGTCCTGGCCTCCGACCTCGATGTCGCCGGCTATCTTCTGGAGGAGGCCCATGTCGGCATGGTGCACGGCTCGGCATTCGGCATGCCCGGGCACCTGCGCATCGCCTATGCCATCGACGACGGCAGGCTCGCCGAAGCGCTGTCGCGCGTGGCCGAAGCCCTCGGCAGGCTTGTTGCCTGACCACCGGCATGCGAAAGCCCCCGCCGCGACCGCGGCGGGGGCTTTTCTTCGAGACGCGATCTCAGGCGGCGAGCCTGAGGCCCGTGCGCGAATCCGCGGCGAGCCTTTCCATGACGGCACGCAGCTTCGGCTGCACGGCGGCCGGGATATCGCGCAGCGGCAGGCGGACGGACCCGCCGTCGAAGCCGCGCAGGTTCATCGCCGCCTTCACAAGCTGCGGCTGGCCATGCGCGCGGGCGAGCGCACGATAGTCGTACCAGAGCGCGTGCAGGTCGCGGGCGGTCGATGCATCGCCGGCTTCCAGCGCGCGGTAGGTCGCCAGGATAAGTTCCGGCAGCGCGCCGCTGTTGGTCGTCGAAAAGCCGTCGAAACCGGCCATGACGGGGCCGAGGAAGGCGAGGTCCGAGGCGCAGAAGGTGCGCACGCGGCCGCGCAGGTCGTTCGCGATGCGGTCAATCGCCGTCGGGTTGAGGTCGCCCTGCTTCAGGCCGACCATGCCGTCGATGTCGGCCAGGCGGCTGATCAGGGCCGGCGAAAGCGTGATGCCGATGCCTGGCGCGTTGTAGATGATGATCCCTGTCTTGGAGAGCGGCGCCACGTCGCGGAAGAAGTCGACGATCTGGTCGTCGGTGATCTCCGAAACGTAGGGCGCCGTCACCATCGGCACGCCGCCGAGATCGCCGGCGAGCTTCGTCAGCTCATAGACGTCGCGCGGGTCGGAGCCGGCCGAGCAGAGCATCGCCGGGATGCGATCGCCGATCACGTCCATGACATGCGTGAAGACGTCGGCGCGCTCCGCCACCGTCATGGTGGGAAACTCGCCATAGGTACCGCCGATGAGCACGCCGTCATAGCCGAGGGCGATTACGCGCTCGACGTTGCGGGCGAGCCCCGCCTTGTCGAGCGCACCCTCCCTGGTGAAGGGCGTCATGGTGATGTTGAAGATGCCTTTCAGGCGCGCCTGCGCCTCGTGACGGTTCTTCATGCGTATTCTCCTTGCAATTGGTTACGCGTCGATGCGGGTGAGAGCGCGCGGCACGGTGCCGAGCTGGCGCCAGCCCGTTTCCGTGACGACGATGGTTTCCGAGACCCCCACGGTGAAACGTCCGTAGATGCGGAGGGCGGGCGGCAGATGGAATGTCATGCCCGGCTGGAGCGCGGTCTTGACGCCGGTATTCAGCGAAAGGATCGCCCCCTCGCCCCAGTCCGGCGCGAACGAAATGCCGACAGAATAGCCGAGGCGCTTGCGGAAATTGTCCGTATAGCCGGCGGCATCGATGACCTTCTGGCAGGCAATGTGCGGCACCTCGCAGGCAACGCCGGGCCTGATCTCGTCCAGCGCCGCGGCGAGCGCGTCCTGGCAGACCTTCATCATGTCCTCGGCCTCCTGCGGCACCGGGCCGACCCAGGCCGAGCGCATTAGCGCGGCGTGGTAGCGGTCATGCACCGCGGCCATCTCGAGAAAGGCAGGATCGTTCGCCGAAAGGGCCGTGCGCCGCCATGTCCCGTGCGGTACGCCCGTGCGCCGGCCGGTCGAGACGAGCGGTTCCATGCCCATATATTCCGAACCCGCCCGGATGGCCGCCTCCATCATGGCCGCGACAAGGTCGTTGTCGGAGACGCCCGCCCCGACGGCGGCAAGGCCGGCCCGCATGCCGGCATCTACATAGGACGCTGCCTTTTCCAGCTTCTCCACTTCGAGCGGCGACTTGACGGCGCGCAGCGCCTCGACGATGCCGGCGCCGTCGTGAACCGTGCCGAGGGCCGACTGGAGGGTCTCATAGACGGCGATCGGCAGGAACCAGCCGCGCTTGTCGATGGCGACGCGCTTGCCGGAAAGGCCCTTGCGCGTGATCACCTTCATCAGGAAGCCGATCGGATCCTCGCTGTCCTGGTAGACCTCGGCGTCGGAGATGAACGTATTGGCGATGAAATTGAAATATTCGAGCTGGCGGATGACGAAGACAGGATCGCCCTCAGCCGGCAGGACCAACGCCTGGAAGGTATAATAGCCCGGCGTCTGCTGCCCCGTCAGATAGAAGATGTTCTCCGGTCCCGTGATGATCAGGGCATCGAGCCCGGCCTTGGCAAGGGCGGCCCGCGCACGCGCCTGCCTCTTCTCGTATTCGTCTTTTGGAAAGGCCGACTCCTGGCCCAGCACGACACCTGCGCTATCCATCTCATTCTCCCAGGGATAGGGGCGCGGAAGGCGCCCGGAAATTCAGCCCGAGGCCGGGCTCATGGCGGACAGCGACCTTGCCGTCCGCATAGGTCAGGCCTTCGGCCGGATCGTTGACCAGCCCGTCCGCGCCGTAGAGCTCGGCATGGAGGGGCCGCGTCGCCACGGCGAGGTGAAGCGCGGCCGCCGTCGCGACCCCGCCCTCGTTCATCTGGCCGATCATGAAGGGAATGCCCGCCGCGGCCAGGGACCGCGCAGCCAAAAGTGCGGGCGTCAGCCCGCCGAGCTTGATCAGCTTGAGGTGCCCCTGAAGCCGGCCGGCCGCCGACGGCGCGCGCGCCACCAGCGTCTCGACATCAGCGCCGGAGGCAAGGCTCTCGTCCAGCATCACCGGCATGGGCGCACCGGCGGCAAGCCGCGTCATCGCATCCCAGTCGCCGGCCGCGATCGGCTGCTCGACATAGGCGAGCCCGAAGCGCGAAAGCGCCGCAAGCCGCTCCGGCGCCTCCGCCGCCGTCCAGGCGCCATTCGCGTCGGCGGCAAGCTTGACCGTTTCGCCATGGGCGGCGCGGATGCGCGCGTGGCGGGCACAATCGGCCTCGATATCCTGGCCGACCCGCAGCTTCAGGTCGCGAAAACCGCGCGACAGGTAAAGCGCCACCTGCCGATCGAACGCTTCGTCGGTCGACAGAAAGAGCGTCTGGTTCGTGGCATGCGAAAGCGTCCTTGCCTCGCCGGCCAGAAGGTGCGCGAGCGGCAGGCCGGCGCGCCGGGCATCGAGGTCCCAGAGCGCGATGTCGAACAGCATGCGCACCGGCGCCGGCAACGGGCTTGCGGCAACGGCGGCACGAACCGCATCCGGCAGTGCCTGCCAATCGAAGCCGCCAATCGCCGCGCGGGTGCGCCGCAGCAGATCCTCCGGCTCGTAGCCGTTCAAATAGGTGCAGTTGATGCGTACCTCGCCGATCCCGCGATGCCGCCCGTCATCGAGTTCGAGGTAAAGCGTGTCGAGACCGGGCACGGGCCCGGAACTGGCGGTGTGCACCGTCAGGCCCGCATAGGTCAGCAGCGAACGGTAGAGATGGATCCGCATCGTCACGCCGCCAGGATGCGCCGCGCGATGTCGGCATAGATCGCAGCGCTCGCGACGAACTCGTCCGCCGGCACGAATTCATCGGGGCGATGGGCGACGCGAATATCGCCGGCGCCGATCACCACGCCCTCGGCGCCCGCCTCGATGAAATGCACGAGGTCGCATGCCCCCTGGAAGCCGAACGGGCCGGCTTCGGCGACACCTGCCGCCCGGCAGGCGGCAACGGCGGCCTGCACGACAGGCGCCGTTTCGGGCGTGTCGGTCGCCCCTCCCGTGGTCGCATGATAGCCGACGATCTCGGCGCGGATGCCGTGCGTCCTTTCCGCATCCGCCAGCAGCGCGCGGATTTCCGCCTCCGCGCTCGCATCCGTCTCGCCGGGGATCAGGCGGCGGTCGAGCAGCAGCTCGCATTCGGCCGGGATGACATTGTCGGCATGCCCGCCCTTGATGCGCGTCACCGTCAGGCTCGGATTGCCGACGAGCGGATGGCTGCGCTGCGCCAGGACATTGTCATGGAACGCGGCCAGCAGCGGCATGAGCTGGCCGGCGCGGAAGATGGCGTTGTCGCCGAGATGCGGGCTGCCGGAATGCGCCGCCTTGCCCGTTATCCGCACGACGGGCCGGAAGGACCCCTTGTGCGCCGAAAAGCAGGCATTGCCGGTCGGTTCCCCGACCACGACGGCATCGATCTCCGGCCGCGATGCCGAATAGTGGCGTGCGCCGGCGCTCGCCACCTCCTCGTCGCCGGTGAAGACCACCATCAGCGTGCCTGACCATGCCTGCCGCTCGGCGACCAGCATGCGCGCCGCCTCGATCATGGCGGCCAGCGGCCCCTTGCAATCGCAGCTTCCCCGGCCGTAGAGCCGGCCGTCGCGCTCGGTGAGGGTGAAGGCATCGGAGGCCCAGCCATCGCCAGCCGGTACCGTATCCATATGGGTGTTGAACGCGAAGACAGGCCCCGGCCCGTTGACCAGCCGCGCCTCGATATTGAAGCGCGCGGGGGCATATTCGATCAGCTTCACCTCGAAACCGAGCGATGCGAGCCGTTCGCGCGCCCACTGCGCCACCGCGCCCTCCCCACCCGGCGGGTTTTCGGAGTTGATGGCGACGAGTTCACCCAGCTCGCGCTTCATGCGAGCGGCATCGGGGCGGATGTTCATATCGGACTTCCCTGAAAAGGCACGGAGTTCAGTGCAGGATCTGGTTGAGGAACTGCTTGGCGCGGTCGCTGGCCTCACCGCTGAAGAACACCTCGCTCGTGGCGTTCTCGATGATCGAGCCCCGCTCCATGAAGATGATCCGGTCGGCCGCACGGCGCGCGAAGCCCATTTCGTGCGTGACGCAGACCGAGGTCATCCCATCGGCGGAAAGCTCGGTCATGACGTCGAGCACCTCGCGGATCATTTCCGGATCGAGCGCCGAGGTGGGCTCGTCATAGAGCATCAGCTTGGGTTTCATCGCCAGCGCGCGGGCGATGGCCACGCGCTGCTGCTGGCCGCCCGACAACTCGTCCGGCAGGTGATCGGCGCGGTCGGGAATGTGGACTTTGTGCAGGAGGTCGACCGCCAGGTCATGGGCATCGAGACGCGAATAGCCGAGCACCTTCATCGGTGCCAGCATGATGTTCTCGACCGCATTGAGATGCTGGAACAGCTCGAAATTCTGGAACACCATGCCGATCTGTGCGCGCAGCTTGTGGGCGTTGCGCAGGTCGCCGGTGATCTCCCGGCCCTCGAAGGAGATCGATCCTGCGCTCGGCGGCTCCAGGAGATTGAGGCAGCGCAGCAGCGTGGACTTGCCCGAGCCGGACGGTCCGATGAGGACCACGGTCTGGCCCTTGGTCACGGAGAAGGAGCAGTCCTTCAGGACATGCAGGGGGCCGAAATGCTTGTTGACGCCATTGACTTCGAGGAAAGCGGAACCGTTCATCGGATGGCCTCAATTCTTCTCGGCAGCGGGCTGCAACAGGATGGAAAGGGTAGAGCGCTTGGACGTCCGGCTACGCTTCGGCTCAAGTGAACGCTCCATCCAGTATTGGCCGGCCATGAAGATGGTCGTCAGAGCGAGATAGTAGATGCCCGCCGCGCTCAGCGCCTCGAAATAGCGGAAGGTCGCCGATGCGGTCTGGTTGGCCACCAGTAGCAGCTCCTCCACGGCGATGACCGAGACGAGGGCCGATGTCTTGAGCATGCCGATGGTCTGGTTGCCGATCGGCGGCAGCATGATGCGCGCGGCCTGGGGCAGGACGACATAGCGCATCACCATCAGCCTGGTCATGCCGAGCGCCATGCCTGCCGTGCGCTGCCCGCTCTTGATCGCCTGAAGGCCCGAACGGATGATCTCGGCCATGTAGGCGCCTTCGTTGAGCGACAGCGCGATGACACCGGACGCGAACGCGGTCAGGCGGATGCCGAAGGTCGGCAGGACATTGTAGATGAAGATGATCTGGAAGAGGACTGGCGTGCCGCGGAACAGCCAGAGATAGAACACCGCGATCAGCCGGACGGGCAGGAACTTCACCTGATTGACGAGCGCGAGCACAAAGCCGGCCAGCAGGCCGAAGACGAGAGAGCTGACCGTGATCAGCAGAGTCATGGCCGCACCGTGGAAGAAGGTGGGCGAGAGTAGATACTGGAAGACCAGATCAAGTGACATCAGTCAGCTTTCCCTGTTTTTAAAGCGGACCGGAGACCGCATGGAGTATCGGCGCGAGGGGACCGGAGGCGCCAGGCGCCCCCGGCCTGGCGAGGCTCAGTCGAACAGCGAGACCGACGGCGGTAGCTTCCACTTGGCGATCAGCTTGTCATAGGAGCCGTCCTCGGCCATGGCCTTGATGGCCGCCGCAAGCGCCGCCTGCAGCTCGCTCGCCCCCTTCGGCGTCGCAATCCCGATCTGGGTATCCATCTCGAAAGGCTCTCCGGCGATCTCGAAGACGCCCGGCATCTTCTCCAGCGCCATCACCGCGCCCGGCGTGCTCTCGTAGTTGGCGTCGGCCCGGCCCTGGCTCAGGGAAAGCGCGCTGTCCTGCGCGGTGGGCAGCGTCAGCACCTTCACCTCGCCGAGACCCTTGGCCTTGCAGCGATCGTTGTCGGCGCGCGCCTGGCTTTCCGAAATGCCGCCCAGCGTCACGGCGACGGTCTTGCCGCAGATCGTGTCGTCACGCCCGGTGATCCCCTTGGGGTTGCCGTTCTGGACCATGACATTGTTGCCGATCTCGAGATAGGGCACGAAATCGACCTGCTCGGCGCGGGTCGGATTGATGTACATGGCGGAGTTGATGATATCGATGCGCCCGCCCTGGAGGGCCGGTATGAGACCCTTGAACTCCATGTTCATTGCCACCGGCTCGACCTTGAGCCTTTCGGCGAGCGCCTGGATGAGATCGATATCGAAGCCGGTGAGCTTGCCCTCGTTGACATATTCGAAAGGCGCGAAGCTGGCCGCCACGCCATAGGTCAGCTTGCCCGCCTCCACGAGCTTGACGCCATCGAGGGACTGAGCGGCAACCGTGCCGGAAACGGCAAGCGGCGCGGCTGCGAGAAGAAGAATGCGAAGAAGACGGTTCATGCGGAGTTCCCCTAATTCGTGTTTGCAGAATTCGAATTTGCAGACCGTGCCTGTTGAAGAGGCCTTATTGTTTTTAATTTATCAACTTGTACAATTTGACCGGCATCCCGTCAACCCATATTGAGTGGCGGGGAGCCTAGGGAATTTGTTGACAAGATACCGGTGCGAAAGGGAATCTCCTGAAAATACGTGTCTCTTCACCTATTAAGCGGTGCAAAATCGTGCAGAAGCAGCAACGAGAAGTTTGAAAAATGCACAAACTGCCTGTATGATAGGCAAATAATAGTACAATTTTCTTTTGGGCTATGGACAAAAATCCCCGACAAAACCGCTACCTCCTCGCAAATCGCATCGTCGAGTTGGCGCGCGCCTCACGTTTCCAGGTGGATTATCATCTCCGCGAGCAGCAGCTTGCCGACGTGCTGCAGGTCTCCCGCACACCGATCCGCGCGGCATTGATGCTACTGGCGGAAAGAGGCGTGGTGGAGGCCCGCAAGAACAAGGGCTTCTTCATGAAGATCGGCGCCGAGGCGCTCGGCCGGACGGAAGTGGAGGTCCCCAGTTCGCCGCAACAGGATCTCTACGCCCGCATCGTCGAGGACAGGCTCACGCACAAGCTTGCCGAGACGGTAGGTCAGGCGGAAATCTCCCGCCGCTACGGGGTCGAGCGCAACGTTCTGCAAAAGACGCTCTTGGCACTGGCTGCCGACGGGCTGATCACGCGCGGTCCGGGACGCAATTGGACCTTCCAGCCGACCCTCGACAACAAGTTCGCGCTGGACGCCAGCTACGAATTCCGCTGCGTCATCGAGCCGTCGGGCATCCTGATGGAGAGTTTCCGGGCCCATCCGGCCGCGCTCGAACATATCCGCCTGGAGCACTTGAACCTCCTCGCCCGGCCGGATTTCAACAGCCTGCCGGCGCGCCAGCTCTTCGAGCTCGACGCCAGCTTCCACGAGACCATCGCGGAGTGTTCCGGCAACACCTTCCTTCTCCAGTCCATCCAGCACCAGAACCGCCTGCGCCGCCTGCTGGAATTCGCCAGCTACACCAATGGGCGGCGCGTGCGCGAATGGTGCCAGGAGCACCTGCGCATCATCACCGCGCTCCAGGAGGGCGACCGCGCGCGCGCGGCCGATCTGATGAAAAGCCATCTCGAAAGGGCGAAGGCCAGCGCCGAGCGGACGAAGCGCGAAGGCGCCTGACCGAATGCGTGGCATTGCCGCGCAAAGGATAGGGAAACGCGCGCCGACACCCTATCCAAGCCGCATCCCGTTCGCATCGAAGACATGCCACGCCTCCTTTCGTAAGGAGACGTGGATCGTCGATGCGACATCGACTTCCGTCCGCTCGCGCATGCTGGCGAGGATACGCTCCCCGGCGATCTCAAGCGACAATATCGTTTCCGACCCCATCGGCTCAACCAGCAGGACACGCGCCGGGATGCCGGCTGGATCGAGGTCCACATGCTCCGGGCGGATGCCGAAGACGATATCGCCCGAGGCTTCCAACGCGTCTGTCGCCGGTGCGAGGACGGTTCCGTCCCCGGCGACGAACTGCCCCTTCAACACCTTACATTGTATGAAATTCATGGCCGGCGAGCCGATGAAGCCGGCGACGAAGCGGTTGACGGGGCGGTCGTAGAGGTCGAGCGGGCGGCCGACCTGCTCGATCCTGCCATTGCGCAGCACGACGATCTTGTCTGCCATGGTCATGGCCTCCACCTGGTCATGCGTGACATAGATGGAGGTCGTGCCAAGCCTCTGGTGCAGGTCCTTGATTTCCTGGCGCATCTGCACGCGCAGCTTGGCGTCGAGGTTGGAGAGCGGTTCGTCGAACAGGAAGACCGAGGGCTTTCGGACGATGGCGCGCCCCATGGCCACGCGCTGGCGCTGGCCGCCGGAAAGGGCGCGCGGATAACGGGCGAGAAGCGGTTCCAGGCTGAGGATGGCGGCGGCCGAACGGACCGCCTTGTCGATCTCGTCCTTCGGCAATCCGCGCAGCTTCAGCGAAAAGCCCATGTTCTCCGCGACCGTCATGTGCGGATAGAGCGCGTAGCTCTGGAAGACCATGGCGATGTCGCGGTCGCGCGGCGCGACGTCGTTGACGACCTTGCCGCCGATCGAGACGGAACCGCTCGTCACCGGCTCCAGGCCCGCGATCATGCGGAGCAGCGTGGACTTGCCGCATCCGGACGGGCCGACGAGGGTCACGAATTCGCCGTCGGCGATGTCGATCGAAACGCCGTGGATGGTTTCGAGGTCGCCGAACCGCTTTCGGACGTCGGAGAGGGTTACGCTGGCCATCAGGCTCCACTTTCCTTCTTGAGGGGCGCGGTGTCGCTCTGACGTCCCTCCGCCATATAGCCGACGATCTCTTCGACGATGCCGTCGAGCGGGCCGGTCATGTCGACCTTGAGGTGAGGGATAGCCAGCGGCTCGAACTCGTCGTGGATGCGCGCGGCCTTTTCCGGGGTGCGCTGGGCCCTGAGGTTCGCGGCGTCCGACAGGCCGTTCTTCAGCCGCTCGCTGACGACGTCGAGCGGCGCGTCGCAATGCACCACGTAGACGTGCGCGTGATGGCGTTCGGCGAGCGTGACGATGCTGCGAACCTCGTGCGCGCGCGAGAACGGCTTGCCGTCGATGATGAGGCGTGCCCCGTCGTGACGGTGCAGGATATATTGCAGGACGGAAAGCAGCGTGTCCGTCCCGACATGGTTCTGTTCGGGGGAATAGTCGAGATAGACATCCGGGAAAATCGCGTCCCGGATGCTGTCGCGGCTGAGGATCTCCCCGCCGATACGCCGGGCCAGCGCATTGGCCAGCGTCGTCTTTCCGACGCCGGGCAGACCTACCAGCAGGATGACTTTGGAAGCAGGCGCCGCCGGCATCGTCCGTTACTCCGCCCGGCCGTCGGCGCCGAACATGCGCAGACGGCGGTCGACTGCGATCTCGGCGAGCCTGCGCGCCTCGGCGAGCGGCTCGCGCGTATCGACGACCGGATCGGCAACGCTGTAGGCCTTGATCAGCGCTTCGCGGAAGCCGCCCTTGACGGCCGCGTCGATGTTGATCTTGGCGATGCCCGCCTTGATCACCGCGGCAACCGTTTCGGCCGGAACGCTCGTCCCGCCATGCAGCACCAGCGGCATCTTCAGCGCGGCGGAAAGCTGCTCGACCAGCGGCACGTCGATCGGCGCGCCGTCGCCGAGAACGCCGGGCGTATTGCCGATCGAGACGGCGAGATAGTCGACGCCGGTGTCGCGAACGAAGGCGACCGCCTCCTCGACCGTCGTCTTGCGCTCGATGACCTCGTCGCCCTCCTCGGCCAGCGTTTCGCCGATCTGGGCCTCGACGCCGACGCCGTGGCGGCGCGCCAGCGCGACAACCTTGCGCACGAGATCGACATTTTCGTCGTAGGACGCGCTCGAAGCGTCGATCATGAGGGAATCGAAGCCCGCCTCGATGCACATGCGCACGGTCTCGTAGTCGGCGCCGTGGTCGAGATGGAGGATGAGCGGCACGGAGGTGCGCCCCCGCGCGGCTTCGGCCATGCCCATGAAATAGTCGAGGCCGACATGCTTGAGGCCGCCCATCGTGGTGCTGAGCATCAGCGGCGCCCTCGCCTTCTCGGCGGCGTCGGAGATCGCCTGCACGGCCTCCAGGTGGTGGGCGTTGAACATGCCCACGGCCCAGCCCTCGCGATAGGCCTTGTTGATCCAGTAGGTTGCGCTTTCTCTGATCATGACTGCTCCATCGATAGTAAAAGGGCGCCGCAGAGATTCGGGTCTGCCGCATGGCTGCGGATCAGGCGGGGCTGGCTGGCGGCGGGATAGGTGAAGGCCGGGATGAGCGCGGCGAGCCGGTCGAGATCGAACCACGCCTGGTTCAGGGCGCCGCCGGCGAGGACGATGCATTCCGGCTCGACAAGCGTGACGGCATTGCCGATCGCCAGCGCAAGGCTCTGCAGGGGTGCGTCGCTGGCCGCCTTGTCCGCCTGCGCCAGGCCGGAGGCCTCGGTGCACAGGCATCCGCGATGGCCGCAATAGCAGCGCGCCCCGCACGGGTCGACAATCGTATGGCCGAAGGCGTTCGCGCCGCGCCGCGCGCCGCGCCACACCCGGCCGTCGAGGATCAGGGCATGCCCGATGCCCGTGCCGATGCCGAGATAGAGCGCGGAGACCGCGCAGGCCGCTGCGCCGAGCCGCGCTTCATAGGCCGCGCCGCAGAAGACGTCGGTCTCCACGAGAACGGGACAGGAGAAGGCATCCGCCAGAATCTGGCGCAGCGGCACGTCCTTCCAGCCGAGGTTTTCCGAGGCGAGGAGATAGCCCTCGTCATCGACCACCGCGGCGACCGAGACGCCGATCGACTGCGGCAGGCCGGTGTCCCATTCGCGGATGAGGTCGGACAGCAGGGCGACGAAGTCGGCCGGCGTCATTCCAGGCACGCGGCGCGAGCGGTGCTGGTGGCGCCATTCGCAGCCGGACTGCGCGGCCGCCACACGCACATGGGTGCCGCCGAGATCGACCGCATATCTCATTTGACACCCGATGCGACGGCGCCTTCGACGAAATACCGCTGGAGGCAGAGGAAGAAGATCGCGGTGGGCAGAGCGCCGAACACGGAAAACGCCATGACCTCGCCGTACTGCGTGTTGAAGCCGGCCTGGAACGCAGCCATGCCGAGCGGCAGCGTGCGCAGCGCGTCGTCGGAAGCGACGATCAGCGGCCAGAGATAGCTGTTCCAGGTGAGATTGAACGTCAGGATCGCGACCACGCCGGCCGTCGGCAGCACCATCGGCAGGATGATCGAGAAGAGAATGCGCGGCTCGCTCGCGCCGTCGATCCGCGCCGCCTCGATATAGGCGTCGGGGATCGACACCATCGCCTGGCGGAAGATGAAGATGCCGACCACGTTGAAGGCCGTGGGGAGGATCAGGCCGGCATAGGTGTTGGTCCAGCCGAAGGCGTGCACTTCCAGGAACAGCGGAATGACGATGGCTTCGAGCGGGATCATCACGGAAACCAGCACGACCATCCAGAAGACGGGGGCGAGGCCGTGACGGAACTTGGCGAAGCTGTAGCCCGCAAGCGCGCTCAGGAGCACCGTCAGGATCACGGAGATGCCCGAGGCGAGAAGCGAGTTGAGGAGATAGAGGAAGAACGGGCGCTGCGAGAAGGCCGAGACATAGTTCTTCAAGCCGGCCGATCCGATCGAGAAAAGCGCGGTGCTGAAGATCTCCCGGCTCTCCTTGAGCGAGGCGGACACCATCCAGACGACGGGATAGAGCGTGAGCACGGCGCCCAGCAGGAGGATGGCGACTGCGCTGTAGCGCTGGAAGGCGGAGCTAGGCATTGCGGTCCCTCAGAAGCCAGATCTGCACGAGGCTGACGAGGAGGATGCCGCCGAAGAGCACGACCGAATAGGCGCTGGCACGGCCCATGTCGAGATAGCTGAACGACGTCTTGTAGATCAGAAGGGTCATGATCTGCGTGGAATTCGCCGGCCCGCCGTCGGTGACGATCTGCTGGAAGGCAAAGGTCTTCAGACCGTTGACCGTGGACAGCACGACCGCGAGCGCGATGGTCGGCTTCATAGCGGGAAGCGTGATGTAACGCAGGATCTGGAGGCCGCGCGCGCCATCGAGGGACGCCGCCTCGTAATAGTCGCGCGGGATCGCCAGGAAGCCGGCAAGGAAGATGATCATGTAATAGCTCGTCGCGTGCCACCAGCTCATGATGACGAGAGCGATCGGCGCGTAGGTGCTGTTGTTGAGCCAGGGGATCGGGCTGCCGCCGAGGCTGGTGACCGCGTCGTTCATCGGTCCGTTGAAGTTGAAGATCAGCTTCCAGACGAGCGCGACCGAGACGATCGGCATGACCGAGGGGATGAAGAGAAGCGTGCGCCACAGCCCGCGGGACGTCCGCACTTGCGTCAGCGCCCAGGCCATCACGAACGACAATCCCAGAACCGGCACGACCGTGTAGGCGACATAGGCGATGGTGATCCAGAGCGAGCTCATGAAGGCCCGGTCATGCGGCAGCGCGGCAAAGTGCTTGAAGCCGACATAGACCGGGTCCGACAGGAGATCGTAGTCGTGGAGACTGATGTAGAAGGAAAAGAGGATCGGATAGAGCTGGAACAGCAGGATGTAGCCGAGGGCGGGCAGCGCGAAGACGATGCCCCAGACGGTCACGTTGCTCTGCCGGAAACGGCTCTGTCCGATCTTCATTGCTGCGGGCCTTACTTCTGCCGGACGCTGTCGATGTCCTGGGCGGCCTGGTCGAGCGCATCCTTCACCGGGACGCCCTGGGCGAACTGCTCGATGGCGGCCTTGATCGCGTTGCCTTCCTGCGTCCAGGTCTCGGAGCGCCAGACGAAGGAACCGTGCTTCTGGCCTTCGGCGAAGATCGCCGCGCCGCGGGTGCTCTTCGCCGTCTCGCTCTCGGCCCAGCCCTTGCGGCCCGTGACATAGCCCGTGGCGGCGAGGTAGCCCGCGCTGTCGGAGGTCAGGAAGTTGAGGAACTCGAAGGCTTCCTTCTTGTGCTTCGAACCTTCCGTGACGGCCAGCGCATAGGAGTTCAGGAGCGTCTTCGGATTGGCGGCGTCGAGCTGCGGAAGCGGGACGACGACATATTGCTCCTTGACCTCGTCGGAGAACAGCGGCGGCGCCCAGATGCCGGCGATCGCCATGGACTGGCGGCCTTCGCTGAAGTCCTGCAGCGCGTTGACCGGATTGACGGTCGCCATGGTCGGCCCGCCGATCTTCTTGTCGATCAGTGCCTGCCACGTTTCGGTGAAGGCCTTGACGCAGGCATCCGAATTGATCGTCGCCTTGCCGTTCCCATCGACGACATCGCAGCCATATTGCTGGAGGATCGGCCAGTATTGCTGGGCGTACCAGTAGGGATCGAGGTTCCAGACCCAGTTGAAGCCGAGGCGCGAGCCGTCTTCCTTCGTCAGCTTCGCCGAGACGTCGAGCAGGTCGTTCCAGGTTTTCGGCCAGTTCGCCTCGTCTTCCCCATCAAGGCCGATTTCCTTGAAATGCGCCTTGTTGATGAAGAGCGCCAGGGTGTTGAACTCTTCCGGGACGCCGTAGACCTTGCCATTGATCGTCAGGCCGGAGAGGGCCTGGGGCTGATAGAGCGCCTCGAACGCGGCGGCGTCCTTCACGCCGAAAGCGGCGTTGTCGACTTCGGCAAGGATGCCGCGGCCGGCATATTGCGGGAACAGGTAGTCCAGCACGTTGACGATGTCCGGCGCATTGCCGGCCGCGATCGCGGCCAGCAGCTTGACCTCGTAGTCGCCGTGCGGGTCGTCGTGCAGCTTGATCGTGACGTCGGGATGCTGCGCGGTGAACTCGGCGGCCTTCTTCTCGATGAATTCGCGGGCCGGCGGATAGGTGTGGTGCCAGAAGGTCAGCTCGACGGCGGCGGCCATGGACGATGCCGACAGGACCGTCGCAGCAGACAATGCGGCGATATATGCGGATTTCCTGATGAAATTCATGATGTCCTCCGTTGCGACGGCGTCACTCCCGAGCCGCCCTCCGTCTTTTGCCTACATGACAATTTATGTTTCGCAAAATGTTTTTTTGTGCAATTTATGAAGCAAATTGCTTCAAAACAGGGGGTAAAATGACGTCCACAGGGGATTCTCTGCTCCACCGCGTCTCGCGCATGGCGTTTTCCGCAGCTGAAAAGCGCGTGATCGAGCTCCTGCTCAGCATCGCCGAATATGACGTCGCGGGCCTGCCGTCCTCGGCGATCGCCGAGCGGACGGGAACGAGCCGTTCGACCGTCGACCGCCTCTGCAAGCGCCTTGGATACAACGGCCTGAAGGAGCTGCGCCGAGCGCTGCTTCAGGAAAGCCGCAGCATGCAGGGTCCGGTCTCGGCGAACGTGGTGTCGGACGCCATCGCCCATTCCGACAGCTTCGCGGAAATCGCCTACAAGGTGTTCCACAGCGCTTCCGTCCGGGCCCTGCGCTTCGCCGATCTCCTGTCCCATTCGACGGAGCTCGACCGGCTCGTCAATGCCATCCGCGATGCCCGGAGCGTGCAGGTCTTCGGCGTCGGCGCCTCGGCGGTCGTGGCGCTGGATCTTCACCAGCGCCTGATGCGCCTTGGGATCCGCATCAGCTTCTCGGAGGACCATCACAACCAGATCGCCGGCGCATCGCTGATGGAGCCGGGCGATCTCGCGATCGCCATCTCCTATTCCGGCCGGACGCGGCCGACGCTGCACGCCGCCCAGATCGCCAAGGCGCGAGGCGCGACGCTCGCCGCCGTCCTCGGCGTCTCCGCATCGCCGATGGAGGCCATCGCCGACATCCCGATCATCACCCCGCCGGGAATCAACTTGTTCGGCGCGGACGCGGTGATGACGCGCGCGCTGGAGATCATGTTCAACGAGGTGCTGTTCCATTGCCTGGCGTTCGGCAACGAGAAAATGATGCAGAATGTGTCAAGAATCGAGGAAGATCTGCGCGGTGAGCGGGGATGAAATGCATTTTTTCGGCTCATGCACAGAACTCCGCGTGACAAGTTCACTAAAAGCTCTTGATGGGATTCGATCCGTAAGCCATGGCGGAAAAGCCCGACGTTTCCTTCAATATCAAGAGGTTAGAAAACTACCGCGGTGATCAACATCGAACCCTGACCGCCCAGTGCTGCCGTGCGCGATCGGGTGACGCGCGCCTATCTTCAAACCGCCTCTTGCGTTAAGTGCCATTATACAAACGCTGGCGGCCAGTGCAGCAAAATTTAGCGCGCCGCATTGACCATCTGGTCTCGAAGAGGGTTGGGAACCATGGAAATTAGAGACGGACGCCCCTCGTTCTGGCGAGAACGCGTTGCCGCCTACGCCGACACAGTCGAGCAGTTGCGTGCGAAGGTGGGCGTGGCGCGTTCCGGCCGGTGGCATGTTGCGGTTGATCTCGGTGGATACACCGGGAGCGTGCGCGCAGGCATACGAGTTTTGGGGTGAGGTCGACCATGAAAAAGATCAAGCCGATCCGTCCCCTGAAGCCTATTAAGCCGCTGGACCGGATGCAGAATATGCAGACCCTTCGACCTCTCGGGGCGACTAAATGGATCAAGGCCCATTGGCGCTACGACTATAAGCGCGGCGCTTGGGATTGGGTTCTCGGACATTGGAGCAAATAGTGGGGCTGCTAGGCTCCTATTTTTTTTGCCTATGAGAGAGAGTGAACCGCCCGGAGATTGATTAGGTTGCGAAGCCAGGTGTCTTTGGTGGTTTCCCGCCAGAGGAGTGGCCATGGAGGGCGCGATCACATGAGTGCCACAAGCCGCCCGGCCACAAACGTCAATGACGATCTTGTTGACTAGCATCGCGGCCGGTGCAATCAACCCCGCGATGTTTCAGTTATTGCAGTTAAAGATCGTGTGCACTATATTGCGATCAAGGAGACATTACCATGGCCAGCCAGATCGTTCATTTCGCCGGATTGTCGGATCGCGACCGCAAAGCAGCCACGCCGTTACCGAAACTGGCCGCGGGCGACCGGCTGGAACTCCATGTTCGTCATGCAGGTGGCAAGGAGCAGACACTCTCGATACCGCCCTCGGCCGCCGCGGCAGTTGAAGCGCTTTTGGCGCATATGTTGCGTGGCGAGCGCGTCGCGGTGCTGGCTGAGGACCAGGAACTCAGCCCAACCGAAGCATCCGTCGTTCTTGGCATCTCCCGTCCTCTCGTCGTCTTGCGCATGGATCGGGGCGATTTGCCCTTCCGTTATGTGGGCAAGCATCGTCGCGCCCTCCTGAAAGACGTGCTCGCACTGAAATCCAAGCTCGACACCCGTCAGGCCGCGATGGATGCGCTTGCGGACGACACAGAGGACCTCATTCAAACCCATGGCCTCTAACCCGCCCGTCGCGGTCTATGATGCCTGCGTCCTCTACCCATTTCACCTGCGCAACGTCCTGATCCAGTGCGCCTTCGACGGTCTCGTCGAAGCACGCTGGACGGACAAGATTCATGATGAGTGGATCCGCAATCTCGCAGCCAACACGCCGGCGTTGCCCATCGAACGCCTGATCGCAACACGCCACAGGATGAAGGCAGTCTTGCCGGACGCGGACGTCACCAACTACCGCCACCTCATTCCGGAGCTCCACCTGCCCGACCCTGACGATCGGCATGTCTTGGCCGCCGCCATCGCCGGCAAAGCCGCGTATATCGTCACTTGGAACCTCAAGGACTTTCCGGCGAAGGATCTAGCCTCTCATGGCGTAACAAGCCAATCTCCGGATGATTTCCTCACCGACCTCCATGCGGCGTTTCCCAATGCGCTGATCTCCAGCGTCAAACGAGCCCGGCACAATCTCCGAAAGACGATGCCCTCGGTCGACACGTTTATCGATGGACTTCAACAAAGTGGCCTGAAGACTTTTCCGGCACTGCTTCGTCAGAATATCGGCGGGCTGATCTAATTGACAGGCGTCTACGGGCTCCCGTTACCCCAGTCATCAACTATCCTCCTCGCCCTCGGCCGCCCCGACGGATTCTTCCTGCATGCCTTTCCCGGCTGAGCAACCCGGCATCCTCGAGCGCCTCGATATCTGGCAGATCGCGCAGCGTCTGCATGCCGAAGGCGGTGAGGAACTGTTTCGTCGTGACATAGGTGTAGGGCGCGCCGGGGGTCGGGCTGCGCGGGCCGGAAGCGAGGAAGTTGGCGTTGCGCAGGCTGGCTATCGTGTCGCGGCTGACCTCCTTGCCAAAAATCTTCGACAGATCGCCGCGGGCGATCGGCTGGAAATACGCGATCGCCATCAGCACCATGGCCTCGAAGTCGGATAGCGCCGGCGCCGCACTCCGCGTCACCGCCTGAGACGCCCTAATCGAAACGGCGAAACGCGAACGCGTTCGGTGCTGCCAGCCGCCGGCGACAAAGACGATCTCATAGGGCCGGTCACGGAGTTCTTCCCGCAGGTCGTCGATTAGCAGGTCGATGCTGCAGTCCTTGCCGACGACACGCGCCAGCGTCTCGCGACTGACCGGCTCGGCCGCGGCAAAGATCACCGCCTCGACGCGCAGCATCCATTCCCGCCAGCGCAGCTCCGGCGGCAAATCCGCCAGTTCCCGATCCAGGAGGACTTCGTCCTCCGATGTCGATCTGCGGCCTCGCCGCGTGCTGGCAGTGTCCGGCTTACCCATCGTCACAGCCCATAGATTCGGAACGAGCTTCGGCCAGACAGTTCACGCACCGCACCAAACTGCTCCAGCCGGTCGAACAGCCGGGTCGCTGCCCAGCGCGAGAGATTGCTGCCGGGCGCCGAGGCTGCCAAGGCGTCTTCATTGAGCAGCGCTTGGATGACCGCCCCGGCGCCCTTCGTCCGGACCTTTGGCGCCGCGGTACCCAGCGTTTCAGCACGGCGGGCGATCTCACCGGCGGTGCGCAGGGCCGCGCCCGTTGCCTCGACTAGAGGGCAAGGCAGACGGCCCGGGCAAAGGCCGGCTCGCCCGGGCGCACACGGCCCCTGCCCCCCAACGTCTTGAAGGCCGAGCCATAGCGCTCGGCCATCAGCAGCGGCACGGCACAATCCCATTTCAGCAGCGCGGCGATCAGCAGGTCGGCCAGCATCCAGGCAAGCGGTTCGGCATCCGGCCGTACCGCATGGACGGCCGTGACTAGGTCCGCCGCGGCGAACGGCGCGGGACGGCCGGATTGCAGCGCATCGTCGGCATGGTCGACCGCCGCGGTGAGCCGATCGTCCCAGACAAGCCCCAACAGGTCGGCAAGCTCCGCCACCGCTTTCGAGGAAAAGGCGGGTTTTCGGGTGGAAAGCCTTTTGGTGGCCAAAAACACCTTTCCGGCCAGTCCCGGATCGTCGCCCGGCGCGGTCAGCAAAAGCGCATCCCGCAGCGCCGCCTCGTCCTCGCTGCGCCCCAGCAGCCGGACCGCAACGGCGGCGCATTTGAGGGCCTGGCGCGCGCGCCAGCAGCCGGCCCAGACCGGCGCGGCGCGAACGAGATCGTCGAGCGATTTCAAGGCGATGCCGGCGGCGAACGCCGCATCGGCCGCATCCGCCGCACCGCCGCGCGGCACGGCCCAGCCGGGCAGGGCGGCGGGGAGCACGGGGGAGGATGAAGGGGCCAGGGCGTGCGAATCCATGGCGGCCAGCCTATAGCAGATGTGCGGTTTTATCCATGCTTTTCCGCACCAACCGCACGGCCTGTCCACGGCATGAAACGACCGATAAGATTGCCTTATCGGATGTTCTGCTCTTTATGGAGAGAACGTCCGCTTTCGCCGCGCAGGAGCGCGAAAACCACGCCCGGCAAGGCGCTGCGCCGCCATACGGGCAAGCCCGGGGGATGGGCCGTTTGCCGGAAGCGCGATGCACGGGCGTCACGCGACCGGCCGGAATCCCGGTCCCCAACGCGCTATGCCGGCACAAAGCCAGTCTGCGGGGAAAAGCTTGATGTTTCCCTTACGGCTGCCGCCGGAAATACAAGGCTCATGCCCATCGCCGCCGCGGCATCAACGCCCCCTCCCCTTCCGGCACACCGGCAGGGTTCCCCCCCATGCCCCGTGCCTGTGGCGAAGCGGCACGCGGCCGGTCCGCGGCCTGCGGAACCGGGAGGTCTTCGGCCCATATGCCTGCGGCAGGGCTCGATCGCCGCCCGCAACGCGCTGCCGGGATGACATGGCGCACGGACAGGCCGCAAGAGTTTTCGAGGCGGTTTCGCCGTCGTCAGACGCCGACGCCGTGACACCGGGGAGAACCGGCGGGGCGCCCTGCGCCCTCCTTCCACAATTTCAAGCGCAATCGGTGAACGCAGCGTTCTTGCAGGCGGCCTTTTCAAGTCCGGCGCGATTGCCCATGTTGCGGGCAACATTCCCTTGCAACGGACGCACGGCGTCAAGGCAGACATCATGAAGAAAATCGGTTTCCTTTCCTTCGGCCACTGGACCCAGCCCCGCAATATTCCCTCGGCTCGAGGCTGGCGCAGTGGAAACGGGTCAGAAATCCCACGGAGAGACGAGATCGAGACCAGAGGAAATCCGATGAACCGGATTTCCTCTGGGACAGGTTACGACCCGTCCAGCGTCGCGAGATGGCCGTAGAGGTCCGGGCGGCGGTCGCGGAAGACGCCCCAGGAACGGCGCTGGTGGGCGATGGCGTCGAGGTCGAAGGTGGCCGTCAGCACGGTTTCGGTCGTCCGGTCGGCCTCCGCCACCTTGGCGCCGGTGGAATCGGCGATGAAGGACGAGCCGTAGAAGGTGATGCGCGTGCCGTTCCGCCCTTCCTCCGTGCCGATGCGGTTGGAGGCGACGACCGGCATCAGGTTGGCACCGGCATGGCCCTGCATCACGCGCTGCCAGTGGCCGCTGGAATCGAGGTCCGGATCATGCGGCTCGGAGCCGATGGCGGTGGGATAGAGCAGGATCTCGGCACCCTGGAGCGCCATGGAGCGCGCGGCTTCCGGGAACCACTGGTCCCAGCAGATGCCGACGCCGATGCGGCCGGCACGCGTCTCCCACACCTTGAAGCCCGTATCGCCCGGCGAGAAGTAGAACTTCTCCGTATAGCCCGGCCCGTCCGGCAGGTGGCTCTTGCGGTAGTTGCCGAGCACCCGCCCGTCGGCGTCGATCACCGCGAGGCTGTTGAAATAGGACTGGCCGGCCCGCTCGAAATAGCTGATCGGCAGCACGACGCCGAGCTCGGCCGCGAGCCCGGCAAAATGCGCGATCAGCGTGTTGCCCTCAAAGGGCCGGGCGAGCGCGAAGAAGTCGTGGATCTGGTCCTGGCAGAAATAGGGCGTGGCGAAGAGCTCCTGGATCAGCACCAGGCCCGCCCCCTTCTCCTTCGCCTGGCGGACAAGCCGCTCGGCCCGCCCGATATTGGCCTTCTCGTCCCAGGTGCAGGCCATCTGCGTGGCGGCGACCGTGACATTGCGCATTCTCAAGGCTCCTTGTTCCCGTTCCCCCGGCACAGGCCGGCTTGAATTCCCAGCCGCCCGGTCTATCCTGTCGCCATGCGACCGAACCTCACCTTCGAGCAGCTCCAGCGCTGGAGCAGCGGCATCACCGCTGCGGTGAGTGCCACGCTTCCGCATGAGATTTCAGCCCATTTCACGGCCGGGGCGCGCGACCTCATCGCCTCCGACCAAGTCTATATCGGCCTCTACCTGCGCGACAGCGCCTCCATCACCATATACGAGCGCGATCCCGACCACTGGAACCGCAACTACGATACCCGCAAGTACCGGCAGGATCCGTTCTTCCGCCTGTTCGCCGGCACCCGGCAGGATTTCCTGCTGCCGCTCTCCGCGCTCGACAGGGGCGACTTCCACACCAGCGCCTACTACCGCGATTTCTACGAACCCTCCGGCAGCTTCGACGAGATCACCGGCGTCTTCAATTTCGACCGCACCGCCGCCGGCTTCGTCACCTATCTGCGCCGCCGCGGCGCCCGCCCCTTCTGCGCGGAGGACGTGGCGCTCGCCGAGGCGACGGCGGATGCCACCCGCCTCGTGCTCGAACGGCTCTGGCGGCAATGGCGTCCCGAGGGCGAAAGCCGGCTGTCCCTCTCGCAGCTCAGCCAGCGCGAGCGCCAGATCCCGTCCTCCTCATCGAGGGCGGCTGCGCCAAGACCATCTCGCGTGCGCTTGCCATCTCCCCCGGCACCGTGCGCAACCACATCAAGACCGTCTACCGCAAGCTCGGCGTCCACTCCCAGGTCGAGCTGATGGCCGCCGCGCGGGACGGCGGCCTCTCCTGCCCCTCACTGGCCTGAGACGATCCGCGTCCACATCCGGTTCTGCAGGCGCAGCAGCTTCGCATCGCTCGTAACCACCACGAAGAGCTTGGCCTTCACCTCATCGGGCGGGAAGACGCCGGGGTCCTTCGCGACCGCCTGGTCCATCAGCGGCAGCGATTCCGGGATCGGATTGGCGTAGGACACGTAGCTCGAATTGGCCGCGGCGATCTCCGGTCGCATGTTGAAGTCGATCCAGGCGAGCGCGTTTTCCGGATGCGGCGCATCCTTCGGCACGGCCATCGTGTCGAAGTTGATCAGCGTGCCCTCCTTCGGGATGGAATAGGCGATGTCCAGCTTCTTCTCGCTTTCGGCCGCCCGGGCCTTCGCCTGAAGGATATCGCCCGACCAGCCGAGCACGACGCAGATGTCGCCGTTGGCCAGATCGTTGATATAGCGCGAGGAATGGAAGTAGCGGATGTGCGGGCGCACCTTCAGCAGCAGTTCCTCGACCCGGGCGATGTCGTCCGGGCTGGTGGAATGCGGGTCGATGCCGAGATAGTTCATCGCCATCGGGATGATCTCGGCCGGCGCGTCGATCATGGCGACGCCGCAATCGGCGAATTTCTCCACCACGGCGGGATCGAAGACCATGGCGAAGGAATCGACCGGCGCATCGGCCATGCGCTGCTTCACCGCCGCGATGTTGTAGCCGATGCCGTCCGTGACGGCCATGTAGGGCACGGCATGGACATTGTCCGGATCGGCGCCGGCGATCAGCGAAAACGCCTGCGGATCGAGTTTGCCGATATTGCCGAGCCTCGCCCTGTCGAGCGGCCTGTAGGCGCCTGCCTTCACCTGGTTTTTCAGGAACGGAAAGGCGGAGGGATAGACGACGTCGTAGCCCGAGCCGCCGGTCAGCATCTTCGTCTCCAGCACCTCGTTGCCGTCATAGACGTCGTAGACGACGCGGATGCCGGTCTCCTTCTCGAACTTTTCCGCAGTATCCGGCGCGATGTAATCCGACCAGTTGTAGACGTTGACGACCTTTTCCTCCTGCGCCCGCGCACCGCCCACGGCGGCAAGCAGGGCAAGGACCGAAACGAGCGAAGCACGCATGATCTTTCCTCTCCTCAGGCTTTCGTCCGGCCGGCATAGACCGGCAGCGTGATGCAGGCGACATTGCCGCCGCCGAGCAATATCTCGCGGGAGTTCCCGATGCCGACGATGCGGTGCTCCGGGAAAAGCTCCGCAAGCTTGGCCTTGGCGGCGCGGTCCAGCTTCTCGTCGTCGAACTGCGGCACGACGACGACGGAATTGCCGGGATAGTAGTTGATATAGGTGGCGGCGATGCGGTTGCCGGCCGGCCGCGACCAGGTCGAATCGACCCGGTCGACGCCCGCCGCCTCCTCCGCCGTCATCTCGATCGGGCGGGGATGGGTGATGCGGTGCACCTCCAGCGACCGGCCGCGCGCATCGCGGGCCGAGCGCAGCACCTCCTCCACCTCGCGCACGATCTCGTATTGCGGGTCGTCGCGGTCCTCCGTCCAGCTCATCGCCACCATGCCCGGCCGCACGAAGCAGCAGACGTCGTCGACATGGCCGTCCGTCTCATCGAAGCGGAAGCCGCGCGGCAGCCAGATCACATGCTCCAGCCCGAGGTAGTCGCAAAGCTGCTGCTCCACCGCCGCCTTGCCGAGATGGCCGTTGCGGTTGCGGTTCAGGAGGCATTGTTCCGTGGTGATCAGCGTGCCCTCGCCGTCGCATTGCAGGCCGCCGCCCTCGGCGATCAGCGTCGAGCGGTAGCGGTCCATGCGCTCGGTCTCCAGCACCTTGCGGGCGACGAGGTCGTCGAGGTTCCAGGGCGAATAAAGGCCGCCGTCGTTTCCGCCATAGGCGTTGAAGGTCCAGTCGACGCCGCGCACCTCGCCGCTGTCGTTGACGACGAAGTTCGGCCCGCTGTCGCGCAGCCAGGAATCGTCCGTCGACATCTCGACGAGCCGCACGCTCTCCGGCAGCATGGCGCGGGCGTTCAGCCATTGCCGGCGCGAGACGGCAACGGTGACCGGCTCGCTTTCGGAAATCGCCGCCGCCACCTCAGCGAAGAGCTTCTGCGCCGGCTTTGCGCCGAGCCGCCAGGTGTCCGGCCGCTCCGGCCAGATCAGCCAGCAGCCGGCCTTCGGCTCGAATTCGCCCGGCGCCCGGAAACCGTCCGCGCGGGGTGTGCTTGTCAGCGTGCGTACCATGTTCCGCCCTCGATGGATCCGGGCGGATTAAGGCAAGCGCAGCCCCGAAGGGTCAATGTCCCATTTGGGATAGGCGGCGCCGTCCTGTCAGTCCTCGAACACCATCAGCGCATCGCCCGCCAGGACATAATCGCCTTCCGCCACGCGCAGGCGCAGGCGGCCCGCCCTCGGAGCGAGGACCTGCGTTTCCATCTTCATCGCTTCCATCACCGCCACAAGTTCGCCCTCGGCGACACTTGCGCCGTCAGCGATCTTGAAGGCCTGCAGCGTGCCGGAAACCGGCGCTGCCACGGCATCCTCGGCCGCCTTGCCCGGCGCGCCGCCGGCAATCGCCGCGCCCTGCCCGACCGCGCCGAGGCCGGCGAGAAGCAGGCTTGGCAGCGCGAGCGCGACGCGCCTGCCGTCGATTTCGAGATGGGTGCGGACCAGCGACGGATCGTCGGCCGGCTCCGGCCGCGCCGCGGCCTCCGGCATGGCGGCGAAATCCGTCTCGATCCAGCGCGTATGCACCTTGAAGCCGTCGGTTCCGATGAAGTCCGCGGTGTCGACCGCCGCGCGATGGAACGGCAGGACCGTCGCCACCCCCTCGATGCGGAACTCGCGCAGCGCGCGGCGGGCGCGGCAGAGGGCCTCCTCGCGCGTCGCGCCGGTGACGATGAGCTTGGCCATCAAGGAATCGAAGACGCCCGGCACGGCGGAACCGCCGACGACGCCGCTGTCGAGGCGCACGCCGGGGCCGGAGGGCGGGTCGAAGACGGTGATCGTGCCCGGCGTCGGCAGGAAGCCGCGGCCGGGATCCTCTGCGTTGATGCGGAACTCGATGGAATGGCCGCGCGGCTCGGGCGTTTCGGTGATGCGGAGCGGCTTGCCCTCGGCAACGCGGAACTGCTCGATGACGAGGTCGACGCCGGTGGTCTCCTCCGTGACCGGATGCTCGACCTGGAGGCGGGTGTTCACCTCGAGGAAGGAGATCGTGCCGTCGACGCCGAGCAGGAATTCCACCGTGCCGGCGCCGGAATAGCCGGCCGCGGCGCAGATCGCCCTGGCGGCGGCGTGGATCCGCTCGCGCTGGTCCTGCGAGAGGAAGGGCGCGGGCGCCTCCTCGATGAGCTTCTGGTTGCGGCGCTGCGCCGAGCAGTCGCGGGTGCCGAGCACGAGCACGTTGCCGTGCTTGTCCGCGATGACCTGCGCCTCGATGTGACGCGGCCTGTCGAGGAAGCGTTCGAGGAAACATTCGCCGCGGCCGAAGGCGGCCGTCGCCTCGCGCACGGCGGATTCGTAGAGGTCGGCGACCTCCTCCATCCTCCAGGCCACCTTGAGGCCGCGCCCGCCGCCGCCATGCGCCGCCTTGATGGCCACCGGCAGGCCGTGCTGCCCGGCAAAGGCGATGACCTCCGACGCCGACGAAACGGGACCATCGCTGCCGGCGACGAGCGGCGCGCCGACGCCCTGCGCGATGCGCCGTGCCTCCACCTTGTCGCCGAGCGCCTCGATCACCTCCGGGTCGGGGCCGATCCAGACGAGGCCGGCGTCCAGCACGGCCCTTGCGAACTCCGACCGCTCGGAGAGGAAGCCGTAACCCGGATGCACCGCGTCCGCGCCGGAACGCTTTGCGACGGCGATCAGCTTTTCGATGTCGAGATAGGTTTCCGCCGGCCGCACGCCCCCCAGTCCGTAGGCCTCGTCGGCGAGGCGCACGAACAGCGCGTCCGCATCCGGATCGGCATAGACGGCGACCGACCGGAGGCCATAGTCGCGGCAGGCGCGCACGATGCGCACGGCAATCTCGCCACGATTGGCAATCAGCACTTTCTTCATGGCATGGCTCCTATCGGGCCGCGGCGATCTCGGCGAAGGGGCCGATCGGGCGGAAACGGATTCTTGCGTTGACGGGGATCTGGCCGGCGAGGTCGAGATGGTGCTCGGCGACCGCGCCGATGACGGGATAGCCGCCGGTCAGCGGGTGGTCGGCGAGGAAGAGCACCGGCTGGCCGCTGTGCGGCACCTGGATCGCGCCCGTCGCGGTGCCCTCGCTCGGCAGCTCGGCGCTGTCCCTGCGCTCCAGCGGAACCGCGCCGGCAAGGCGGATGCCGACACGGCTCGATTGCGGCGTCACCTGCCAGAGCTGACCCGTCAGCGTCTCGACGCCTTTCTGCGTGAACCAGTCCGTGCGCGGGCCGAGCACCACGTCGAGCGTCACGACATCGTCCTTCGACGGCGGTTCGAAAGCGGCGATCTCGTCGGTGGAAACGCTCGCAAGCCCGTCCCTCCGGCCGTTGAGCGCAAGCACGGTTCCGGCCGTCACCGGTTCGGGGCCGACGACGGCCAGCGTATCGGTCGCCGCGCTGCCGAGGACCGGCGCAACCTCGAAGCCGCCGCGCACGGCGAGATAGGAGCGCATGCCCCGTTCCGGATGCCCGATCGTCACGACGTCGCCCGGCTCCAGCGAAACCGGCCGCCAGACCTCGAATTCCCGGTTGCGCCCGGCGGCATCGCGCACCGTCACGGGACAGGGCGCGCCGGCAAGGCCGATCACGGCACGGACATTGCTCTCGAAAGAAAAGCCACCCAGCGTGAGTTCAAGGCAGGGCGTATTGGCCGGATTGCCGACGATGCGGTTGGCGGCATTGAAGGCGCCGCGGTCGAGCGCGCCGGACGCGGACACCCCCTGCCCCGTCTGGCCGAAGCGGCCGAGATCCTGGAAGACGGCAGGCACGGGCGACGCCAGCACCTTGAAGTGCGGCGCATCGGCCGCAATGGTGCGGTCCGCGCGCGCGACGGGTTCGGGAAAGCTGACGGTCCTGCCGGTCTTGTCCATGTCGAAGAAGCGGACGCGATAGCCCGGCTGGAAGAGCGCGCCGGGATCGCGGTCGATGTCCCACATCCTGACCGGCGTCGTGCCGATGATCTGCCAGCCGCCGGGGCTTGCCTGCGGATAGACGCCGCTGAAGGCGCCGGCGAGCGCCACGGAACCGGCGGGGATGCGGGTGCGCGGGCTCTCGCGGCGTGGCACGTGCAGCGCCGGATCGCCGCCGACGAGATAGCCGAAGCCCGGTGCGAAGCCGCAGAAAGCGACGGTGAACTCGCTTTCCGTGTGGCGGCGGACGACCTCTTCGACGCTGAGGCCGGTCAGTTCAGCGACGTCGGCAAGGTCCTCCCCGTCGTAGCGCACCGGGATTTCCACCAGATGCTCCGACGGCGCGACCTTCGCCGACAGGTCGCGCGTGGCGATCTGCGCCGTGAGCTCCGCCGACGTCACCTTTTCCGGGCGGAAGCGGATCATCAGCGTGCGGGCGGCTGGCACCATCTCCTCGATGCCGTCGACGGGCTCCGCCTGCAGCGACGCGAAGAGGGCGAGCGTCTCGTCGAGATCGGCGAGCTCGACGAGGATCGTGGTCAGGCTGACGGGAAGGAAACGCATCGGGGCCTCGCGCGGGGGTTCAGGATTGGCCGGCGAAGGAGCGGATGGCGATGCCTTCCGCCTCGAAGCGGCGGCGGATCTCCTGCGCGATCGAAACCGCGCCGGGGCTGTCGCCGTGCACGCAGATCGACTGCGCCTCGATGCGGATCGTGCTGCCGTCGATGGCCTCCAGCGTGCCCTCGCGGGCAAGCTGCACCATGCGGTCGGCAATCTTCGCCTCGTCGTGCAGGACGGAACCGGCTTCGCGGCGCGAAACGAGCTCGCCTTTCGGCGAGTACGCCCGGTCGGCGAAGGCCTCCGCGACGACGGCAAGGCCGGCGCGGCGCGCAAGGTCGAGGATCGGCGCATTGGCAAGTCCCATCAGCACCAGCGAAGGATCGACGGCCTTGATGCCGTCGATCACCGCCTGGCCCTGCCTGGCGTCATGGGCGATACGGTTGTAGAGCGCGCCGTGCGGCTTGACGTAGCGCACCGTCGTGCCGGCGGCGGCGGCGACGCCTTTGATCGCGCCGATCTGGTAGATCACGTCGGCGATCAGTTCTTCCGGGGTGGCGTCCAGGTCGCGGCGGCCGAAGCCCACACGGTCCGGATAGGAGACATGGGCGCCGACGACGACGCCGTTCGCGGCCGCCGCCTTCACCGTGCGGTAGATGCCGGCCGGGTCGCCCGCATGGAAGCCGCAGGCGATGTTGGCGGAGGAGACGATGGCGAGCATCGCCGCATCGTCGCCCATGCGCCAGGCACCGTAGCTTTCACCGAGATCGCTGTTGAGATCGATCGCAACCATACGTTCCTCCCTCTTCCTAGCCGAGCAGGCCGAAGATCGCGCCGGCCGACTTGTAGCCCATATACCATGTGAGCGCGCAGGTCAGGGCGCCGAGCGCAAGCAGCCAGCGCGGATAGTGGTAGCCGCCCATCAGGTCGGCACGCTTCCAAGCCGCATAGAGGAAGATGCTGAGGCCGATCGGCAGGATGAGGCCGTTGAGGCCGCCGACGAAGACCAGCATGGCGGCCGGCGGCGTGGTGATCAGCAGATAGGCGGCCAGCGAGATGGCGATGAAGGCGACCGTGGCCAGATTTCGGGCATGCTCGCTGATGTCCTGCTTGAAGACCGTAATGAAGGAAATCGAGGTATAGGCCGCCCCGATGACGCTCGTGATGGCGGCGGCCCAGAAGATGATGCCGAAGAGACGCAGGCCGAAGTCGCCGGCTGCCGTCTGGAAGGCCTGTGCAGCCGGATTTGCCGCCTGGCTGGCCGTATCGATGACGACACCGCTCGCAACGACGCCGAGGATGGCGAGAAAGAGGACATAACGCATCAGCCCTGTCACGGCGATGCCGGTCAGCGCAGCGCGGGTGACGGCCGGCAGATGCTCCTCGCCGACCATGCCGCGATCGAGCAGGCGGTGTGCGCCGGAATAGGTGATGTAGCCACCGACCGTGCCGCCGACGATGGTCGTGATGGTGGCGAAATCCACAGTGTCGGGCAGAACGGTCTGGAACAGGGCGTCTCCGACTGGCGGGCCTGAGACGATCGCCACGTAGAACGTCAGCGCGATCATCAGGATGCCGGCGAAGATGATGAAGCGGTCAACGGCAAGACCGGCGCGCTTCGACAGAAAGATGCCGATCGAAAAGACGGCGCTGATCGCCCCGCCGATCTTCGGGTCGAGGCCAAAGATGGCATTGAGGCCGAGGCCCGTGCCGCCGATATTGCCTATGTTGAAGAATAGGCCGCCGACGATCACAAGAATGGCAAGCAGGTAACCGGAACCCGGAATGGCTGCGTTGGCGACATCGGACGCACGCATGCGCGTCAACGTGACGATGCGCCAGATATTCAACTGCACCACGAAGTCGATGAGGATGGAGGCGAGGATGCCGAAGGCGAAGGCGGCGCCGAGCTTGGTCGTGAAGGTCGCGGTCTGGGTGATGAAACCGGGGCCGATGGCGCTGGTCGCCATCAGGAAGATCGCGGCGACGAGCGCCGAGCGACGGGACTTTACGGTATGGATACCCTGCGCGACCACGTTCGGGCCGGCAGGCATGGCTGCATGCTGTTCCATGAGATTTCTCCGCTCTCATTCACCCGCCCCTCGCGGGTGCTGCATGGCTAAATGATGCCTTGCTACACAAAAATGTCAATATTGTTCAACAATATTTCCATATCGTTCCTTATTTCTGCCTTTTTACCAACCACATAGCGCCGCATTGACCGCAATTTTCACCTCCATTGCCCCCGCATTCATGCTAAGGGCAGCCGAAGGATGCCCGACGGACGGGCCTGGCCGGGAGGACGGAATGACGGACGACGGAAATGGCCTGCCGCTTGCGGACCGGCTGGCGCGGCACATCCGCACGCTGCTGATTTCGGGGGAACTCGCCCCCGGCCAGCGCCTGTCCGAGGCCGCCTTCAGCGAGCGCTTCGACGTCTCCCGCAATTCGCTGCGCGAGGCCTTCCGCCTGCTGACCAAGGACGGGCTGCTGCGCCACGAGGCCAATCGCGGCGTCTTCGTCGCCGTGCCCACGATGGCCTCGATCATCGACATCTACCGCGTGCGGCGCATGCTGGAATGCGGCGCCCTCCGCCAGGCGTGGCAGCAGCACCCGGCCATCCGGGTGATGCGCGAGGCGGTAGCGATGGCGCGGCGCCAGCGTGAGAAAGGCGACTGGGTCGGCGTCGGCAGCGCCAACATGATCTTCCATGCCGCCGTCATCGACCTTTCCGACAGCGTGCGGCTCAACGAATTCTACGAGCGGATCTCGGCGGAGCTGCGCCTCTGCTTCGGGCTCCTGAACGACCCCGAGCACCTGCATTCGCCCTTCGTCGACATGAACGACACCATCGTGACCTTGCTGGAGGAGAACAAGCCCCACGAGGCGGCGGCACAGATGGAGACCTACCTCAATCTCGCCGAACGCACGATGCTGAAGGCGCTCGAGCGGGCGTCGGCCGACGGGACCGCTTCGGCCTGATCGGCCCGTTCATCCGGCGCCGCGCCCTCAGGCTTCGCCGGTCGCGTCCCACAGCGCGCGCCGGTTCGTGTGGTGCGCGCTGATGCCGTCGAACCCGCCCCTGCGATCATCGCGACGTTTTCCCCAAGACTGCGTTCGTGGCCGTCCGTGTGATCCCGGCGATGCCCTGCCCCAGGTGGAAGTGCACGCCTTCCCGCAGATGCCGGGCATGCAGCTTCTCCGCAAGGCGCGGCGGAACCGCTCGCCCGAGCGGCCTTCGTGCCGCCTCGACGACGCTGACGGCAACGCCTTTGCCGCGCAGCACCGCCGCAAGCTCCATGCCGATCAGCCCGCCGCCGACGATCACGGCCCTTCGGCCGGCCTCCGCGCGGGAAAAGACCGCTTGCGCATCGGCAAAGGTACGCAAATCCAGGGCTCGTTCGGCGCCGGGACAAGCCAGGCGTCGCGGCCGGGCGCCCGTCGCAAGAAGCAGTTTGTCATAGGGGAGCGTCCGCCCGTCGCTGAGGAGTATGAAGCGACGGGCGGCGTCGACCTGCAATGCCGAGACGCCCGGAAGATAGCCGATACCGGCAGCCTCCAGCGCCTCGCCCGTGCAGATCGCTTTCATCCGGACGGCACCGTCCAGCGGCTTGGAGAGCGGCGGGCGCTCGTAAGGCAGGTGCGGTTCCGTGCCGACCAGCGTTACAGGTCCGGAAAACCCCGCTTCGCGCACCGCGAAGGCCGCACGGGTGCCGGCCTCTCCCGCACCGATGATGACGATCCCGTTCATGGGCTCTCCTTGGAAAGGACGGCCGGCACGCACGAGGGCGCGCCGGCCCGGGAGGATCAGTTGCGGCGGGAGTAGTCGGCCATGTTCTGCGGCGTGACGAGCTCGAAGGGCACCCAGACCTCCCGTTCGACGGCTTGGCCGCGCGTGAGCGCCACTGCGGCGTCCACCGCGCTCGCCGACTGCCCCTTCGCATTCTGGAATACGGTCGCGTCGAGATCGCCCGCCGCCATCGCAGCAAGGCCGTCCTGCGTGGCGTCGATGCCGATGATGATCACGTCGTCCATCGACACGCCCGCCGCCTTCAGCGCCTGGATGGCGCCGATCGCCATCTCGTCATTGTTGGCGAAGACCACGTCGATCGGCTGGCCGGCGGTGATCCAGTTCGTCGTCAGGTCCATCGCATTGGTCCGCGCCCAGGCGCCGGACTGCTCGTCGGCGATCGTCACGCCCCTGCAATCGCCGGCCGCCAAGGTTTCCTTGAACGAGGTGGTGCGGTCGCGCGAGGCCTGATGGGCGAGATCGCCCATCAGGATATAGACCTGCGCATCGCTCGCCTTGCCTTTCTCCTTCAAGAGCGAACAGGCAGCTTCCGCGCCCAACTGCCCGGAATCCGTTTCCTTCGAGCCCACATAGGCCTGCTTCTCCGGCAGCTTGTAGAGATTTTCCGGCTCGAGGTTGAGGTAGACCAGCGGAATGCCGGCCTTCGCGGCCGCTTCGCTGATGCCGGGCGCCGCGGACGTATCCGTCAGCGTCATGATGATCGCGTCGACACCGGCCGCAATGAAGTTGTTCACCTGGTTGAGCTGCTTGGAGATGTCGGTCTGCGCATCCTCGATCTGCACGTTGACGCCGTTCACCTCGGACGCCCTTGCGCCGATGCCTTCACGCAGCAAGGTCTGGAAGTTGTTGTCGAAACTCTGCATGGAGACGCCGATCGTCTCCGCCAGGGCAGCACTGCCCATCGAGGCAGCCAGAATGGCCGCCAGATACGCCGATTTCATATTATCCTCCCAATGGGTGCCGGATCACCCGATCGCACTCCGGAGGCCCGACGGGCCCGATCCATCGTGCGCGGCCTAGCCGATGGCCACGCGGACTTCTCCGTCGATTACTTCGGCCGGATAGGTCTTCAGGTTCTCGCATGCGGGAAGCCGGAGGGCCTCGCCGGTGCGATAGTCGAAGGCACCGGAATGCTTGGGACACTCCACCTCGAAATCCATGACGAGGCCATCGGCGAGATGGATCGCCTCGTGGGTGCAGAGGCCGGCGGTGCAGTAGACGCTGTCGTCCGGCCCGCGGTAGATCGCGTAGGTGCGTCCCCCATGGTCGAAGCGGACGGCGCCCTCCTGCTCGATCTCTTCGAACCTGCAGGCGGCAATCCAGGTCATTCGGCCGCTCCCCTCACTTCGGAGCGGGCCTTGCGGGCGGCGAGCTTTTCCTTGCGCCGGCGATAGCGCTCCTGCATGCGGGCCTCGCCCTCCGGGGAGCCGTCGTGCCAGGTGCCGAACCACTTGTCGAGCGGGATCAGGGCATCGCCGTAGTTCACCTCGAAATACTTGTGGTGCAGGTAATGCGCATAGGCGTGGCTATCGACCAGCTTGTCCTCGCCGACCTCCACCTTGTCGAAGCCGACATGGCCGGGAATCGCGCCGAAGCCCGCATAGTGGAGCTGGTAGAGCATGAGGATCGGGTTGGACGGCAGGACAAGGTGATAGAAGGCCGTACCGAGATAGAGGAAATGCTCGACCGGATGCATCGACAGCGACGACCAGGGCGACGGGTTCACCGAATTGTGGTGAACCGAATGCACCCACTTGTAGAGGAACGGCGTGTGGATGAGCCGGTGGATGCAGAAGAAGTGGAATTCGTGGATGATGGGAACGACGAGGGCGACGAGCGCCAGCGTCCACGGGTTTTCCGCAAAGCTCAGCCAGGGCGCATAACCGTTGGCATAGGCCCAGAGCATGACGACCTCGATGCCGGTCCAGATGGTCACGCCGGACAGGAACGTGCGCAGCATGTTGTCGACGTTCTGGCTGTCGAACCAGAAGACGCTGTTCTTCTGGTCGGCCGGGAACTTGCCGTTGTACTTGAAGCGGTTTTCCTGCCGCTTCAGCACGTAGAGATGAAGCTCGAACGCGCCGTAGAAGAGGAAGACGCAGACCGCGTTCACCGCATAGAGCCAGAGCGCCCAGCCGATCTCCAGCGTCCGCATCGTCTCGACGGACGGAACCGCCCAGGCCCAGTAAGCCACGGCGGAGGCCGCGAAGATCGCGTTCCAGGGGAAGAAATAATGCGGCAGCCATTTCAGGATCGCCATCAGCTTCGGCGGGAAGACGAACAACGGTGCGGTTTCCACCGGCTTGTTCGGCGTCCAGTCGCCGCGCTTGTTGCGCGTCCCGTATTTCAGATCGTCCATTGCGCTCTCCTCCGGGCTTTTGCCCGCACGACCCGACCGTCACGATGATAGGAGAGCGCGCGATGCGCCTTGCCCGTGCCGTTCCCCACGGAACGCCGGCTCTCCTCCTGACTTGAAAAATATCAGGTACGAGGCCGCGCGCCGAAGGCTTCCTTGATCAAATCAGATCAAAGCCCCTCGGCGGTGATGGTGATGAAGCGTATCGGATTGCGGTCCGGCTCGATCTCCGTGAGCCCGACGCGGCGAAGGACGAGATCGAGGGCACGCTGGGCCTGCGCCTCCGGCGCCTGGTCCAGCACCACGTCCATGATCCCCTCGCTGAGGGCCACCCTCGTATAGTCCGTCAGCTCGTGCCCGACGTAGAGGATCTCCCGCCCTCGCGGATGGCGCCGCAGCACGCCGATCAGCGCCGAATTGGCGCCGCCCGCATTGTAGAGGCCGACGAGGTTCGGGTATTTCTCGAGCGCGATGGCGAGCGTCTCCGCGCTGAAGTGCTCCTCGTCGCGGCTGAAGCCGAGCCATTCGAAGGCGATGGGGCCGGGATGGTCGAGAAAATAGTTGGAAAAGCCGCGGATACGGTCGCGATGCACCTGGTAGATGGGATGGCAGAGGGCGACCGCCGGCCCTTCGGCCCGCGCCATGCGCGCGATGAAATAAGCCGCCGTCCGGCCTGCGGCATAGTTGTCGATCCCGACGAACTCCCCCCTGGAGGCGCGGGTGACGACGTGGACGACCGGCACGCCGCGCGCGACCACCTCCTCCACCGCGGCGCTGATCAGCGGACTGTTGGGCACCGCGAGGATCAGGCCGGCTCGGGGGGGTTCGGTGGAGAGGATGCGTCTTGCGATCTCCTCCGGCTTCATCTCCTCGGCGAAGCTGCGGTGAACGACGACGAGCGGATCGAGCGTCGCGGTGATCCGCTCGAAGGCCTTGGAAAGCCGCCGGTAGAACGTCGTCTCGGGGCGCACCATCAGCACCTCGATGCGCAGCAGGCCGCGATGGGTATCGGGCAGCGTGCGCGGATATTTCAGGCTGCGCGCGGCGATCACCACCTTTGCGACCAGTTCCGGCCGCACGCCGCCGCGTCCGTTCAGCACCCGTTCGACCGTGGCCGTCCCCACGCCGGCATGGCGGGCGATGTCCCGATAGTTCGGCTTGCTCACGTCGCGGCTTCCTCGAATGGCTTGGGCAGGGTCGAATCCGAACCTAGCCCAACGCCGCGCCTTATGCCCGCTCCAAAACGGCCTCCGCCGCCTTTTCCGCCGCCGAAAGGCGCCGCCAGAGCGGCGTCATGGCCTCGGTGATCTCCCGGTAGAGCGCGTAGCGGCGGCTGTAGTGCGCCGCGAGCGCGCCGTTCGGCCGATAGTGGCGGTCGACCCGCACCATGGCATCCGCTCCTTCGGAGAAATCGGCGAAGAGGCCGACGCCGGTCCCGGCCGCGATCGCTGCGCCGAGCGCGCCCGTCTCCCGCGAAACCGCGACGGAGACCGGCACGCCGAGAACGTCGGCGAAGATCTGCGGCCAGAGCCGGCTGCGCGCGCCGCCGCCGGACAGGGCCGCCTCCTCGAAGGCGGCGCCGGCCTTGCGGATCGTCTCGACATGCTGGCGATGGCCGAAGGCGACACCCTCGAGCAGGGCGCGGACCAGATGCCCCTTGGTGTGCCAGCCGGCAATGCCATAGAAGCCGGCGCGCGCATGGCCGTCCTGCTGGGCGCCGTAGAGATAGGGGTGATAGAGCGGATCGTCCCCGGCAGGCTCGACGGCGGCGGCAAGCGCGCAGCAGGCGTCGAACGGCGAGACATCCGCCGCATGGCCGCCGTCGAAGAATTCCCGCACCAGCCATTCGAGATTGGCGGCCGACGTGGCGCTGTTTTCCATCGCCATGTAACGGGTGCGGTCGAAGGTCGAGGACATGAAGACCGGGCCGTCGAGATCGGGGCCGTCGATGATCACCTGGTTGATGCTCCAGGTGCCGGCGATGATCGAGGCGCTGCCGGTGCGCGAGACGCCGGAGCCGAGCGCCGAGGCGACGACGTCGAAGAGGCCGCCGACCACCGGCGTGCCGGCGGCAAGCCCGGTCTCCCGCGCCACCGCCTCCGTCACCCGCCCGGCGATGTCGGCGCTTTCGATGAGCGGCGGCAGCAGATCCATGCAATCGCCGAGGCCATAGGCCTCCATCAGCGTCCTGTCGTAGCGGCGGGCGGCGAGATCGAGCAGGCCGGCGCCGGACATGTCCGACACCTCGCTGGCGCGCTGGCCCGTCAGCCGATTGACGACGAAGTCTTTCGAGAAGAACACCGTGCCGATGCGCTTGAACACCTCCGGCCGGTGGCGCTTCAGCCAGGCGAGCAGCGTCGGCGTCTGGGAGGGCCAGGGGCGCTGGCGGCCGATGGGATAGGTCCGGTCGCCCACGCCCTCGGCGGCCCACGCCTCGACGAGATCGGTCGCGCGCGTGTCGAGGGACTGGATGCCGAGCAGCGGCTCGCCGTCCCTGTCGAGCGCATAAAGGCCGTTGCCATGGCCGGCGCAGCCGATCGCGGCGATGTCGCCCGCCGCGATGCCCGCCTTGTCGAGGCAGGCGCGGATGACGCGCTTGGCATTGGCCCACAGCTCGCCGAGATCGCGCTCGACATGGCCGGGGCACGGCATGCGGCTCAGCCCCTCCTCCCCCGCATGCGCAAGCTCCCGGCCCGTACGGTCGAAGATCACCGCCTTGATGACGGTGTTGCCGGCGTCGAGCCCCAACAGATAATCCCGCATCTGGAACCCCTCCCAAGGTTCGCCTGTTTCACGCAGTCCGGACGGAAAGCCGCCCTACCGCTGCCGATAGAGCGCGAAGGCCTCCTCGCCGCTCGCGTCCTCGTGCACGATCGCCATCAGCCCGCGCACCACGGCGCTCGGATCGGCGTGCTGGTAGATGTTGCGCCCGTAGACCATGCCCATTGCGCCCTGCCGCATCAAGGCGGCGGACTTGTCGAAGACGGCACGCAGATCCTCCTTGCCGCCGCCGCGCACCAGCACCGGGCAGCGCGCCGCCTCGACGACGCGGTGGAAATCCTGCGGATCGGTCGTCGGATCGGCCTTGACGATGTCGGCACCCATCTCGCGGGCGAGCCGCGTCAGCGTGACGATCTTGTCCGCGTCGCCGTCGACCATGTAGCCGCCGCGCTCCGTGACGGGCTGCATGACGAGCGGCTCGATCATCAGCGGCATGCCGTATTTCTCGCAGTCCGCCCGCACCCGGGCGATGTTCTGCACGCATTGGCGGAAGAGGTCCGGCTCGTCCGGCAGCATGAAGAGGTTGACCACCACGCAGGCCGCATCCATCTGCAGCGCGCCGATCAGCGGCTCGGCCACGTTCTGGAGGACGGCCCACATGTCGCGGTGGCGGATGCGGTTGTAGGGGTTGCCCATGTCGATGCGCATCACGAGGGCGGGCTTCTCCTTGCCGGGCAGGTCCTGCAGGAGGTCGGCCTGACCGTAGTTCATCTGGATCGCATCGGGCCTGGCCTCGACCAGCGCCTTGACGACGGCGGGCATGTCCTCCAGCCCGTCGAGGAAGGACGGCTCGTTGCACACGCCGTGATCGATCGCCACGTCCAGGCAACGGCCGTTGCCGAACAGCCGGTTCATCCGGACCTTGCGGTTGTCTCGCATAATTCACTCCTTCGTTCGTTCCTTGCGGAAAGGGCTTGTTCCGAAACGCCGTGGCGTTCGTGCATGAGGGTCAGAAAACGGGTGCGCTCCTCCGCCTTGCGCGGCGCCGGCCAGCCCTTTTCGGCGGCGAGCAGATCGAGGACGGCATCGACCATGGCAAGGCAGATCCCGCCGGTCATGGCGAGCGTCGTGCGGCGCATGAGCAGGTCGTCCAGATGCTCGACCGCCTCGGTGCGGATGAGATGGAGGATTTCCCGCGCGCTGTAGCCGGCATGGGGCACGGCGTGGTCCGGGCCGGCCGCGATGAAGCGGGCGACGCCTTCGGCGTCCGTGCCGTAGCGCTCGAACAGCAGCGCGGCCCGATCGGCAGGAAGGCCGGCCGACGCCGACAGCGCCCGGATCCAGGCGCCGCTGTCCTTCGGAAAGGAGCGCCCTCCCCCGAAGGGTCGATCCGCCGTATCGACGATACGCGGCAGGCCGAGGCGTTCCAGCACCATGTCTGCCGCCAGCTCGCCGAAGGAGCGGAACGTCGTCCATTTCCCGCCGATCATGCAGAGCACCGGCGGAACGCCGCTCCGGCTTTCGAGCACGGTGCAGAAATGATCGCGCGGGATGCGGCCGGTAAAGCTGTCGTCGCTGGCCGGCAGCGGGCGCACGCCGGAAAACTGGAAGACGATCTCCTCCGGGCGGATGGCGGCACCCGGCAGGACGAAGGCGAGCGATTGCAGGATATAGTCCCGCTCGTCCGCCTCGCAGCGCACCGTGCCCGGGTCGTCCACGCGGATGTCCGTGGAGCCGACCAGCACCTTGCCGAGATAGGGGAACAGGATGCAGATGCGCCCGTCCTCGTTCTCGTAATAGATCATGTGCCCGTCGAGCATGTCGCGCAGCGCGGGATTGTCGATGATGAGGTGCGAGCCCTTCGTGCCCCCCATCAGCCGCGCCGGCCGGGCCTCCCTTGGAAACAGCGTGGCGTTCGCAACGTCGATCCAGCCGCCCGTCGCGTTGATGATCAGCCGCGGCCGGACCGGCAGCGCCTCGCCGGCAATGCCGTCGAGCAGCAGGAAGCCGTCGGCGCCGGCCTGCTCGATCGTCGCATAGTTCAGGGCCCTTGCATTCGCTCCGGCGGAAAGGCCGTCGCGCAGCAGCTCGATGCCGATGCGTTCGGGATGGCTTACCCAGGCATCGTAATAGGTCGCGGAGCTGCGGATCGCCGGATTGAGCGCAGGCCATTTCTCCAGCGTCGCCTTGCGGCCGCGGAACTGATGGCGCGGCATCAGCGCGCGCCTGCGCGTCAGGAAATCGTAGATGCCAAGACCCGCCTTGATGGCGATCGCGCCGCGCCGGCTCGGGCGGCGGGTGAGGCCGAGGAAGCGCACGATGCCGTTGGCAAGGCCGGAGAAGGTATCGAAGATCGGCACCGTGGTCGGCAGCGGCGCGACATAATGGGGGGCGTTGCGCAACAGCCGGTCGCGCTCGGCGAGCGACTCCTTGACGAGGCCGAACTCGCCGTTTTCGAGATAGCGCAGACCGCCATGGACCATGCGCGAGAGCGCGGCGCTCGCGCCGGAGCAATAGTCGCCCTTCTCGACCAGCAGCACGTTCACGCCCTGCAGCGCCAGCTCGCGGAAGACGCTGAGCCCGTTGATGCCGCCGCCGAGGACGCACACGTCCACGTTCGGGCTCTGGCGGAGCCCGTCCAATGTCTCTTTCCGGTTCATGATGGCAGTCCGTTATCCGTCCATGTTGGCCAGCTTCGCCGCTATGGCGGCGTCGATAGCCGCAAGGTCCTCCGGCCCGAGCCGCAGCGTTCCGGCCCGGGCATTGTCGAGCGCCTGCGCGGGATTGCGCGCACCGCAAAGCGCAAAGGTCACGCCCGGCCGGGCCAGCGTCCAGGCGATCGCGACCTGGGCGATGCTGGCGCCATGCCGTTCCGCGACGGGCCGGATCGCCGCGGCGAATTCCTCCGCCTTCCGCCGGTTGGCGACGGAAAAGCGCGGATTGTCCCTGCGCTGGTCATCGCCCGGAAAAACGCGGCCCGGCCCGATCGTGCCCGAGAGCAGGCCGAGCGCCAGCGAGGAATAGCTCAGCGTCGACACGCCGTTTGCGATGGTGAGCGGCAGCAGGTCCGCCTCGATCCCGCGATCGATCATGCTGAACCGCTCCTGGATCGCATCGAGCGACCCGGTTGCGATATATTGCTCCAGCTCCGACCGGCCGACGTTGCTGGCGCCGATGGCGCGGATCTTTCCGGCCTGCCTCAGCGCCTCCAGCGCGGCGACGGTCTCCTCGATGGGGGTCGTCGCGTCCTGCCAGTGGGTGATGTAGAGGTCGATATAGTCCGTGCCGAGCCGGCGAAGGCTCTGCTCCACCTCGTGGATGATCGAATCCCGCCCGAGATGGCGGTGGACCGGCTTGCCGTCCTGGTCGAAGAAGTGGCTGCCCTCTTGCGTGTGCCAGACGAGGCCGCATTTCGTGGCGATCACCGCCCTGTCGCGGCGCCCGGCGACGGCCTTGCCGACGATCTCCTCCGACCGGCCGAGACCATAGGCCGGCGCCGTGTCGATCAGCGTCACGCCGGCGTCGAGCGAGGCCTGGATGGCGGCGATGGATTCCGCCTCGTCCGTGCCGCCCCACATCCAGCCGCCGATCGCCCAGGTGCCGAGGCCGACGGCCGACGCCCTGACGCCGGAGCGCCCGATTTCGCGGATCGACTGTTCGCCGCTCATGCGCAAAGCCCTTCTTCGGATGCGAGGTCGAGGATGCGCGCGCCGGTCGCCTCGTCGGTGACGAGCGTGTCGAGATGGTTGCCGCGCATGACGCTGAGGATCGGGCCGACCTTGTTCGGCCCGCTCGCCACGCCGATCTTCGTCGGGATCGAGGCGAACTCCCCCAGCGTCAGCGAGACCAGCGAGCGGTTGAGGCTGTAATCGCAGACCCGGCCCTCGCCGTCGAGCAGATGGGCGAGCAGCTCGCAGCGCGCACCGGAATGCTCGATGGCCGCGCGGTCGGTGCTGGAGGACGGATGCAGGTCGTAGTAAGTCGAATCCGCGCTCAGGACGGAGCCGATGCCGACGACCGCCACCTTTGCCTCCCGCGCGCGCTTGAGGACCTCGGCGACAGAGCGCATGGTCATCAGCATCGCCCGCTGCGCGGCATTGTCGGCAAAGAGCGGCGCGTGGATCTGGTAGGAGCGCCCGCCGAGCCGGTCGGCCATCAGCGTCGAGACGTGGTTGACGTCCGTATAGTGCTTGCCCTGCACGCAGCCGGTCGCGGGGATGACCTCGACATCGAAGCGGCGCGGCGCCTGGAGGCCGGACACGACGGCGCTGACGCCCTTGCCGCCGGTGATGCAGATCGTGTCGCCGTCGGCGATTTCTTCGAGGAGCAGCCGTGCGGCCGCCTCGCCCACCGCCTGCAGCGCGGTCTGCGGGTTGTCCGAGACGGTCGGCACCACGACCGCGCGGCTGATGCCGCCGAGCGCCAGAAGCCGCTCCTCCATGTCCACCAGCGGCTCGACCGGCGACTTGATCTTGATCTCAACGAGGCCGAGCTGGCGGCCCCGCTTGATGAGGCGGTTGACGGTGGCATGCGAGATGCCGAGCCGGTCGGCGATCTGCGCCTGCGTCAGGCCTTCCAGGAAGTGCAGGACGAGCGCCTGGTGCATCTGCCGGGCGATGACGATCTCCTCGCGCGGCGCTGTCGTCTTGGGTTTGAGCTTGGCAATGGGCATGTCAGGCGGCCTTACGCTTGTGCAGGAAATGGTCGATGGAGACGGCGGCAAGCAGAATGCAGCCCTTGATCATGTCCTGCCAATAGACGGAAACGTTGAGCAGGATCAGCGAGCTGGTGACGACCGACAGGAGCGCGATGCCGAGGATGGCGCCGAGGATCGTGCCCGAGCCGCCGCTGAGCGAGGCGCCGCCGATGACCGCCGCGGCGATGATGTTGAGCTCCATGCCGACGCCGAAGGTGGGCGTGGCCGCGCCGAAGCGGGACATGTAGATGACGCCTGCGACACCGGCGAGCGTGGAGCACAGCACCGTCACCCAGAACTGCACCTGGTTGGTCTTGATGCCGGAATAGAGCGCCGCCTTCTCGTTGCTGCCCGTGTAGAAGACCTTGCGGAAGGCGGTCGCCCGGCGCAGCAGGAAATCGAAGAGGATGACGACGGCGACGAAGATCAGGATGACGTAGGGTACGCCGTAAAAGGTCCCCTGCCCCACCACCTTGAAATTCGCTGGCAGCGTGAAGAGCGAGAGCGGCGTGCCCTTGGTGATGATGAGGCACAGGCCGCGCACGATCACCATCGCCGCCAGCGACGTGATGAAGTGGTTGAGGCCGACGACCGTCACGAAGAAACCCATGATGGCACCGATCGCGCCGCTGGCGAGGATGCCGGCGAGCGACGCCGTCCACGGATCGAGCCCGGCAAGGAAGAGCGAGCCTGAGAGCACCATCGCGAAGCAGACGACCGAGCCGACCGCAAGGTCGATGCCGCCGACGATGAGAAGGATCGTCATGCCGACGACGACGATGCCCTCCACCGAAAAGCTCATCAGCATGGCGCGGAAATTGCCGAGCGTCAGGAAATGCGGCGATGCGAAGCTCATGATCACGCCGAGCACGAGAATGATCGCGATCAGCCCCGCCTCGCGCATTGCGCCGATCCGCTTGAAGGATGACGTTTTCGGCGAACCCGCCGCCATCGTGTCGATTGCCATTTCCCTCTCTCCCACTTTCTCTTCAGGCGGCATGGTTCGCCGCCCTTGCCGTCCCCAGCCCCGAGGCGAGGCGGATGACGGCCTCCTCCGACATCTCGTGCGCGGCAAGTTCGCCCGCGATGCGGCCCTCCCGCACGACCAGCACGCGATCGGCAAGGCCCAGCAGCTCCGGCATTTCCGAGGAGATGACGATGATGCCGATGCCCGAGCGGGCCAGCGCGCGCAGCAGACGGTGAATTTCCGTCTTGGCGCCCACATCGATGCCGCGCGTCGGTTCGTCCATCAGGATGACCTTCGGCTTGACGGCAAGCTGCTTGGCGATCGCCACCTTCTGCTGGTTGCCGCCCGAAAGCGACCTGACCGGCGCCTCGATGCCGCCCATGCGCACGCCGAGCCGGCGGGCGAAGTCCTCTGCCAGGGCGGCCTCGGCACGCCTGTTCAGGAGGCCGGCGGAATTGGTCAGGGCCTTCAGGTCCAGCACGGAGATGTTCTGCGCGATGGACATCTCCAGGAACACGCCCGAACCCTTACGATCCTCGGACAGGTAGACGATGCCGGCCTTCACCGCGTCGGAATAGGACCCGATCCTCTGCGCCTTGCCATGCAGCCGCACCGTGCCGGCCGTACGGGGCCGCAGGCCGCAGATGCCCTCCGCGATCTCCGTGCGGCCGGAGCCGATCAGGCCGCCGATGCCGAGGATCTCGCCCTTGCGCACGTTGAACCTCACATCGCGGAAGCGCTCTCCGTCGCCAATTCCGTCGACTTCGAGGACCGTTTCCCCGGCCGTCTCGTCGGGCCTGAGCTTTTCCGGATAGAGCTGCGTGATCTCGCGCCCCACCATGCGGCGCACCACGTCGTCCGGCGTCACGTCCGCGACGCGGTCGGTGCAGACGTAGCGTCCGTCGCGGAAAACCGTCACCCGGTCGCACAGGCTGAAAATCTCGGCCATGCGGTGGCTGATGTAGATGATCGAGATGCCGTTCGCCTTGAGATCGCGGATGACGGAAAAGAGCTGCTGCGCCTCGGTCTCGGTGAGCGCCGCGGTCGGCTCGTCGAGGATCAGCACGCGGCAGTCGAGCGTCAGCGCCTTGGCGATCTCGACGAGCTGCTGGCTGGAGATCGGCAGGTCCGCCACCTTGCGCCGGACGTCGATGGCGGCGAGCCGGTTCATCACGGCCTGCGCGTCGCGTTCCAGCGCGCGGTAATTCATGAAGGGCGCGCGGCGGCGGTTGGTCGCCGCCATGAACATGTTCTCCGCCACCGTCGCATCCGGGCAGAGCGCGATTTCCTGATGCACGAGGCCGATGCCGAGCGACTGCGCCGCCGCCGGGGAGGCGATGCGGACGGGCTTGCCGTCGACGCGGATTTCGCCCTCGGTCGGCTGCAGCACGCCGGCGATGATGTTCATCAGCGTCGACTTGCCGGCGCCGTTCTCGCCGCAAAGGGCATGGACCTCGCCCCGCTCGAGCGAGAAATCGACATCCGTCAGCGCCTTCACCGCTCCGAAGTGCTTCGTCACGCCATGAATCGTCAGCACCGGTTCCGCCATCGCTTCCTCCCACTCCCGAGGCCGTCCGCGCCGTGACGGCGCGGACGGCCTCAAACGGAGCTTACTCCTCGATACCCTTGGTGCCGCGGCGCTTCAGGTACTTGTCCCAGTAGAAGTCGTCGGCATTTTCCGCCGTCACGATGGAAAGGCCGTTGTCGACCACCGGGATGCTCATCGGGTTGTAGCCGGACCGTTTCGCGTCGTTCATCGGGTCGATCAGCTCGGGATGCTTGGCGAGCCAGAGCAGGATGAAGCCCATGTAACCCTGCATGCCCTGGTTCGGGTTGATCGAGCCGAAGACCTCGCCGGCCTTGATCATGTCGAGGATGTTGGCGTTGACGTCCGCGCACATGACGAGGACCTTGCCGCCGCTTTCCTTGTTGGCCTGCGCCGCGCCGATGGCGGAGTTGGCTTCCGGCATGAAGACCGCGCCGAGGTTCGGGTTGGCCTGGATGATGCTGAGAAGGCCCTGGTAGGCCCTGGTCGGGTCCTGGTTGGACGCGGCGCGCCCGACGAGCTTCATGTCCGGCCACTTCTCCTCCATGCGGCCGATGAAGGCGGCGATGCGCTTGTCGTGATTGTCCTGCCCCGGGTTCTCAAGGACCGCATACTCGCCCTTGCCGCCCATCTTCTCGGCAATCGCGTCGGCGGCATAGACGCCTTCGCGCGTGTTGTCCGAGGTGATGAAGGAAACGCGCTTGGAGAGCGGCGAGTCGGCGGCGAAGGTGACGACGGCCGTACCCTGGTCGATCGCGCGGTTGATCGGCTCGATGAACGGGTCGGAATTCATCGGGTGCACGAGGATACCGGCCGGATTCTGCGCCAGCGCCTGGTCGAAGGTGGCGATCTGCTTGTTCACGTCATATTCCGGCGTGCCGGTGTACTCGGTCTCGCAGCCGAACTGCTGGCCCGCCTGCTTAAACATCTCGTAGACCGGGAACCAGTATTCGACGCCCGAGACCATGACGTTCATGACGTATTTCTCGCCCGGCTTGCAGCGGAACGGGTTCTCCGTCTCGGCGGCCGCCGAACCGGCGAAAAGCGTGGTCGCAAGGACCGCCATCGCGGTGGTCGTGAAAAAAGTGCGCAAGTGTCCTCCTCGAGGCCGAAGCCCCTCCCAAAAGCCCGTGGGCGTCGTTTTCGACGCCGCCAATCTCAGTGAAGACCGGATTTCCTCCTCGAAGTCCGGTATGGGCAGCTAAACGCAAAGCGCATTGCGTGTCAATATAATTCACATCTTGAAATATATTTCATACAACAAGGATGAAATCAAGTCTGCCGGCTGAAATATGTTTCAACCCGCGCAGGAAGCCGCCCGCCCCGTCAACGGCCGGCTGAACCTCGACGGTCACGCGGGACAGGGCATCGAGATGGGCAAGGCGCATCGGCAAAGCCCCCTCTTCCGGGGCCTTCAGGCTTTCATCCGCGCACCGGACGGATCGTAGGGCGCCTTGAGATGGATTTTCGCCGGCACCCGTTCCATCGCGACCACGAGCTCGTAGCCGCCGCCGGCCAGGAAATCGTCATCCACGCCCTCGGCGCGGCGCACGTAGCCGTAGCCAACATTGCTGCCGAGCGTATAGCCGTAGCCGCCGCTCGTGAGGTAGCCGACGGGCTCACCGTTGCGCAGGATCGTCTCGCGGCCGACGAGAACGATGTCCGGATCGTCGGCCGTAAAGCCGGCAAAAGCCTTCCTGCGGGCTTTCCCCTCCATGGCTGCCAGCGCATGGCGGCCGAGAAAATCGATGTCCTTGTGCAGCTTCACCGCCCAGCCGAGACCGGCCTCGAACGGCGTGTCGTTCGGCGTGATGTCCGAGCCCCAGGCACGATACCCCTTTTCCAGGCGCAGCGATTCCAGGGCGCGGTAGCCGACCGGGCGGATGCCGAACGGCGCCCCCGCGGCCATCAGCGCGTCGAAGATCGTTCCGATCCCGTCAATCGGCGCATGCAGCTCCCAGCCGAGTTCGCCGACATAGCTCACGCGGAGCGCATGGACGGAATGGCCGGCAATCGCGATCTCGCGCAGGTGGCCGAAAGGGAAGCCGGCATTGGAAATGTCGGCATCGGTCACGGCCGCGAGGACCTCCCGCGCCTTCGGCCCCATGAGCGAGAGCGTGCCGTACGCCTCCGTCACGTCCCGCACCGTCACATCCAGCCCGGCGGGGATATGGTCTTTAATCCAGCCGAGGTCGTGCGTGCGGAAACCCGTGCCCGTGACGATGTAGAATCTTTCTTCGGAGAGCCGCGCCACCGTCAGGTCCGCCTCGATGCCGCCGCGACTGTTGAGGAGCTGCGTATAGGTAAGCCGCCCCGCCGGCTTGCGGACATCGTTGGCGCAGATCCAGTCGAGCGCCTTCAGCGCCTGCGGCCCCGCCATCTCGTATTTGGCGAAGGAGGACTGGTCGAAGATGCCGACGGCCTCGCGCACATGGCGGTGTTCCTCGCCGACGGCGGAGAACCAGTTCGGCCGGCCCATCGAATAGACGTCCCTCGGCTCCGTGCCTTTCGGTGCGAACCAGTTCGGCCGTTCCCAGCCGAGCTTCGAGCCGAAGACCGCGCCATGCGCCTTCAGGCGCCCGTAGAGCGGCGAGACGATGTGCGGGCGCCCGCTTTCGTATTCCTCGTGCGGAAAGGCGATCGCGTAGTGCCTGCCGTAGGCTTCCAGCGTGCGGTCGAGCACCCATTGGCGGTCGCGATGCATGCCGGCAAAGCGGCGGATGTCGACCGCCCAGAGATCGAGCGGCGCCTCGCCGTCGACGACCCATTGCGCCAGCGCCCAGCCCGCCCCTCCCCCGGAGGCGATGCCGAAGGCGTTGAAGCCGGCGCCGACGAACATGTTCCTGCATTCCGGCGCGGCGCCGAGGATGAAATTGCCGTCCGGCGTGAAGCTCTCCGGCCCGTTGACCATCTGCTTCACGCCGACCGTTTCCAGCGCCGGCACGCGGGCGATCGCCTCGACCATGTGCTGCTCGAAATGGTCGAAGTCGTCGTCGAAGAGGCGGTAGGCCCAATCGTCCGGCACGTCGCCGGTCGTCCAGGGCTGCGGGTTCGGCTCATAGCCGCCCATCACCAGCCCGCCGACCTCCTCCTTGAAGTAGGTCCGGCGGTCGGGATCGCGGACGGTCGGGGCATCGGCGGCAAGGCCGGGCACCTCCTGCGTGACGATGTACTGGTGCTTGACGGGCTGGAGCGGCACGTTGACGCCCGCCATGCCCCCCACCTGCCGCGCCCATTGGCCGGCGCAGTTGACGACCTTTTCGCAGGCGATCTCGCCAAGCGTGGTGCGCACGCGCCTGATGCGGCCGTCTTCCATGTCGAAGCCGGTGACGCGCACGTTCTCGACGATCCTGACGCCATGCATGCGCGCGCCTCTGGCGAGCGACTGGGTGATGTCGGAAGGGCTCGCCTGCCCGTCCGTCGGCAGCCAGCTCGCGCCGACGAGGTCGCCGACCTCCATCAGCGGCCACATGGCCTTCATTTCCGCGGGCGCCAGCAGGTGCATCTCCATGCCGAAGCTCCTCGCGGTCGTTGCGAGGCGGCGAAATTCCGTCCAGCGGTCCGCGTTGGTGGCAAGCCGCAGGCATCCCGTCATCTTCCAGCCGGTCGCGAGCCCCGTTTCCGCTTCCAGGCCCCTGTAGAGGTCGACGGAATATTTCAGCATGCGCGTGATCGAGGCAGAGGAGCGCAGCTGACCGACAAGGCCCGCCGCGTGCCAGGTCGAGCCGGAGGTCAGCGTCCCCTGCTCCAGGAGGACGACATCCGCCTTGTGGTCGCGCGCGAGGTGATAGGCCGTCGAGCAGCCGATGATGCCGCCGCCGATGACAACGATCTCGGCATGGGATGGCAGGGTCATTTGGTATGCTTCCCGTATGTGGTTCTATAGCGGTCGAGCGCCTTTTCGAGACGGTCCAGGTTTTCGCCCGTATAGCCGGCATAGTCGGCGCCCGGGGCGGCCAGATGCAGCTCGGACACCATGCTCCACATCGCCTCGCGCAGCAGGGAGGCGCATTGCATGGCGGCATGGGAGCGGCGGATGGCGGGGTCCGGCGTGCCGCCGAAATAGGCGTGGAGGAAGTCCTCCGCCTCCTCCGGTGGAAGCCCGGCATTGGAGGTGGCGCCGGCAAGGTCGAACATGGCGGTCGAGAAGCCGGCATATTCGTAGTCGATCAGCCAGAGCCGATTGCCGTCGTCGAGGATATTGGCCGGCAGGAGGTCGTTGTGGCCGAAGACGATGGGCAGCGGCACCTGCGCCGCCTCCAGTTCCGCCGCAAGCGCCAGGTAGCCCGGCAGATGCGGCACCATGCGGCTGCCGCCGGCCTCCAGCGTGCGGGCATAGTCGCGCACCACATGAAAGGGCCAGAAGAGGAAGGCGGCGCCGCTGACTTTCGCCGGCATTTCGGCGTGGAACCGGCGCAGCAACTCCGCCACGCGGCGACGCCCGGCCGCAACGTCCTTCGCCGCAAAGGTCTTTGCCCCAAGATAGGCCGAGACCATGACGCCGGGTTCCGCATAACGGACCTCCGGCCCGAAACCCGCCGCATGCGCCGCCCGCGCCGTCATCAGTTCCCGCTCGCGGAAGACATGGTGGAAAGGATAATCCTTGCCGAAGCGCACCACATGACGTCCGGCGCCGTCGCTGACGAGATAGCTTTCGTTGCTGATGCCGCCCTTCATCGGCGCGATCTCGATGCGGCCACGCCAGCAGGGCAAGGCACGGATGCGGTCTTCGACGGCGCCGCTCGACCCGATGCGCCCCTCCATCAACTCCCTCCCGAAAGCGGCCAGCGGCCAACCCGCTCCGCACCCTGCCGGAACCGCTCCGGACGTCGTTCCCCGACTGTTTTCCGGCGATTGCTCCATCTTTCCATGTCATTCCGGATAGGTGCGGCTGTCAATCGCGGTGTGTGGCTTTTTCTGTGTTTATGACCGATTCTGCGGCTTTCTTGCCATGCGGCCCGTGACCGATTATGAAGCAGGAGAACCCTTTGCGGACCGGACGGGCATGAACCATTCCAAGCGCCACAACGACATCCTCCGCCTCCTTCAGCAGGACGGTACGGTGACGATCGCCGACCTCGCCAAGAGGCTCGACGTCTCGCTGGAGACGGTGCGGCGGGACCTGAAGCCGCTGACGACCAACGGGACCGTGATCAAGATGCACGGCGCTGTGGCGCTGCCCTCCATCGTCGGCGAAGCGCCCTTCGAAAAGCGCATGCGCGAGAACAGCGAGGCGAAGAAGGCGATCGCCGTCGCCATGGCGGCGACGATCCGTGACGGCGATTCCATCATGCTCGACACGGGCACCACGACGAGCTATCTCGCCCGCGAGCTGCTCGGCCACCGGCGGCTGACGGTCATCACCAATTCCTCGGACATCGCCCGCACGCTCTCGACGGTCAACGACAACCGCGTTTACATGGCGGGAGGCGAGTTGCGCAGCGACAACGGCGCCGCGTTCGGCGTCTCGGCCATCGAGTTCATCAGCCATTTCACCGTCGGCCACGCGGTCATCACGACGGGGGCGATCGACGCGGCAATCGGCGTGATGGACTACGACCTGGAGGAGGCGGAATTCGCCCGCGCGGTCATCTCGCGCGGCAAACGCGCCGTCGTCATCACCGACCATACGAAGTTCGGCCGGCAGGGCCTGGTGCGCGTCTGCGACTTCAGCGCGCTCACAGATCTCTTCACCGACAAGGCCCCTCCCCGCGACATCTCGGCCGCGTTGAAGACGGCGGGCGTCAACGTCACGCTCGCCCGGTAAGTTGCCGGCGGTAAACTGAATGGGCCCGGCGACGGATGCCGCCAGGCCGTTCGTCCTACCAGGACGTGCTGGCCTTGAGCATGAAGGTCCGGCCCGCGCCGTAACCGCAAGCGCTCAGTCCCTGGCAGCTCGCCACATATTCCTTGTCGAACAGGTTGGAGACGTTCAGCGCGACGGCCCAGTTGTCCTTCTTGTAGCGGATGGCCGCATCGACCAGCGTCGCCGACGGCACCTCGAGCGTATTGCTCCGGTCCGCCCACGACCTGCCGACATGGCGGATGCCGGCGGCGACGCTTACACCCTCGAGCGCCCCGTCCTGGAACGAATAGTCCGCCCAGAGCGACGCGGTGATGTCGGGAACCTGGATCGGCGTCGTGCCGACCGGCGCCGTGTCGAAAGCGCCGCCTGTTGCCTTCGTCACCTCCATGTCGAGGTAGGTGAGCGCGCCGATGATCTTCAGGTTGTCGGTGACATTCGCCAGGGCCGAAACCTCAAAGCCGCGGGCCTCCACTTCCCCGATCGCCGCCGGGCGGGCAGGCGTGAAGGAGGTGTCCAGGCCGACGACGTTCTGCCGCGTAATGTCGAAATAGGCGGCCGTGAAGAGGGCATCCATGAAGTCGGGCTGGTACTTCACCCCCGCTTCCCACTGCTTGCCGGTTTCCGACTTCAGCAAGTCGCCGTTGACGTCCGTCGATGTCGTCGGGTTGAACGAGGTCGAATAGCTGAGGTATGGCGTCAGGCCGTTGGCGAACTCGTAGGCAAGCGCGGCGCGCCACGTGAATTTCCCCTCGTCGCCCTCGGCTGAATTCGCCGGGGTCAGCCGGTCCTCGAGGTCGGTGGAAACGAAGTCGTAGCGGCCGTTCAGCGTGACGATCCAGCCGCCGCCGAACTTGATCTGGTCCTGCGCGTAGATGCCCAGCTGGTCGCGGCTGAGGTCCTGGTCGAGATAGGTGGCGACCGGCGGCGGCACGATGCCGTAGACCGGGTTGAGCGGATCGAGCGACGCCGCCGGGAAGACGGAGCCCTGGATCTGGTCGATGGTGTAGTGCCGGTAGTCGAGGCCGAGCAGCAGGTTATGCTCCGCGCCTGCCGCCTGGATGCTGCCCTCCAGCTGGTTGTCGACGGTGAAGATGCCGACATCCGTGTCGTGCGCGAAGCGGTAGCGGGCAAGCTTCGTCGGATCGCCGAAGTCGATGCCGGCGCCGTACAGCGCGTCCTCCTCCAGCGAAACGCGCGCATAGCGCAGGTTCTGGCGCACGGTCCAGTCGTTGTCGAACGTGTGCTCGAACTCGTAGCCGATCATGGCCTGCTGGCGATCGTAGGTGTCGAAGTCCGGCTCGCCGTAGAAGAGGTCACGCGGGATACGGCCGAAGCCGGGCGCATCGACGACGGTTCCCTCGTAGGGCAGGAAGCCGGTGCTGGTGTGAGTCAGGTCGATGTGCTGGTAGGAGCTGAGGAAGGTGAAGCTCGTCGCCTCGTCGGGCTTCCAGGTGAAGCTCGGCGCGATGGTGCCGCGGAAGTCATCGGCGTGGTCCGTTTCCCAGCCGCCGCCCGAAATCTTGCCCGTCAGGCGATAGCTCACCGCGTCGTCGCCGCCGAGCGGGTCTCCGATGTCGAGGCCGAGATAGCCGTTGCCAAAACTGTTGATGCCGGTCTCGGCGTAGCGCAGCCGCTCGCCCGTCGGACGCTTGCTGACATAATTGACGAAGCCGCCGGGATTGGCCCCGCCATAGAGCGCCGAACTCGGCCCCTTGATCACCTCGATGCGCTCGAGGAAGAACGGGTCCACGAGAAACGTTCCGAAACCGTGCTGGTAAAGCGAAAGGCCGTCGAGGAAGACGCCGGTCTGGTCGGCCTGGAACCCGCGGATAAAGAGCCAGTCCGTATCGGAATCCGTGCCGTAGGTGGACGCATTCACGCCGGCCACGTAGCGCAGTGCCTCGTCGACCTTCTGCGGGCTCTGGTCGTCGATCTGCTCCCGGCCCACGACGGAAACCGATTGCGGGATCTCGTTGATCGCAGTGGCCGCCTTGCTGCCGGTGCGCGTCGACTTGGCGACGATCCCCTTCACGGGCTCCACGCCCGTATCGGCCGCCGTGTCCGGATCCCCCTGCTCGATGCGAACCTCCTCGAGCCGCGTCGCCCCCTCCTGCGCGAATGCGCCGAAAGGTACCAGCAGGGCGATCGCCGCCGTGCCGCAGGCAAGAGCCAGCCTGAACTGCTTGTGATTCTTCGATATCGTCGTCATCTGCACACCCCGCGCCAGCCGCCCCCTCTCCGGGTCGGCAAGAATAAGATGAGTGATTAACTCAGTTTTAATCGGGGAGCTTGTCGCATTCCGCGATAATTGAACGTTCTTGGGCAATTTTCCGCATGGCGAATATTCGCCCAGAGGCCGTGTCAGGCGAGCTGCGCCTTCTGCCATTGGGCCGGCGTCGTTCCGAAATTCTTGCGGAAGACACGGGTGAAATGCGCCTGGTCGGCAAAGCCGGTCTCGGCGGCGATTTCCGTAAGGGAGTACTTTCCCTTTAGAATCAATAGCTTGGCGCGACGCAGGCGCGCATTCACCTGCCATTGATGCGGCGCGATGCCGGTGGATGCCTTGAAGGCGTGGCTGAAATGGGACTGCGAAAGCCCGGTGAGCGCCGCCAATTCCTCCAGCCGGATATTGCGCAAGCAATTTTCTTCAATGAAATCCGTGGCGCGGCGCAGCTGCCAGCCGGCCAGCTTGCTGCGCTTGCGGCCCTGCGCCTTGGCGAGCTTCATGACATCGATGAACAGCGCCAGCGACAGGCCGTCGCCGTAGAGATCGTGGAGCGGCTGCGGATTGGTGCACTCGGCGGCGATGAGCTGCGCGAGCGAGAGCAGCCGGCTATCGGAGAAAAAGAGCTGCGGTGTCGCAAGCCGCGCCGGATCGAGATCCTCGGCAAGGCGCCGGCTGATCGTCTCCACATCGAAATGCAGGTCGAGGTGGCGCATGAACTGATGGTCGGCAAGATCGGCCCAGAGCTCGAAACCCGCGGGAATATAGGCGATCGGATGGCGTCCCCAGTCCGCGACCGTCGTCTTGCCGCCGGGCGCCACGCGGATGCGGGACTGGCCCGGTCCCCGCTTGTCGAGCAGGACGAAAAGCCGGGGATCCTGGCCGACATAGTATCCCCCGGCATAAGGCGCGCATTCCACGTCCCATACATCGGCGACAATACCGTTCCAATGCCGACGATTGAGGTCGCCCACGACAGAAAAGCCCTCGATCCTGTTCTGCATGCGCGGCTGGAACGTCATCTCGTCGCCCGGATATTCCTTCTTATTTTTGTCAAGTTTTGTAGCGCGAAATCCGCTACGATGCAATATCGCTAAAAATGCAAAAGGGGCGGCCTGACGCCGCCCCTCCCCTTCCCCGCAGGTTCGGCCTGTCATTCTTCTTCTTGAAAGACTTCCTCGCGCTTGGCCTTGACCGAGGGCAGGAAGACGATGACCAGGACCGCCAGCGCGATGGCGAGCAGCACCGCGCTGATCGGACGCGTGACGAAGGTGGTGGGATCGCCGCGCGAAAGGATCATGGCCCGGCGTAGGTTTTCTTCCAGCAGCGGCCCCAGCACGAAGCCGAGCAGCAGCGGTGCGGGTTCGCAGCGCAGCTTCACCAGGAGGTAGCCGCCGAGGCCGAACAGCGCGACCGCATAGAGGTCGTAGACATTGGAGTTCACGCTGTAGACGCCGATCGAGCAGAAGGCCATGATGATCGGGAAGAGCACGTAGTAGGGCACCGTCAGCAGCTTCACCCAGAGGCCGATCAGCGGCAGGTTCAGGACGACCAGCATCAGGTTGCCGATCCACATGGAGGCGATTATGCCCCAGAACAGCGTCGGCTGCTCGCTCGCCACGTTCGGCCCCGGCACGATGCCCTGGATGATCATCGCCCCCACCATCAGCGCCATGACCGGATTGGCCGGAATGCCGAGCGTCAACAGCGGAATGAACGAGGTCTGCGCGCCCGCATTGTTGGCCGATTCCGGGCCGGCGACGCCCGCAATGGCGCCCCGGCCGAATTCTTCCGGGTGGTCGGAAACACGCTTTTCGACCGTATAGGAGGCGAAAGCCGCGAGGATGGCGCCGCCCCCCGGCAGGATGCCGAGCGCCGAACCGATGGCCGTGCCGCGCAGGACCGGGGCGATCATGCGCCTGAAATCGTCCTTCGTCGGCCAGAGGCCCGAGACTTTCGCCATCAGGACGCTGCGCGTCTTCTCGCCTTCAAGGTTGCGCAGGATTTCGGCGACACCGAAGACACCGACCGCGACGGCCACGAAGTTGAGCCCGTCCGCATATTCCCGGATACCCAGCGTGAAGCGTGGGGTACCGGTGTAGATGTCCGTGCCGACGAGGCCGAGCAGCAGGCCCAGCGCGACCATGGCGAGCGCCTTGACGATGGAGCCGTGCGCCAGGGCAATCGACGAGACGAGGCCGACGACCATCAGCGAGAAGTACTCCGCCGCGCCGAATTCTAGGGCGACGGCCGTCAGCGGGATGGCGAAGATGGCGACGAGAAAGGTGGAAACCGTGCCGGCAAAGAAGGAACCGAGCGCGGCGATGGAGAGCGCCGCCCCTGCCCTGCCCTTGCGGGCCATCTGGTAACCGTCGATCGCCGTAACGGCCGAGGAGGATTCCCCCGGCATGTTGATGAGGATCGCCGTGGTCGAGCCGCCATACTGCGCACCGTAATAGATGCCGGCGAGCATGATCAGCGACGAGACCGGCTCGAGCTGGAACGTGATCGGCAGGAGCATGGCGATGGTGGCCGTCGCGCCGATGCCGGGCAGCACGCCGATCAGCGTGCCGAGCAGAACGCCGATGAGGCAGAAGGCGAGGTTGGCGGGCGAGGCGGCCGTGGCAAAGCCGAGCGCAAGATTGCTGACAAGATCCATGGTCGCCTCCTAGAGCCGTGTCCAGGGGCCGAACCGCTCGAACGGCAGGCCGAGGGCGTAGCTGAACACCACGACCGAGAAAAGGGTGATGGCCGCCGCCAGAAGGAACGCCATCGGCGCCTTCATGCGCGTCGAGGCAAAGGCGGCGATGAGCGCGGTGAAGAACAGCGACGGCACGAAGCCGAGGCCGCGCACCGTCAGGCCGAAGAAGACCGGGGCGGGGAGGATGAAGAGCATGCCGCGCAACGCCAGCGGTCCCATGGGCTCTCCCTTGACCCGCGTCGCCTGCACGAGCACCACGACGCCGAGCAAGGTGAGGATCGCGGCGAGGATCAGCGGAAAATAGCCCGGCCCCATGCGCAGCGCCGTGCCCAGATCCAGGTTGAGGCTTTGGTAGATAAAGAAGCCGCCAAGCGCGATGAAGGTCAGGCCGCATATCGCATTGGTGCTGTCGAATTGCACTTGTTTCATGGAATCCCCTCTTCCAGCGGCCGGGACGGACCGCGTCGGCGATGCGGAGCCGTGGCGGCGGCCAACGCCGCCACGGCCCGATCGGTACGAGCCTTAGTCGGCGTACTGGCCGGCCGCCTCGATGACGGGCTTCCAGCGGGCGATCTCGCTCTCGAGCTTCGCCTTGAGGGCAGCCGGCGTCGCGTCGGCTTCGGAGGAGGGCGCCGTGCCGAGTTCGGCAAAGCGGGCGACGACGTTCTCGTCCTTCAACGCGAGCTGAAGCGACTTGGAAAGGCGTTCGGTCACCTCCGCCGGCGTGCCTTTCGGCGCGTAGATGCCGTGCCAGATGCCGACCTGGAAGCCCGACAGGCCGGCTTCCTCCGCGGTCGGGATGTCCGGCAGGTTTTCGAGGCGGGCAGGGGATGTCACGGCATAGGCCTTGATCGTGCCGCCCTGGATCTGCTTCGTCGTGTTGGTGGTCTGGTCGCACATGACGTCGACCTGGCCGCCGAGCAGGTCGGTCATGGCCGGGCCGGTCCCCTTGTAGGGCACGGTCGTGAACTGCGTCTGCAACGCGCTCATCAGCAACATGCCGCACAGATGGGATGCGGCGCCGATGCCGGCATTGGCCACCGTCACCGTATCCTTGTTCGCCTTCATGTAGTCGATCAGGCCCTTGAGGTCGGTAGGCTCGAGGTCCTTGCGGGCGACGATCGTCATCGGCACGTCGGTGACGAGACCGACATATTCAAAGGCATCCAGCGTGTCGTAGGCGAGCTTGCGGTAGAGCGTGGCGCTCGTCGCCATGCCGATATGGTGGAGAAGCAGCGTGTAGCCGTCCGGATCGGCACTCGCCACGCGGCCCGCACCGAGCGTGCCGCCGGCGCCGCCGACATTCTCGACGACGATCTGCTGGCCGAGATCCTTCGACATGGCTTCAGCCACCAGTCGCGTCACCGTGTCCGTCGGCCCGCCCGCGGAGAAGGGCACGACCATGGTGATGGTGCGCTCCGGATAGGTCTGGCCGAGAGCGGACGTGGCGAGCAGCGAGACGGCGAATGCAGCCGAGACGCCGAAAAGGGTTTTCAAGGTTTTCATCAAATCCTCCCGATGAAATGCCAGCCGGCACGGCTCCTCCCGTGCGGTACTGGATGCCCCTAAAGTGGCGCGCGAAGACGCAAGGGCAAGCAGACGCGTGGATTTACGGTGCAGTTTACCGCGGTAAACCGTGCCGGATGGGTGGCATCGGGAACAAAGCGGGGCGAAGATGGGTGGAAATCCACCCATCGCCTTCAAACCTCGTCCTGCAACGCCCCGGCGCCGATGTTCTTGTCGAGGCCATATTTCTGCATTTTCTCGTATAGCGTCTTCCGCGACACGCCGAGCTGCTCGTAGACCGGCTTGAGGCTGCCGCCATGCGCGGCCAGCGCGCTGGCAATCAGGCCTCTTTCATAGGCGGCGACCTTGTCGGCGAGCCGCTGCGGGCCGGCTTCCGCCGCCGCATCATCCCGCCCGGTGTCCAGCCCAAGCACGAAGCGGTCGGCTGCGTTGCGCAACTCCCGAACGTTGCCGGGCCAGCTCCGGCCGGCAATCTCGGTCATCAGCTTCGGCGGGACATCGACGTCGTTGCGCATGTAGCGCGCGGCCGCCTCGCGCACGAGCTGGAGGAAGAGAAGAGGAATGTCGGCCCTCCGCTGCGCCAGCGACGGCACGTGCAGGGTCGCCACGTTCAGCCGATAGAGGAGGTCCGCCCGGAAACGCCCCGCCGCCACCTCCTCCTCCAGGTTCACCTTGCTCGTCGCGATGAAGCGTACGTCGAGCGGCACGGGCTCGTTCGATCCGAGCCGCGTGATGACCCGCTCCTGGAGGACGCGAAGGAACTTCGCCTGCAGGTCAAACGGCATGGAGCCGATCTCGTCCAGCAGGATCGTGCCGCCGCGTCCATGCTCGAACTTGCCGTAGCGCGAGCGCAGTGCGCCCAGAAAGGCGCCGGCCTCGTGGCCGAAGAGTTCGCTTTCGATAAGATTTTCCGGAAGCGCGGCACAATTGATCGCAATGAACGGCTTGTTCGCGCGGGCACTGATGTCGTGCAGCGCCCGCGCGACAACCTCCTTGCCCGCTCCCGTCTCGCCGATGATCAGCGTATCGGCATCCGTCGCGCCGATCGCCCGCAGCCTGTAGCGCAGATCCACCATGACCTGCGTGCGCCCGGGAAGGCGGGCCTCTATGTCGTCCCGCTTGCCGGCGACCGCGCGCAGGCGGCGGTTCTCAAGCACCAGGCTTCGCCGGTCCATCGCCCGGCGGATGATTCCGGCAAGGTGCTGCGCGGTGAACGGCTTCTCGAGGAAGTCATAGACTCCCGCCCGCATGGCGCTGACCGCAAGCTGCACGTCGGCATGGCCCGTGACCAGGATCACCGGCACTTCCGGATCGACCTCCCGGATACGCTGCAGCAGCGTCATGCCATCCATGCCGGGCATGCGGATGTCGCTGACCACGACGCCGTCGAAGGCATAGCCGATGAGCTCCAGTACCGGCTCGGCGCTCGAGAACGTATCGACGTCGAGGCCGAACAGTTCCAGTGCCTGGGCCGACGACCGCCGCATTTCCTCCTCGTCGTCGATCAGGAGGATGCGCGAACCCGTCATTCCGCAGCCTCCCGCACCGCGCCCGCGCTTTCCAGCACCACACGGAAGACGGCGCCGCCTTCGGGATGATTCTCGGCCGAGAGGTTTCCGCCGAAATCCTTGACGATGTTATAGGAGATCGACAGGCCCAGCCCGAGCCCCTTGCCGACGCCCTTGGTGGTGAAGAAGGGGTCGAAGATGCGCTCGGCGATGGCGGCCGGCACGCCCGGCCCCCGGTCGCGCACGTCGATGACGACCCGGCCGTCCACGCGCCGTGCCGAAAGGGCGATCGTTCTCTCCTCCAGCCCCTCCACGGCGTCCGCCGCATTGCTGATGATATTGACCAGCACCTGCTGCAAGCGGATCGGGCCGGCCCGCACCGCAATGCCCTCATCTTCGAGATCAACCGTCAGCGTCGCGTCCGCCGCCTTGAGGCGCGGGGCGACGATTTCCAGCGTATCGGCGATGACATCGGGCAGGGGGACCGGCCCGAGCTTCTCGTTCGGCTTGCGCGCGAAGTTGCGTAAGTGCCGGCTTATCGAAGCCATGCGATCGACGAGGCTGGAAATGCGGCGCACATTGTCCTGCGCCTCCGACACGCGGCCGCGGTCGATCAACAGCGCGGCACTGTCCGCGTAGGTCTTCGCCGCGGCGAGCGGCTGGTTGAACTCATGCGACAGGGCCGCGGACATCTGGCCGAGGCCCGCGAGCTTCCCGGCCTGGATGAGATCGGCCTGCGTCTTGCGCAATTCCTGCTCGGTCAGCCGGCGCTCGGCGATTTCAAGCTCGATCTGCTCGTTGACCCGCGCCAGGGCGGCCGTGCGTTCCTCCACCCGGCGCTCCAATTCGTTGCGCGCCTCCTCCTGGAGGCGCAGGCGCTCCACGACACGGGCGCGACGCTGCCAGAGCACCGCGGCGCCGAGGGCGGCCAAGCATATGAACAGAAGGACGGCGATCAGCGTGGTCCGCGCCTGCGTGCGTACCGACGCCGTGTCGAGAAGCACGTTCACCGTCCAGTCCGCTTCCGGCATGTAATGCGAGAGGCGCAGATACTCCCGGGTGGTGCCTTCGCCGGCGATCCGCATCAGGTGTTGACCGTGGTAAACTGTTTCGTTGACGGGCAGGGGCTTCAGTTCGGCTTCCGCGTAGCGCCGCGACGCCTGGGTGCGGGCGAGGCGCGCGGCGTCGAGCGGCAGAATGCCGGTATAGAGCCATTCCGGGCTGCCTGTCATGAAGATGATGCCCTCAGGATCCGCGACGAAGATCTTGTATTCACCGCCGCGCCAGGAGGATTCGATGGATTCGATGTCGACCTTGAAGACGATCACGCCGAGGATCTTCCCGCCGACCTCCACCGGCGAGGAGAAATAGTAGCCGCGCTTCAGCGACGTCGTGCCGAGTGCGTAGAACCGCGCCGGCTGGCCGGCGATCGCGTCCTGGAAATAGGGGCGGTAGCTGAAATTCTCGCCGACGAAAGTGCCTGGCATGTCATAGTTGCTGGCCGCGATCGTATTGCCGTCCGGCGTCATGACGTAAATATCCGAGGACTCCAGCAGATCATTGATTTCCTTGAGATATTCGTTTGCAACCTTGCGCAGCGACGGATCGTCCGGCGATTGCAGCAGCGCCTCGACGTCATCGTGGTCGGCAATCAGCGCGGGGAGGGGTTCATAGCGGCGCAGATGGCCGGCGAGCGCGGCGACCGCCAGGCGGAGGGCGGAACCTGCCTGCGAAGATGCTTCGTCCATATAGCTGCGGGTCAGCAGCGCGCCGCCCTGGAGAATGGCAAGCACGACGACGATCGGCAGGATCGCGAAGGCGAGGGCATGACGCAGCTTCACGGAATGACGGCTCCTCTCCGTTTCCAATCCGGCCGGGGCCGGCCCTCCCATCCTACCGGGAGGGTTTCCTCTTTCCTAGAGGGCAGGGGAGGGCGCTAGTCCGGCAAACGGCTGTCGCCGAGATCGACATTCAGGAAAGACGCGATCGCGTCCGCGACGATGGCATGGTCGATCCGCTCCGGCACGCCCGAAACGGTGACGGCGCCGACGCAGCCGAGGTCTGCGACCAGAAGCGGGAAGCTGCCTCCGTGCACGGAAAAATCGGTATAGGAAAGATTGCGCGCCTCCACCTGATCGCGCCCCGCAAGCACCAGCCGCCGGCCGACGAGGTAGGATGCACTCCAGAGCCGCAGCACGGTGTTGCGCTTGCGGCGGATCCATTCGGCATTGTCCGTCGTGGTGCCGGGCAGGGCGCAATGAAAGAGCGTTCGGTCACGCAGAGAAATGTCGATCGCCACACCGGCGCCGCGTGCAAGCGCCGTTTCGCGCACCCGGTTGCCGAGCGCCCAGGCGTCCTCCGGACCGAACCGGCTGAAACGCAACAGCCGCTCCTGTTCCTCCAGCCGCCTTATATCGTCCGCTATCCTCTCCGTCATCCTCGCCTCCCTGCCGGACTGCCGAAACCGTTCCTACCGGGACTCGCCCTCGAGGAAAAGAGGCGGCTTGACGGAGATCAAGGTTGCGGTGCACGAAAACCCTAGGGTAGGGGGAACCTACGCCATCGACCTTGGAACTTCCATGCCGGACAGCTTTTTCGTCTTTGCCATTCTCGCGTTGCTGCTGACGCCCGGTCCGACCAATACGCTCTTGACCGTCGGCGCGGCATCGCGCGGCCTGCGCGCAAGCCTTCCCCTGCTTGCCGGGGAGCTCTCCGGCTACCTGGCGGTGGTGGTCCCGCTTGCAACCGTGGCAGCGCCTCTTCTGGATGGACGGCCGGCACTGGCCATCGCCCTTCGTTTCGCGGCCGCCTGCTGGGTGCTGTTCCTGGCGGTCCGGCTCTGGCGCGTGTCCTCGGTGGAGAAAACCGAGGATCCGTCCCCGCCGGTAACGGTCGGCCAGGTGTTCGTGACCACCGTTCTCAACCCGAAAGCGCCGATCATCGGGCTTGTGATCATGCCGCACGGTGCGCTCACGCAAATCGCGCCGTCTGTCGGGCTCTTCAGCTTGCTCGTTCTTGGAGCGGGGGCGAGTTTTCTCGTTCTGGGCAGCCTCGTCGGCCGGGCGCCGGTTCTTTCGCCACGCCTGGTCTATAGGGTCGCCGCCTTCTTCCTGGTGGTCTTTTCGATCGGCCTTGCCGGCAGCGTGTCCGCGCTGATCTGAATTCAGCCGTTTTCCGTGTGGTGCATGCGGAAAAGTTCCTGCTGCACCTCGTCCTGAAAGGCAAAGACGGCCGCGCGCGCCTGGTGCTCGTTCGAACCGAGCTTGCGCAGTTCATCCGCCAGTTCGCGGCATACCTTCATCCAGTAGAGGCGGGCATCCTCGCCCTGCAGGCCGTCGAGTTCCCCCGCGCAGTGGCGGACATGCGCGATGCGGCGCTCGGCGGGAAACGGAACGACGGGACCGGTCTCGTCGGCAATGGAACGGCGCGGCTGGGCCGAGGCAAATGGCGGCATTGATTCGGGCTTCCTTGTCTTCCGCCCATGATTAGGAACCGCATGGTTAACACGCGGTTTCCAAAGCAGATTCACACGCCGCCTTTGCCATCATCCGGTACGCTTCGAAGGTGCGCCGTTCGCCCGCGCCAGCGCCATCAGCATCGGGCCGAGCGAAAACTCCCCGCGTTCCGCCTTGCGGGTGAGCTCGCGCAGATAGCCGCCGGCCGAATTGATATGGCCGGAGCGCTCGAGAATGCAGGCTATCACCGTCGCGGCATTTTCCGGGCCGAGCACCGTGCATGCGTCCTCATAGGCCGAAGGACTGACCGCAAGCATCGAGCGCACCACCACCGCGGCCGTCATCAGGTCGCGCCAGCTCGAAACAGTACCGCCCGGACCGAAGGGGATGATTTCCGGGCAGGCTTGCAGCACAAGCCCGAGCGGATAGGGCTTCTGCGGCCCGGCGCCCTCAGTGGCTGCCGGATGACGCCGGCGCGACCCGGCAGCGGGCGGCTCGCTTTTCACCTCGTCGCTGTCCGTCATCGTCATGCCGGTAATCCGATCCTGCACCGTCGATGCTTCCGGCTGGATTTCGGCCTCGCCACCCTGCTTTGTTTCAAAGCGAGGTTCAAAGTCAGAGGGTGAGTCGGGTTCTGAATTCTGTTTGTGCCGCTCAGTATGGCCGGCATTGCCAGCCGGATTCTGTAAAATAATCTTTTGCTCCAGGCACTTGAGGATTTCCACGCGCAGGGCTTCGAGCGCGGCGAGGATCGGAGCCAGGGTTTCCGGCGTCGCAACGCGCGGCAATGCGGCGACCTGCTGGCGATATTCCGCTTCGTAGCGCATCCAATCGCCGGCCAGCCCGTCTTCCAACGCCGCCTCGATCAGTTTGGCGATGTCACGCCGGACGAGCGTCACGCGTTCACGCAGCCGCTGAAGCAGCAGACGTTCGGCCGTGACTTCCGCGGCCAGGCTTTCGATCTCTCCTGCCCGGGCGAGCAGGGGCGCAAGCGAGAAACCGAAGGCCTCGCCGATCGTCCCCTGCTGGTCCCGGCGAACGTAGCGCTTGCCGTTCGGGCTATCGCGCCGCGTCAGGAGGCCGGTCTCGACAAGCGCGGCGAGATGGCGGCGCAAAGTCGTTTCCGCCATGCCGTGCGTACGCAGCGAAAGCTGGGCGTTGGAGGGAAACACCACCAGACCCTCGTTGCCCGCAAGCTCCGTCTTCGGATAGAAACTCAACAATGCGTTCAGCACGGAAAGAGCCCGGTCGCTGATGCCGAGCTTCGGCCGGGCCTCGCAGAGCCAGCGATAGAGCTTCCACTTGTCGACGCTCGCTTCCGGCGAGACCGTTTTCGCCATCGCCTGGCTTGCCAACATGCCAAGCGTCATTGCTCGCCGCCCGAAGGGCGTCGTTATGCCGTCCGTCTCCATGTCTCTTCACCTTTCAACAGGCAAAAGAGACCCCTTCACCGAAACCGGTGCCAAAAAGGCTTGACTGTGATTCGGGGAAGTGCGATTCTCAGGCTGCTAAACGATGAGAAGGGCTTCCGCGACGGTAACGTTGAGGGGGCCTTTTTCTTTCGCGGATCAATCTCCTGATTTCTGTTTATTTTCAGCACGGTACGCCTCGTAGAGGCGATCCAGGTTACGGGTGATGTAGGCACCGAAGGCAGCAGCTTCCGCGGCTTTCAGCGCAATCGTGTACTGGCGGCCGTTGGTCTTGATGCTGGCCTGGACGGAACCGTCCCTGCGCTGCCACGTGGCCGGTGCGGGTTTTCCCGTCGCCGGCGCATCGATCCGCGCCAAGTGGCTGCTGACGAGGTTGAAGCGCTCTTCCGGCGAACGGACCTTGACACGCTCGCGCGCGAGGAACTCCACCGCCCTGTCCTCGTTGGACGGCTCGTCGAAACGCGTTGCCAGCTCATGCCAGCGGTCGCGGCCGATCGCCAGCGCCGGGCCGATGCCGGCCCGGACCGCCTTCGGGATGCGGTTCACGACGGAAAGCATCTTGGAAACGGTCGTCTTGTCGGCGCTGAGCGCCGCCATGATCGTCTCGCGGTCGAAGCCGCGTGCTTCCAGTTCGCCGGCAAAGGTCGCGCGTTCGAGGAACGAGAGGTCCGCGCGCGCGCTGTTTTCCTGGCCCTGCGCGATAACGTGGTCGCGGTCGGAAAGCGCCTTGACGACGGCGCGAACCGGCCGGCCGAGCAGACGGGCGGCCTTCGCTCGACGATGGCCGAAGGCGATCTGGTACATGCCGTCCTTGGTCGGGTGCGGACGCACGAGGATCGGCGAATCCTGGCCGCGCACGCGCATCGCCTCGACGAGCTCCTGGAATTGCTGGTCGGAATGGGCCAGGCGATCCGAAATGAAGGAGTCCTCGATCTGGTCGGGCTCCAGCTCGATGACGACCTCGCCGGCGGTCAGCTTGGCTTCGATCTCCTTGGCGGCATCCGCCTTTGCAGCGAGTGCATCGATGCTGCGCGTCACTGCGCCGAGCGCACCGATGCCCTTGTAGGTGACGTGCTGGCGCGGCTCGTCCTGGCCGGTGTTTACCGGCGTCAACTTTTCGGAAGCCGGCGCGATCAGGTTGGAAAGAACGTTCTTGCGCGCCATGATCAACGCCCCCATGCCTTGTGAATGAGATCGACGATTTCCGCGTTGACCGCTTCCATCGATTCAAGGGCGCGGTCGTAGGTGGCGCGCGTGAACTGGCTGCGGTCAACCTCATAAAGTGTCTGGTTGGTCAGCGCCGCATCCGCGATGGCGACGCTGCGGACCATCGCATTGGTCAGCACATGCTGCTTGAACAGCGAGCGCATGAAGGCGACCATCTGGGTCTGGGGCCCGTCCGCGGGGTCGTAGCGGGTGACGAGATAGCGCAGCCAGTCGAGATTCATGTTGCCGCCGGCGCTCTTCAGCGTGTTCAGCACTTCGCCCAGCATCTGCAGAAACTGGCACATCGACATGACGTCGAGCATCTGCGGATGCACGGTGATCAGCACCGCCGTCGCGCCGCAGATGGCGCTCATGGTGAGGAAGCCGAGTTGCGGCGGGCAGTCGATCACGATCACGTCGTAATCGTCGGCGACCGACGAAAGCGCCTCGTCGAGCCGCGCGAAGAAGATCCGGCCGTAGTCGCCGCTGTTGCCCTGCGCCAGGATGCGCGGCGTGTCGTGCTCGAATTCCATGAGTTCGAGATTGCCGGGCACGATGTCGAGGCCCGGGAAATTCGTCTTGCGGATGATCTCCTTCAGCGGCCGCCGCTGCTCGTCGTAACGGATGGCGCCGTAAAGGGTCTCGTTCTCGTTGACGTCGAACTCCGGCTGGAAGCCGTGGATCGCCGAAAGGCTTGCCTGCGGGTCCAGGTCGACGGCGAGCACACGGTGGCCGGTGAGGGCGAGATGCTGCGCCAGATGCGCCGTCGTCGTCGTCTTGCCGGAGCCGCCCTTGAAGTTCACCACCGCGATGACCTGAAGATGCTCCGCGCCGCGGCGGCGCGGCACATAGCGCTGGCCGCGGCTGTTCTGCTCCAGGTATTCGCGCATCTCCTGCAACTGCTCGGCGGTGTAGGAGCGGCGGCCCGACGGCGTGACCTGCGGCAGCGGCCCCTTGGATTCGAGCGACAGGTTGCGCAGGTAGCCGCTGGTGACCCCGAGGAAATGGGCCGCCTCGCTCAGCTGGAACTGGCGCAGGTTCTTTTGCGCGACAGGCGGAAACATTTCCAGCCGGTGCTGCTTCAACTTGTCTGACAGCTCGTGCGCCTGACCGATGATCAGCTGATCGACTTCGGAAATTGCCTGCCCGAACGTTGCGGCCATATTCATATCGAGAATCTCAAAATGCGATTTCAAGCCCATATGAGGGATTAAATCGCATTTAGAACCGATTCTGATATTTGAGCAAGGCAATAATGGTTAACGAAAAATAGCGGCAAGGCCGCCTATGGTGGCCTTCGCCCGGCCGCTTCGTCACCGTCCGCCGCAGGGCTGCGATGGTCCTGTCCGTTCCTCCCATCTTACTGCCGGACAAAGGGAAGGGGTAGACCGTGCACGACCTTACCCACTGTTTGTCGCGCCGACCGAAGGATGAAGGACGGGGCGGTATCCCGCGCTCAGCGCCAGCACCGTCGAGGGCGGCGTGAGAAGCCAGTCGGCGCGACCGAGTTCTCGCGGCGGGGCATAGCCCTCGCTGGTCCAGCGACAGGCGAGGCCGGCGCGAAGCGTGAACGCGTCCTTCCCGGCTGCGACCACAGCCCCATCGGGGAGGGCGGCCAATGAGCCGGCGACCGGATGGAGGCGCTTCTTCCGGTCCTCCAGGCGCTCCCGATGGAGCACGTCATCCATCACCCGCGCGGAGGAAGGCCCGCCATGTCTCGCCGATGCCCAGCACGCCCGGAAGCGTTCCGCAGCGTCCCGCCGGCAGGAGAAGCAGGGGCGATGACCGGCGGCAAGCGCGACGGCCTCGTCGAGGAAGAACAATTCGGTCCAGCTGCGGCTGCCCATCACCGTGCGGCGGCGGCCCTTGTATTCGCAGACGCAGATCAGCCAGGCCTTGCTTGCCCAGCGTCTGGAAAGAAGCGTCTTGCTTGCCGGATCATGGATGATGCCGCGATTGCCGGTGAAGAGACCGCGCTGCGCTATCGCGACGATGTCCCCGAAAGGTGTGACGCGGTTTTGAAGCGGCATGGGCTCATCCGGTTTTCGCGCCTGCCGGTCGCTGGCAGCGCTTGGCCGAAACGGATTTTCTCGTCCGGCCTTTCGTACCATAATGGCCGGCATCATCAACGGGCGCCACCCGAATCGGCCGGCGCCGGACATCCGAAGGTTTTCCCATGAGCTCTCCCTGGCCGGACGCCGGCACGCCGCTCGATCAGGTCGCAACCCCCATGCCCGTCATCGACGAGGACCGGCTGGCCGCCAACATCCGCCGCGCGCAGGCCTATCTCGAAAAACACGGCAAGGCCTTCCGCCCGCATATCAAGACGCACAAGATCGTGGCGGTCGCCAGGGCGCAGCAGGCGGCCGGCGCAACGGGCATCAACTGCCAGAAGGTGAGCGAGGCGGAAGTCTTCGCGGATGCCGGCTTCGAGGACATCCTCATCACCTACAACATCCTCGGGGCGGCAAAGCTCCACCGCCTGCGCACCCTGCACGAGCGGGTGCCGCGCCTCAGCGTCGTCGCCGACAGCGATGTGACGGTCGACGGGCTTGCCGGCGCCTTCGACGCGGCGCGTCCGCTGACGGTGCTCGTCGAGTGCGATACCGGCGGCAGGCGCTGCGGCGTCCAGGCGCCGGCGGCAGCCGCACGGCTGGCGGAGCGCATCGCCGCCTCGCCCGCGCTGCGCTTCGGCGGCATCCTCACCTATCCGGCGCCGGGCGGCGCCGAGGCGGTCGAGGCCTTCCTGGCGGAAACCATGGCGCTTCTTGCCGCCAAAGGCATCGACTGCCCGGTGCGATCGAGCGGCGGTTCGCCGGACCTGTTCAAGGCCCATCTCGTGCCGTCCGCCACCGAACACCGCGCCGGCACCTATGTCTATAACGACCGCAGCATGGTGCGCGCCGGGGAATGCACGCGAGCGGACCTCGCCATGCACATCCTTTCCACCGTCGTCTCGCGCCCGGCCGAGGATCGCGCCGTTCTCGACGCCGGCTCGAAGGCGCTGACCTCGGACCTGCTCGGCTTCAGCGACTACGGGGAGATCGAGGGTTTCGAGGGCGCGCGCATCGTCTCCCTGTCGGAAGAGCATGCCGTGGTCGACATCCGGGAATGCCGGGACGGCTTTCCACCCATCGGCGGCGTGGTGCGGATCGTGCCGAACCATACCTGCGTCGTCAGCAATCTCTTCGACCGCATGGTCTTCCACCGCGACGGCATCGTCACACGCGTGGAGGACATCGCGGCGCGCGGCACAGTCTGGTAAGGCCGCCCGGTTGACGGCGAACGCACCTCTGCCGGCGCACAAGAGCGCCTGGCAGAGAAAGCCGCAAGGATGCCGCGCCGATATGCATATTTTCTATAAAAATAGTCAATTTAGGAAAGTCGTGCCTGCTGCCGTTCGTTTTCGTTTGTTATCCCTATCGACATCCGGGGCCTCGAGCGGAGCGGGAAACGATGAACGCGCATGTCGAAAACACACTCTTCAACGTCGGCAACGCCGCCATTCCTGATTATCCGGCCGATGCGGACCACCTGAAGGCCGCCCTGCGCACGCTGGGCGGCGGGGTCAGCATCATCACGGCGGGCGAGGGCGAGTCCCGCACGGGAGCCACCGTCACCTCTGCGACGGCACTGTCCATCGAGCCGGCGCGCATGCTCGTCTCTCTCAACCGCTCGTCCTCGACCTGGCCTGTCGTCGAACGCTACGGCCATCTCGGCATCAACATCGTGGGCGCCGGCCATGAGGCGCTTGCCAACCAGTTCGCCGGCCGTGGCGGCCTGCGCGGGGCCGAGCGCTACCGCGGCGCGGAATGGACCACGGCCGTCAGCGGCGCGCCGCTGCTCGTCGATGCGGTCGCGGCGATCGATTGTACCGTCGAGGAAGCCATCGAGCGGCACAGCCATGTGATCGTCATCGGCAAGGTGCTGGCGATCCGCATCGGCTCCGGCCATTCGCTGCTCTATCAGGACGGCCGCTACCATGCCGTGCCCCGGTAACGGCTGAACCGCAGCATAACCCGAACGCTCTGCATGCCCGGCCCGCCGACGGCGGGATCGAGAACCTGCGGCCGCAGGACCGGCCTCCAGGGAAGACGCGAAAGGAAACGCGATGACACGCAAGATCAGGCTCGGTGCATTCCTTCCCGGCGGCGGGCAGCATATCGCCTCTTGGCGGCACCCGGACCAGCCGGCCGATGGCGCGACCAGCTTCGAGTTTCACCGGCAGCTCGCCCAGACGGCGGAGCGCGGCCTCTTCGACGCCTACTTCCTGGCCGACAATCTCGCCATCGGCTTCGGCGGGGCGAGGGAAGGCGGCAATGCGCGCGTGGCCGGCTTCGAGCCAGTGACGCTGTTTTCCGCGCTCGCGCCCTTCACAAAGAACCTCGGCTTCATCGCCACGGCCTCGACCACCTACGAGGAGCCCTACAACACCGCCCGCAAGTTCGCTTCGCTGGATCTCATCTCCGGCGGCCGGGCCGGCTGGAACGTCGTCACCACGACCGGCGATCCGACCGCCCAGAATTTCAACCGGGAGACGCAGCTTCCCCACGCCGCCCGCTATCGCCGCGCCGCCGAGCATGTCGAGGTGGTCAAGAAGCTCTGGGACAGTTTCGAGGACGACGCCTTCATTCGCGACAAGGAAAGCGGCGTCTTCTACGATCCGGCAAAACTGCATGAGAGCGATCATCGCGGCGAGCATTTCCAGGTGCGCGGGCCGCTGAACGTGCCCCGTTCGCCGCAGGGCCATCCGGTGATCGTGCAGGCCGGCCAGTCGGACGACGGGCGCGGGCTCGCCGCCGCCACGGCCGAGGTGATCTTCACCGCCCACCAGCACATCGAAACCGCGCAGGAATTCTACCGCGACATCAAGGCGCGCGCCCGCGGCCTCGGCCGCAACCCGGATCACATCCTCGTCATGCCCGGCGTCGCCCCCTTCGTCGGCCGCACCGAGGCCGAGGCGCGGGAGAAATACGACCGGCTGACCGACCTGATCCTCGAGGAAGACGGTGTGGGCCTGCTCAATGGCCTGACCGGCGGCACGCTCGACCTGCGCGGCTATGATGTCGACGGTCCGTTGCCGCCCGCTCCGCCGACGGAGGGCATGAAGAGCCGGCAGGCGCTCATCCGCCGGATCGCCGACGAGAACGGCTTTTCCATCCGCCAGCTCTATGAGTGGGTCGCCACCGCCCGCGGCCATTTCACCATCGTCGGGACGGCCGAGACGATTGCCGATACCCTGCAGGAATGGTTCGAGAATGAAGCTGCCGACGGCTTCAACATCCTGCCGCCATGGCTGCCGACCGCGCTCGACGATTTCGTCGACCTGGTGATCCCGGAGCTTCAGCGCCGCGGCCTGTTCCGCACGCGATACGAGGGCAGCACCTTGCGCGAGAACCTCGGCCTGCCGTTCCCCATCAACCGCTGGGCCGGCGCACGCGCCGCCGTCCAGGCCGCCGAGTAAGGAGAGGGCCATGTCCTACGAAAACGTCAATTCCACCCTCGGCGCGGATTTCCGCCTGGCGGACCGGCCGCGCTCCGCACCCGCGCTGGCGGCAAGGCTGAACGCGTTCCTGTCGCCGTTCATCGCCCGTTACGGCCTGGTGATCGGCTTCCTCGCGCTCTGGCAGCTTTCGAGCACGCAAGGCTGGGTCAACCCCGCCGTCTTCCCTCCGCTCGATGTGATCCTTGTGGCGCTGTGGAACAGCCTTGCGAGCGGCGCGCTCATCGATGACATCGGCATCAGCCTCCAGCGCTCCGGCATCGCCTTTGCCGCCGCCGTCCTGATCGGCATTCCGCTCGGCCTCGTCATGGGGCAGGCGCGGATCGTCGAACAGGCGCTCGATCCATTGCTCCAGTTCTTCCGCCAGACCTCGGCGCTCGCGCTCTACCCGGTCTTCATCCTGCTGCTCGGCCTCGGCGAAACCTCGAAGGTCTTCGTCATCTTCTGGGCGACGCTCTTTCCGATCCTGCTGGCGACGATCGGCGGCGTGAAGGAAGTCGACACGAAGCTCATCGAGATGGCGCGGACTTACGGGGCAAGCCGCCTCACCATCTTCCGCCGCGTCGTCCTGCCGGCCTCGGTGCCGGCGATCTTCGTAGGCCTGCGCCTTTCGGCAACCACGGCGCTGCTGCTGCTCATCGCCGCCGAGATGATCGGCGCCAACAAGGGCATCGGCTTCCAGGTGATGAACGCCCAGTACAATTTCCAGATCCCCCTGATGTTCGCGGCGATCCTGCTTCTGGCGCTCCTCGGCCTCGTTGCCAATGCGGTGCTCGTCCTTCTCCAGCGCAAGCTCTGCCGCTGGTCTCAACCCAACGCCTGACCCCCCCGCTTCTCCTTTCCGAAAGGATACGCCCATGACCTTCCATTCCCGCAAGCTCCTTCTCTCCGCCGCCCTCCTCCTCGGCCTTGCCGGCGCCGCCTCGGCGGAAGAGGTCAAGCTTCGCTACCTTGCCAGCCAGGGCGGCCTTTCCGCCCACGAGCTTGCCGAGGAACTCGGCTACTTCGAGGGGACCGGCATCACACTCGAGAATGTCGGCTATGCCGGCGGCGGCCCGGCCTCGCTGATCGCGCTCGCCTCCGGCGACGTCGAGATCGGCAGCGCGGCGACCTCGGCCGTGCTGAACTCCATCATCGGCGGCAACGACTTCGTCGCGACCTATCCCTCGAACGGCATCAACAAGGAGGTGGAATCGATCTTCTACGTGCTGGAGGACAGCCCGATCAGGGAGATCAAGGACATCGCCGGCAAGAGCATTGCCGTCAACACGCTCGGCGCGCATCTCGATTATACGATCCGCGAGGCGCTGCATTCGGTCGGGCTGCCGGCGGATTCGGCCAACCAGGTCGTCGTGCCGGGCCCGCAGCTCGAGCAGGTCCTGCGTTCGGGCCAGGTCGACATCTCGGCTTTCGGCTACTGGCAGACGACCTTCGAAGGGGCGGCGAAGAAGAACGGGGGCCTTCGCGCCGTCTTCGGCGACACCGACGTTCTCGGCGAGATCGCCGGCGGCTTCGTGGTGCTGCGCCGCGACTTCGTGAAGGCGCATCCGGAAGCGGCGAAGACCTTCGTCGAACAGTCGGCCCGTGCGCTCGACTATGCCCGCGAACATCCGGAGGAAACCCGGAAAGTCCTCGCCAAGGCCCTGGAGGAGCGGGGTGAAAACCCGGATATCGCCCAGTATTTCCGCGGCTACGGCGTGCGCGCAGGCGGTCTTCCGGTGGAGCGCGATGTGCAGTTCTGGATCGACGTGCTGGTGCGCGAGGGCAAGCTGAAGGAAGGTCAGCTCGCGGCCAAGGATGTGCTGTATTCGCCCGGCACGGCGACGAACTGAGGCACGGCCATGAGCCTCGCCCAGGAAACCGTCCGCGGAGAGGTGACGATCCGTCACCTCTCCAAGTCCTTCACGCTGGACGGCAAGCCGCTGCCCGTCCTCAGCGACGTCAACCTGCATATCCGCTCCGGCGAAAGCCTCGCCATCGTCGGTGCCAGCGGCTCCGGGAAGACCACGCTGCTGCGCATCCTCGCCGGGCTCGACAATGCCGACGGCGGCGAGGTGCTGATCGACGGCAAGGCCGTCGAGGGCGTCGGTGCCGAGCGCGCCGTCATCTTCCAGGAGCCGCGGCTCCTGCCCTGGCTGACCGTGCTCGAAAACGTCGCCTTCGGCCTCGATACGCGCGGCGTCGGCCGCGAGGAGGCAAGAAGCCGGGCGCGCCGCTACGTGCAGCTCGTCGGCCTCCAGTCCTTCGAGAACGCCTATCCGCGGCAACTCTCCGGCGGCATGGCGCAGCGCGTCGGCATCGCCCGGGCACTCGCCGTCCAGCCGGAAATCCTGCTGCTCGACGAGCCGCTCGGCGCGCTCGACGCCATGACGAAGATCGGCATGCAGCAGGAACTGACGCGCATCTGGCGCGACGAGGACGTGACGACCATCCTCGTCACCCACGATCTGGAAGAGGCGGTCTACCTCGCCGACCGCATCCTCATCCTGCCGCGTGAGAAGAACGCCGCGCCGCGGCTGATCGAGATCGACCTGCCGCGCCCGCGCGACCGCAGCTCGCCCGAATTCGTGCGCCACCGGGAGGAATTGCTGAACCTCTTCGGCCTGCATTGACCGCAATCGCATGCGATTGCCTTTGACCCCGCGAGGACGGGCCGGTAGACGAACGTCATCCGGCCCGTCCTCGCGGGTTTTCGCGTCGGCCGGCCGGAATGGACAGACCTTCGACGGGGGATCCCATGACCGATCTTTTCGACGCCGCACCGCGCACCGGTTCGATGCCGCTTGCCGCCGAACTGCGACCGGCGACGCTGGACGACGTGATCGGCCAGGAGAAGGTCATCGGTCCCGGCACGATGCTGCGCCGGCGCATCGCGGCCGGGCGGCTCGGCAGCATCATCCTCTACGGCCCGCCGGGCCTCGGCAAGACGTCGATCGCCCGCGCCATCGGCAACATGCTGGGCAAGGATTTCCGCCCGCTGCACGCCGCGCACAACAACGTCGCCGACATCCGCAAGATCGCCGACGAGGCGCGCATGCGCCCGACGCTGCTCTTCGCGGACGAGGTGCACCGCTTCAGCGCGACGCAGCAGGACCATCTGCTGGCACTGTGCGAGGAGGGCGTTGCGGACTTCATCGGCGCGACGACGGGCAACCCGTACCACACGCTGACGCCGGCCCTCATCTCGCGCTCGACCATCCTGAAGCTGGAGCCGCTGACCATCGAGGAGATGGAGGAGGTGGTGCGGCGCGGCCTTCGCCATCTTGCCGCGCAAGGCATCGAGGTGCGGCTGGAGGCCGCCCTGCTGCGCCGGATCGCCGGCCGCTCCGGCGGCGACGCGCGCCGCGCGCTGACCGTCCTGGAAAGCCTTGCCGTCGGCCACGCGCCCGGCGAACCGGTCGTCATCACCGAGGCGATGGTCGATGAGGCCTATGCGGCCGCGCCCGTCAACCACGACCGCTCGGGCGACGCGCATTACGACGTGGTTTCCGCCTTCGTGAAATCCATGCGCGGCTCCGATCCCGATGCGACGCTCTATTGGCTCGCCCGGCTGGTCCACGGCGGCGAGGATCCGCGCTACATCGCCCGCCGCATCATGATCCATGCCTCCGAGGACGTGGGGCTTGCGGACAATACCGCGCTGCAGACCGCCGTCGCGGCACTGCACGCCGTGGAGAAGATCGGCTATCCCGAAGCGCAGATCGTGCTGGCCCATGCCGCCCTGCATGTCGCGCGTGCGCCGAAGTCGAACTCCGCCTGCCGCGGCATTGCGCTGGCGCTCGCCCATGTGGCGAACGAACCGCCTTCCGCGGTGCCGATGCACCTGCGCGACGCGCATTACAAGGGCGCGGCGGCGCTCGGCCATGTCGGCTACGCCTTCCCGCACGACGACGGACGCGGCTGGAGCGATCAGGTCTATGCGCCCGATGTCGCCCGCGGCAGCTTCTACCAGAGCGATGCCCGCGACGCGGCGACCTTCGAGCGGCGCGCCGACGAGCACTGGGAGCAGGTGACCGGCAAGGCGGCGCCGCGCCGCTTCGGCGGAAAGCGCTGACGGATCAGGTCCCGGCGAGGCCCGCACGCACGCGGTTGGCGACCGTCCAGACGAGCAGCACGCAGGCCATCGGCTGGATGTGCCACGTCCATTCCGGCAGCGTGCCGAAGGCGGCGACAAGCGCGCCCAGCGCGCCGAAGAGGAGCGCGCGGTCGCTCTTGCCCATCGGCCCTTCGTAGTTCCGCCCGCTGCCGTGCGCCACGCCGAGCACGCCGGCGAATTCCGTCAGCGCCGCGAGGAAGACGATGGCCGCAAGCCACGGCAGCGAGAAGGGCGCCACCAGCGCGAAGGGCACATAAAGCGCGGCGTCGGACACCACGTCGGCGATCTCGTTGAGATAGCCGCCGAGCGCGCTCTCCTGGCCGTGCTCGCGGGCCAGCATGCCGTCGACGGCGTTGAAGGCCATGCGCAGGAACATCCATACCGGAACGAGCGCGAAGAGCGCCGGCTCGGGACGGATGAGGAGAAGCGCGCCGATCCCCACCGAGACGATCGCCGCGACGAGGGTCACCTGGTTGGCCGTAAGCCCCATGCCCGCCAGCCGCCCCACGAGCGGGCGCAGCAGATTCTGGAAGGACGATTTCAGTTTATAGATCGACATGAAGGCTCGAATCCGCTCGATTGTCTTCAACAAATGAAGACGCAACGCCATGAAATCAACTGCAAACATGCGGCCTCATCCGTATAGGGAAAAGTGAGGTTTACGCAGGAGTGAAGACGGCATGATCGAATCGGCGTTCGCGAGCCACGACGGCGTGGAGCTTTTCTATCGCGCCTGGCCCGCCCGTTCCGGCATCGCGAAGGGGGCGATCGTGCTCCTGCACCGCGGCCACGAGCACGGCGGCCGGGTGGCGCATCTGGTGGACGAGCTCGGGCTCGACGACTTCGCCTTCTACGCCTGGGATGCGCGCGGCCACGGCCGGTCGCCCGGCGAGCGCGGCCACTCGCCGTCCTTCGCCCACTCCGTGCGCGACCTCGACTGCTTCGTCCGCCACATAAGCGAGACCGGCGGCTTCGAAATGGACCAGGTCGCCGTCGTCGCCCAGAGCGTCGGCGCGGTGCTGGCCGCCACCTGGGTGCACGACTACGCCCCTGACATTCGCGCGCTGGTGCTCGCCTCGCCGGCCTTCGACGTGAAGCTCTACGTGCCCTTCGCCAAGGAGGGCATCGCGCTCTGGCAGAAGCTGAAAGGGCCGTTCTTCGTCAATTCCTACGTCAAGGCACGCTTCCTGACGCACGATCCCGAACGCATCGCCTCCTTCGAGGCCGACCCGCTCATCACCCGCCCGATCGCCTCCAACATCCTGCTCGAGCTCTACGAGGCGGCCGGCCGCGTGGTGGCCGATGCGCGCGCCATCACCGTGCCGACGCAGCTTCTCATCTCCGGCAGCGACTTCGTCGTGCGCCACGGGCCGCAGCACCGCTTCTTCGAGAACCTCGGCAGCACGATCAAGGAGCGCCACGTGCTGCCCGGCTTCTACCACGATACGCTCGGCGAGCGGGACCGCGCCAAGGCGCTGGAGAAGGTGCGGGCCTTCATATCGGCGCGGTTTGACGAACCGCCGGTGGTGGCGGACGTCCGGCAGGCGCATCTTGCGGGCTATACCCGCGACGAGGCCGACCGGCTGGCGACGCCGCTTTCCCCGCTTTCCGCGCGCGGGCTCTACTGGGCGATGACGCGGGCCTCGATCCGCCTCGGCGCACTGTTCTCCAAGGGCCTCGAAACGGGTGTCCGCACCGGCTTCGATTCCGGCTCCACGCTGGATTACGTCTACGAGAACGAGGCGCGCGGCCTTGGCCCGGGCGGACGGCTGATCGACCGGCAGTTCCTCGACGCGATCGGCTGGCGCGGCATCCGCCAGCGCAAGGCCCATCTGGAGGACCTGATCGGCAAGGCGCTCCACCGTCTCGAGGCGGAAGGCAAGCCGCTGCGCGTGCTCGACATCGCCGCCGGCCACGGCCGCTATGTGCTCGATGCGGTGGCGGCGTCGCAAGCGAAGCCGGACAGCATCCGCCTGCAGGACTATTCGCCCGTCAATGTGGAGAAGGGCACGGCGCTGATCGCCGAACGCGGCCTCCAGGACATCGCCGCCTTCCATCGGGCCGATGCCTTCGATACGCAGGGGCTGGCGGCCATCGATCCCCGGCCGACGCTCGCCATCGTCTCCGGCCTCTACGAGCTCTTTCCCGACAACGCCCTGATCGAGGCTTCGCTTTCCGGCCTGTCGCGAGCGCTGGAGCCGGGATCGCTGCTGATCTATACCGGTCAGCCTTGGCACCCGCAGCTCGAGATGATCGCGCGGGCGCTGACCTCGCACCGCGGCGGCGAGGCCTGGATCATGCGCCGGCGCACCCAGCAGGAAATGGACCAGCTCGCGGCGGCCGCCGGCTTCCGCAAGATCGAGCAGCGCATCGACAAATGGGGCATTTTCACCGTGTCGCTGGCGGAGCGCGTCTGAGGCCGGCATGGGGGAAGGCGTTGCACCGGTGCTCATCGTCGACCGCCGCGCCGTGTTCCGCGCGGCGGCGCTCTGGCTCGCGTTTCTCGCGCCGTTCTTCTACCTGACCTACGGCACCGCGAACTGGCTGGCCTCGCTCAGGACGGGCGTGCCGAACCTTGCCTTCGGCTGGGAACGGCATATCCCCTTCATCGCCTGGACGATCGTACCCTACTGGTCGATCAACGCGTTCTACGCGCTCTCGCTCTTCGTCAGCGACACGCCAGAAGCGGTCGGCCGGCTGGCGCGGCGCTACCTGACGGCGCAAGTCATCGCGGTCGCATGCTTCATCGCCTTCCCCTTGCAGGCGATCTTCGTGCGGCCGGAAACGGACGGACTGCCGGGCTTCATGTTCGCGGTCCTCGGCGGTTTCGACAAGCCGTTCAACCAGGCGCCGTCGCTGCATATCGCGCTGCTCGTCATCATCTGGGACCATTGGCGCGGCCGGCTCGGCGGGGCATGGCTTGCCGCCTGGCACGTCTGGAGCCTGCTGATCGGCCTTTCCGTGCTCACGACCTGGCAGCATCACATCATCGACATCCCGACCGGCGCGCTGCTCGGCCTCTTCGCCCTGTGGCTGTTTCCGGCACGAGGGTCTTCGCCGCTCGCCGGCTTCCGGGCGACGGACGAGCCGGGGGCCTGGCGGCTCGCGACCTGCTATGCCGCCGGCGCCGGCGCCCTGCTCTTCCTCGCCGTACCGGCGACGCGGGATTCCGGTGCCGGGCTCCTGCTCGCCTGGCCGGCCCTCGCGCTCGCCATCGTCGCGCTCGGCTATGCAGGTGCCGGCCCGCGCGTCTTCCAGAAACAGGCCGATGGCCGCATCAGCCTTGCCGGCCGCTGGCTGCTGCTGCCCTATCGGCTTGGCGCACGGCTGAATCTCCGCTGGTGGACAAGGCGGTTTCCGGCGGCGACGGAGATTGCCGACGGCGTCTTCCTCGGCCGCATTCCGGCACGCGGAGAGCTTTCGACCTATGTCGCGGTGATCGACATGGCGGCGGAGCTGCCCGGCATCGTAATGCCCGGCCTCGCCTGGCACGCCTTCCCTTCGCTCGACCTGCTGCCGGTCCCGGCCGCACGCATCCGTGAAGCCGCCCTGGCGGTCGAGGAGGCACGGCGGCACGGTCCCGTCCTCGTCTGCTGCGCGCTCGGCTTCCAGCGCAGCGCCGTCGTCGCGGCATGCTGGCTGGTGCGCGCGGGCCTTGCCGCGAACGCCGCCACGGCCGTCGCGCAGATCAAGGCGGCCGGGCGCCCTGTGCATCTCGCATTCGAAGCCTATGCCCTCATCGAGGAGGGGGCGCGATGACCGAATGGAAAACGATCGCGGCCGATACCGCCGGCCGCCTGCGACGCGACGGCCTGATCGGCGGAGCTCTCGCGCTGCTGATTCTCGCCGCCGCGCCGCCCACCGCGAGCGCCCACGGTTTCGCGGGACCGCTCGCGTGGTGGCTGCTGCTCGCCTCCTGCCTGCTGGCGCTCGCCCTGTCGGTCCACCTCCTGTTCGATGCCGCGCTCTTCTGCCTCGCCGGGTCGCACGACGAGGAGCCGGCCGGGCTTGCCGCCATCGACGACGTGCTCGCCCGCATGGGGCTCCGCCGGCGCGACGGCATGCCGCGCCCGTTGAGGGAGCGGATTGCGGGGTGCCGCAGGCTCGTCTGGCGGCAGCGGATTGCGCTTACGGCGGCTGCGCTGCTCTACGCCGTGCTGCTGCTCGACGCAACGGACGGGGCAGGCCTATGCTGAGCGGCGGCTCCCTCCTCCAGGCCGTGTCCGGTGCGCTGCTCGCCGGCTTTTCCCGCGCCATAACGGGCGTGCGGCCCATCTGGGCCGGCTCGGCACCGAACGGGCGCCAGCGGATCTACTTCGCCAATCATGCCAGCCACGGCGACTTCATCCTGATCTCGACCTGCCTGCGGCCCGCCGAGCGCCGCCGCACCGCCGCCGTCGCGGGCGCCGACTACTGGAACGCCGACCCGGTTCGCCGCTTCATTGCCGGCAGGATGCTGAGGACGGTGCTTGTCGAGCGCAACTGGGTCGAGCGCACGGCCGATCCGATGCAGGTCATGCTCGCAGCGCTCGGGGCCGGGCAATCCCTGATCTTCTTTCCGGAAGGCACGCGCAACATGACGGAGGAACCGCTCCTGCGCTTCCGCTCCGGCCTCTACAACCTCGCCGCCGCCCGGCCGGATGTCGAGCTCGTGCCCTGCTGGATCGAGAACATGTCGCGCGTGCTGCCGAAGGGCGCGCTGCTGCCGGTCCCGCTGCTGTGCCGCGTCGTCTTCGGCGGGCCGATCGCGCTTGAGGAGGGAGAGGACCGCAAAGCCTTTCTCGACCGCGCCCGCCAGGCGCTGCTGGCGCTTGCTCCCCGAAAGGATGGAAACCGCCGATGAGCGACGACACCACACGTCTCTTCCTGGGCCTCGTGGCCGTGCTCGTCACGGCGAGCGTCGTTGCCGGCATCCTCTCCTGGCGCAGCGCAAAACCGCTGCCGGCGACGCTCGACAATCTCAATGCACGCATCAAGGCCTGGTGGATCATGGTGGCGGGCATCAGCATCGCCTTCCTGTTCGGCAAGGGCGGCGTGATCCTGCTCTTCGCCTTCGTCTCCTTCGCGGCATTGCGGGAATACGTGACGCTCACCAACACGCGCCATGCCGACCGCTGGACCCTGCTCGGCATGTTCCTCGTCGTCATACCGGCGCAATACTACCTGATCTGGATCGACTGGTACGGGCTCTACTCCATCTTCGTCCCGGTCTACTGCTTCCTCGCCATGCCGGCGCTGACGGCGCTCCGCGGCGACACGTCCCGCTTCCTCGAGCGGGTCAGCGAGCAGCAATGGGGCATCATGCTCTCCGTCTACTGCATCAGCCACGTGCCGGCGCTGGTGACCCTGCCCATTCTCGGCAACGAGGGCCGCGGCCTTCTGCTGATCGCCTTCCTGATCGCCACCGTGCAGGGCAGCGACGTGCTGCAATACATCTTCGGAAAGCTCTTCGGCCGGCACAAGGTCGCGCCTAACATCTCGCCCTCGAAAACCTGGGAAGGCCTGATCGGCGGCATCGCCAGCGCCTCGCTGCTCGGCGCCGGCCTCTACTGGCTGACGCCCTTCTCGCCGCTCGAAGCGGGTGCGCTCGCGGCCCTTGCCTGCATCATGGGCTTCTTCGGCGGCCTCGTCGCCTCGGCGATCAAGCGCGACCGGGGCGTGAAGGACTGGGGCCACATGATCGAGGGCCATGGCGGCATGCTCGACCGGGCCGACAGCCTGGTCTTTGCAGCTCCCGTCTTCTTCCACATCGTGCGCTACGCGTGGACGTGAGGCGCGCATTGCACTCCGGCTTCCTTTCGGGCATTGGTGCCTCGCTGCCGATTTCCGGCAAAGACAATCCTATCCGAGAGAGGAGAACCCGATGATCAAGCGTATCAAGCCCGGCCAGCGCTTCTGCCAGGCCGTCGTCGTCAATGGCGTGGTGACCACGGCCGGCGTCACGGGCGCAGGTGCCGACACGGCCGCCCAGACCCGCGACATCCTCGCGCAGATCGACGCCCTGCTGGCCGAGGCCGGCACGTCCAAGGCCAAGCTCATCAGCGCCAACATCTGGCTGCGCGACATCGCCCATTTCAGCCAGATGAACGAGGTCTGGGACCAGTGGGTCGACAAGGACAACCTTCCGGTCCGCGCGACGGTCGAGGCTCGTCTGGCAGCGCCCGAACTGCTCGTCGAGATCCAGGTCACGGCGCTCGCCTGAGCTACCGGCGGTCAAGGAGGACCGCGGCTGCGATGGCGGCCTCGGCCCGCTCCTTTCAGCCCATGACGAGCGGCGGGCAATGCAGGTAGCGCGCGACCTTGCGCTTTGCCGCTATATCCGCCCAGACCAATTCGACGTCCTTTGCGGCAAGGCCCGCCGCCTCCGCGACGGCTTGCGCCGAAAGGGCGTTTTCCAGGCCGTAGAGACATATGTCCATCTTGTCGTAGGGCAGGGCGAAGTAGAATTCCTCCTGCGTCTGGGGCAGCGAATAGGTATCGGTGGTCGGGGGACGGGACAGAATCTCCGCGGGCACGCCAAGATGGGCGGCAAGCTGGTAGACCTGCGACTTGTAGAGATGGGCGATCGGCTTGATGTCGGCCGCGCCGTCGCCGTTCTTGACGAAGAAGCCCTGGTCGTATTCCAGCCGGTTCGGCGTGCCGAGCACGGCGAAGTTCAGCCGGTCGGCATGGTAATATTCAAGCTGCTTGCGGGTGCGCTGCTTCATGTTCGTCGCCGCGACGATGCCGAGATAGGCGCTCGCCGACAGGCGCACCTTGCGCATCCCGCCCTCCGGCGAGCGCACGACGAGCGAGGAGATATTATAGCCGCCCGACGTCATCGGATTGTCGAAGACGATCTTCGAACCCCAGCCGGCCTTGTATTCCGGCACGGCCTCGCGGATGAAGGCGTCGCGGCGCTCGTAGCATCCCATAGCCGCCAGCGTTGGCCCGATGTCCTCGACGACGCTGTCGATGCCGAAGGTCTCCGCCACGCTTCGCCCGAGCCGCAGGCTTTCCGGATCCGAATCGTTTTCCGGCATGAAGAGGGCAAACACGTTCTTCGGGCCGACGGCCTGCACGGCAAGCGCCGCCGACAGGCTCGAATCGATGCCCCCGGAAAGGCCGAGCACGAGCCCGCGCTTGCGCAGGTCGACGCGCAGCCGCTCCCGCATCCAGGCGGCGATGCGCTCCACCTCGGCAGCGGGATCGAGCACGAGCGGCGTGAAGGAGGGCGTGTGGGACATGGGTGCGGTCATGCATTCGATCCTGTCATGATGGCGGGTTCGGCGGCGAGCCGGCGGCTTGCCTTGCCGGATTCGGTCTTGGGCAGAAAATCCCGGAATTCGACGATCTTCGGGACCATGTGATCCTCGAGGTTCTGCGCGCAGAAGCGCATGACGTCCCGCTCGGTCAGCGCCGTGTCGGACGCGACGACGATCGCCTTGACGGCCTGGCCGAGGACATCGTGGGGAACGCCGACGACGAGCGCCTCGGCAACGCCCGGCATACGATGCAGCACGTCTTCCACCGCCTTCGGCGCGACCTTTTCGCCGCGCGGCTTGATGATGTCGTCGGTGCGGGCGACGAAGGTGAGGTAGCCGTCCGCATCCGCGGTGAAGAGGTCGCCGGTATGGAGGCGGAGCGCGCCGGTCTGCGGGTCGGGCCTCAGCGCCTTGGCTGTCGCTGCCTCGTTCCGCCAATAGCCCCGCATGACGTTGGGTCCGCTGATCACCAGTTCGCCGACCGTACCGGGCGGCACGGCCCGCCCATTCTCGTCCACCACCTCGGCGCGGGCGCCCGGTATGGCGATGCCGACCGAGCCGCGCCTGGCGTCGATCTCTTCCGGCGGCAGGAAGGTGGCGCGCGTGCACTCGGTCTGGCCGTACATCGAATAGATGCGGACATGCGGGAGGAAGGCGCGCAGCCAGTCGAGATGGGCGAGCGGCAACGGCGCGGCTGCGCTCGTCACGTAGCGAAGGCTCGAAAAAAGGGCCGGGTCGAGGTCGCGGGCCTGCATCATCATGGCGGCCATCGCCGGAACGAGCGGAAAACCGGTGACGCGCTCGTCCCGGATCCGCTCGAAGACCGCCTGCGGAAAGGCAAAGGATTTTTCGACGACCAGGGTCGCGCCGGCAAGCGTGGCGGTCACGAGCTGGTTGAGCCCGTAGCCGAAGGACATGGGCAGCACGACGAGGATCGTGTCGGCAGCGGTGTTTTCGAGATAGGAGGCGATCGACCGGGCGGCGGCGTCCATGTTCTCGTGAGCGAGCATCACGCCCTTCGGTTCGCCCGTCGATCCGGAGGTGTAGATCAGCGCGGCAAGGTCGGTATCCGGCAGGGGCCCGCCCGCGAACGGCTCGGCGTCCAGCCCCGCCTCGAAGCTCCCGCCGTCGCCCGTCGCGAGGCGCGGCACGGACTCCAGCTCGCCCGCCGCCGCGACGAGCCTTTCGAGCCGGCCCTCCGCGACCACCATGGCGGGGCTGCAATCCCGTGCGATCTGCGAGAGGCGAGGGGCCTTGGTCGACGGGTTGACCGGGCAGATGACCGCGCCGGCGATCCAGGTCGCGAAAACCGTGACGGCGGCCTGCCAGCCGTTGTCGAGCAGGAGAAGGACGCGGTCGCCACGCTTGACGCCATTGGCACGGAGCGTCGTCGCCATGCGGGCGGAGAGGTCGAGGAAACGCGCGTAGCTCAGCCGCATCTCGCCCGCGACGATGGCCGTATGATCGCCGTCGCGCGCGGTGCTGTCGCGAAGATACTGCTCGATCCGCATGGTTCTTCCGCCGTCAGGCCGCCTGCTTGCGCGCGATGAAGCCGGCGATGCGCTCGATCGTATCGAGATTGGCCGGCACGATGTCGGCGTCCGCCACGGCTATGGCGAAGCGCTCTTCGAGAAAGCCGACCAGCTCCAGGATGCCGGTGGAATCGATGAGGTCGTTGTCGATCAGCGACAGGTCCGCCGGCAGCGGTTGGCTATCGTCGCCGAACAGGAAGTTCTCCACGATGAAGGAGCGGATGGCGGCTTTGGTTTCGTCGGTCATTTTCTCAGCTTATCCCGATGCTCGATGCGGTTGCGATGGATCGTGCGGTCCCGGCGCCGCCCAGCAGCTCCGTCGACAGGATCCCGATGAAGGCCGCGTTGTCGCGGAAACCGGTCGCCTGTCCCTTCAGGACCTTCTCTTTCAGCTTGCCGACCGCCTGGACGTTGAACAGCCCGCTTGCCGCCAGCCGTTCCGGCGAGAGCACGGTGTCGAGGTAGCCGGCTCCCGCCGCCCCGGCGAAAGCCTCGGCGTCCGGCGCGCGATAGGGCTGCTTGGGGCGGTCGATGATCGCGGCCGGCACTATCCCGCGCGCGGCCTCCTTGAGGAGATGCTTTTCCCTGAGCCCGAGCAGCTTGGCGTCGGGCGAAAGGCGCGCGGCAAAGGCGACGACCCGGTGGTCGAGGAAGGGGAAGCGGCCCTCCACCGCATTCGCCATCATTACCCGGTCGCCCTGGCTGGACAGGATGTAGCCGGGCAGCAGGAAGGCCGTTTCGAGATATTGCGCCTGATGCAGCGGATGCCAGCGGCCGAAATCGGCCGGCAGCCGCTCGGCAAGCTCGGCGGCGGCGTCATAGCCGCCGATCGCGTCCCTGAGGCCGGCGGAGAAGAAGAGCTTCGCCGCGGCCGTGGAGCGAAAACGCGGACGATGGGAGTAGAGCGGGTCGTCAAGCGTCTCCGAGCCGAAGGAAAAGAAGCGCGCGAGATATTCGGGCGACTGCTGCTGGAGGCCCGGCAGGTAGGGATAGAGCCGTTGGAAGAGGCGGGGGCGCCGGGCCGAGTCCGGCTGGCGGCCGCAGAAGCGCCTCACCCGCGCCTCTCGGAAGAGGTCGTACCCGGCGAAGATCTCGTCCGCGCCTTCGCCCGTGAGCACGACCTTCATGCCCTGGTCGCGCACCCGTGCCGAAAGCATGTGGAGCGGGACCGGCGCGGTACGCAGGATCGGGCATGCGACATGGCGCATGACGTCGGGCATGCGCTCCACGATCGCTTCGGTCGGGCATGCGACGCCGTCCGCCTCGGCGTCGAGCGTCGCGGCCATCTGCCGCTGCCAGCGGCTTTCGTCGTGCTCCCGGCTGCTGAACGTCAGCGAGAAGGTCCTGAGGCCCCGTGTCACGGTTCGGGCCGCAAGCGCCGCCACGAGGGAGGAATCGAGGCCGCCGGAGAGATAGGAGCCGACGGGCACGTCGGCACGCAGGCGGATGCGGGTCGCATCGTCAAGCAGCGCGCGCAGTTCCTCCGCCTGCTCCCCCATCCGTCCGGCCGGCAAGGCGTCGTTCCGGTCGGGATAGGAAAGCTGCCACCAGGACCGGATCGCGCGGTGGCCGTCCCGCACGATCATCACATGTCCGGGCGGAAGTTCGTCGATGCCGCGGAAGGCCGTGCGCGGCGGGATCGGGCACCAGAGGGTGAAGATCTGGTCGAGCGCCACCGGATCGATCTCCGCCGCCATGCCGGGCAGGGCGAGCAGCGCCCCGATCTCCGAGGCGAAGAAGAGCGCGCCGTCATGCTCGGCATAGAAGAGCGGGCGCACGCCCATGCGGTCGCGGGCGAGCACGAGCGTGCCCGTCCGGGCGTCGTGCAGGGCGAAGGCGAAATCGCCGTTGAAATCCGCCAGGCAATCGAGCCCCTTCTCCTCGTAGGCGGCGAGCAGCACTTCCGTATCGCAGGTCGTGCGGAAGCGATGGCCGCGCGCCTTGAGGTCGTCGCGCATCTCGACATAGTTGAAGATCTCGCCGTTGAAGGAGACGGCGAACCGGTCGCCTTCGCTCGTCATCGGCTGGGCGCCGTCGGCAAGGCCGACGATGGAAAGACGGGTATGGGCAAGCCCGGTATCGCCGCGCACCAGCGTGCCCTCGGCGTCCGGCCCGCGGTGCCGCAGCGCCGCGACCATGCGGCCAAGGTGGCCTGCGGCCTGTTCGGGCCCGATGTCCTTTCCGTGATATCCCGCTATCCCGCACATGCCGCCTACCCGAAACGATCGCCGATGAGGCGGGTCCAGCCCTCGCCGGCAAGGCCGTTGAGAAAGGCCCGGCCGCTGGTCATCGCCTCCAGAAGCGCCGGATCGCGCGAATGCACGACGGTGGAGGATGCATGCAGGAACGCGCATTTCTTGCCGATCATCGCCTGCAGGAGAGCGGGTTGCGTGCGGCCGCGGATCGCCACGAGACCGCGCTCGTAGGCATTGCGGATGAGGCAGTCGATGACGATCGATTCCTGCCCCGGCTCGGCCATGATCTGCACCGCGCGGCCGATGCCGCAGGCATCGCCATAATAGAGATAGAGGCCGATCGCCTTGCCGGAACGGGTCTTGACGACCTGCTGCACCCGTTCACCGTAAAGGGCCTTGCGCTGTGCGTGCCGGAGCATGGTCTCCAGCACCGGCGGTTCCCAGCGAGGACGGAGCGCGAACTTTTCCACGAACTGCCGGCAGGCATCGATGAATTCGCCATCCGCGGCCGGGGCATCGATGAAGGCGTCGGCCTTGCCGGCAAGCGGCGTATAGTGGGACCATGCCTGCTTCCCGCCGCTCCGGCGGACGAGCGCATCGACGGCCCGGGCGAGGGGGCTCGCCAGCCTCGCGGCCGGAACGCGCCCTGCAACGGCCTCCAGCGCGAAGGCGGCCGGCTTCAGGATGCGCAGCCATTCCAGGCTGTAAGGGGCAAGAACGGTCGCGCGCGCGGTCCGCCACATCTCGGTGGAAACATCGTTGGACGTTTCGCTGAAGGAAAGGTCCTGGGGACCGGAAAGCACGTCACGCAGCAGGCGCGCGCCCGCGAACGGGTCGCTGTCGCGGTCGTCGCAGGCGAACGTGCCGCAATTGGCCGCGCGCAGGCGCCGCCCCTCGAATTCCATCTCCACGGGCAGGACGCCGAGAAAGCCGGATACGGTGCCGTCGGCGCGGACGTGGACGCGGGAATAAAGCTCCGCATCGCGCGCCACGCCGTCGAGAAAAAGCGCACGGAGATAGGCCTTCAGGTCGCCGCTCGCCGGCTTGCCGTCCTTGCGCAGCAACCGCTGAAAGAGGCCCGCGACGGCCTCAATGTCCCCCGCTTCAAATGAACGTACGCTCGACATCGCAACCCACTCAGAACCTGTTCCGTTCCGGTTCCCCGGCGCACAACCGCCGTGGTGCCTGCTTACGTGACGACCGTGAAGAAAAGGTCAAAGGACGGCATCCCCCACGTTCGGGGGCGTTCTGCAGCGACGATGTGCGAGGGCAAAGAGATTTTCTCCTGCGCCCTCCACCCGCCGGCATGCTCTTTATCTTGGAGAGGATTACCGCAAATATACTAAGAAAAGCGTCGGAAGCGCCGCAATACTTCTCTGTTTTATCACCTTATTAATCGTGTTCGATTGTTTTGGGATTTTCTTTCCCGAAACTGGTCATGAAGGACGAGATGGGAAGGATTTGAATCAGAAGCGAGCGATCGGCTTCACGCTTTCTCGACACTGTTGCGCTATCCCGGCGGTACCTGCCCTGTCTTCCGGGAGTTCGCGTTGAAGGTTGCCCTGGTTCATTACTGGCTCGTGGGAATGCGCGGTGGCGAGAAGGTCCTGGAGACCTTCTGCGACATCTTCCCCGATGCCGACATCTTCACCCTCGTCGCAGAGCCCCACAAGCTCTCCGCCAAGCTGCGCCGCCACAGGCTGACGACCTCCTTCCTCCAGAAGATCGGCGGGCGGCGGCACTACCAGAAGATGCTGCCCCTCATGCCCTATGCGCTCGAGGCCCTCGACCTGACCGCCTACGACCTCGTCATCTCCAGCGAGGCGGGCCCCGCAAAGGGCGTCATCACCCGCCCCGACGCCCTGCATGTGTGCTACTGCCATTCCCCCATGCGCTACATCTGGGACCTCTATCCCCAGTACAGGGCAGAGGCCGGCCTGTTCACGCGCATCGTCCTTTCCCTCTTCGCCCCGCGGCTGCGCCAGTGGGACGTCACCACCTCGCACCGCGTCGACCGCTTCATCGCCAACTCGGCCTATGTGGCAAAGCGCATCGAGAAGTTCTACCGGCGCGAGGCCACCGTCATCCACCCGCCCGTCGAGGTCGGCCGCTTCAAGATCACCAAAGGGCCGAAGGACTACTACCTGTGCGCCGGCCAGATCACCCCCTACAAGAAGATCGAGCTGGCCGTTGCCGCCTGCACGCGCATGAACCTGCCGCTCGTCGTCATCGGCGAGGGCGCCTCGGCCAGGCTGAAGCAGTCCGCCGGCCCGACGGTGCGCTTCCTCGGCGCGGTCTCGGACGCGCAGATGGAGGCCTATTTCTCCGGCTGCCGGGCGCTGCTCTATCCGGGCGTCGAGGACTTCGGCATCGTGCCGCTGGAGGTGATGGCGAGCGGCCGGCCGGTGATCGCCTTCGGGCGGGGCGGGGCGCTGGAGACGGTGGTGGAGGGCCGCACGGGCCTGTTCTTCCACGAGCAGAGCGTCGAGGCGCTGATGGCCGCGCTCGCCCGGTTCGAAAAGGAGGCCCACCTGTTCTTTCCCGCCGAGATCCGAGCCCATGCCCTGCGCTTCGAGCCGCACCGCTTCGAGCGCGAACTGCGCAGGTTCCTCGCCGGCCTTCCCGGGATCGCCATGACGGCCGAACCCGCCACCGCGCAGACCATCAAGCTAACCGCATGAAGGAGTATTCGGCATGAGGCCGACCGTCCGCCCTTCCGCGAACGGAGGGAGGAATTACGGTAAATGATATCTTAATACATCGAAAATACGATTCGCCCGAGCAGTCGTGATTCCCGCCATCACAACACAGAGAGACCGCCTGAACGGTGCCGAAGCATGGTTGACGCCACCAACCCCTATGTCGAACGCGCGGACGTGCAAAGCACGGGCACCATTCCGCAGATCGATTTCGCGCACCTCTTCTCGGTACTACGCAACCGTTTCCTGATGATCGTAGCCGTTACGGCCCTTTTCTGCGGCGCGTCCGTCTTTCTTTCCCAGCTCCTCAGGAACTACTACATTTCCACCGTGAGCATTCTGGTCGATCCGGAAGGCTCGCGCATCGTGGAAGGCGAGATATACGGCGAGAGCCGGGCGACGGAAGCCCGCACGCTCAACCAGCAATATATTCTGACATCGGTGAAGGTCCTTTCCGCGGTGGTGGAATCACAGGGCCTGGCGGACGACCCGGATTTCGGAGCGGCCCAGCCCTATGAGCCCGACCGGCAGAAACGCGCCCAGAGGGCGCTCGCAACCCTTCAGAACGCGATTGCGGCCGAGCTCAACAAGGCCAGCTTCGTCATCGACCTGTCCGTGACGTCCTACGATCCGGTCAAGTCCGCGAAAATCGCGAACGCCATCGCCAACACCTATATCGAAACCCGCATCGAGATGAACAACGGCGTCGTGCGGCAGGCGACGACGGATCTTTCGGCGCAGCTGGCGAGCCTCGAAAAGGCGGTGGAGGACGGCGACCGCGCGATCCAGGCGTACAAGGCGGAGCACAACCTGGTCGATGTCGCGGGCCGGCCCACCGTCGAACAGCAGATCACCGACACGAACACGGAAATCACGCGCATCTCCGCGAGCATCGCGGAGAACGAGGCCCTGATCTCGGAACTGGCGCTTGCGCGCTCCAACCCGGACTATCTGCGCTCGACGCCGGACTCCTCCCTGACGCCGGCGATCATCGAACTGCGCACGCGGTATCATACCGCTCAGGAGCAGGAATCCGTGCTCCGATCGCAGTTCGGGGACCGCCATCCCTCCCTCCTGAGCGCCAAGGCGAGGACACGGGCGGTTTCGTCCCTGCTCGACAAGCAGTTGAGGGATTTCACGACATCGCTTTCCCGCAACGGCGAAAAGCTGAAAGGCCAGCGGGAACTGCTCCGCAAGAACCTTTCTGCCCTGAAGGCGAGCCTGAACGAGACCGACCAGTCGATGGTCCGCCTGCGGGAACTCGAGCGCAAGCTTGCAAGCGACCGCGCGGTCTACGAATCCTTCCTGTTGCGCACCCGCCAGCTTTCCGGCCAGGAGCGCACCGTCAGCGAGAATCCGCAGATCATCTCGGCCGCGCAGGTACCGCTGACCAAGGCAGGCCCCAAGCGTTCGCTCATCGTAGCCGGCGCGACAGTGCTCGGCGTGCTGTTCGGTTGCGGCATCGCGCTCGCGAGGGATCGCCAGCCGCCGGAACATGAGCCGGCGGAGGAGCATGCAGCCGCCGGCAGGGCGCGTCCGGCGGGCGACCGTCCGCAGAAGCGGCTTTTCGCCTGGTTGCGCCGCGGCAGGAAGGCGAAGGAAGCGCATGCGCGGAAGGAGGACGCGGCCGGGCAGCCGCACGCCACGGCCTTCACCGCATCGCACACCTCGCGGACGATGCCTTTGATGGAGAACCTCCAGGGCAGCTACGCCGAGATCGCGCAGCAACTCGCGCTGGAGGCCGAGGGCCGGGGGAACTATTCGCTCGTGCTTTATTCCACGCAGGCGCACGGCAACGCCTCCCGGACCGTGCTCCACCTGGCGCGAACGATCGCCCGCGGCGGCAAGACGGTCCTTCTGGTCGACGCCGAGGCCGAAGCCAGCCTGACGCGGCAGGCGTCTGCCGTCGGCCTTCCCGGTCTGCTCGACTCCGTTTCGCTGCAGAGAATAGAAGGGGATTTCATCAACCTCGCCAATACGCGGGGCCTCTGGCTGATGCCCGCCGGGCGCAGGTCGCCGCGTGTCTCCACGAGACGGAGCTTTGAGACGGGGACGCTGCCGGACTGGCTGAATGAAAGCGGCAGCATGTTCGACCTCGTCATCGCCTATGCCGGGCGTTTCGACCAGCCGAAACCCATTCCCGCGGTGGAGATGGCCGCGGACCGTTTCGCCGTCCTCGGAAGCCGGTTCAACCGGAAAGGCGCCGAGAACGCGGTGGCATACCTGAAGCAACGGGGCCTCTCGCCGGTCGCGGCGCTCTTCGTCAACGACGAACAAAGCAGCCTGCCGCGCGCCAGCTGAGGGCTGTGCTCCCCGCCGCATGCCCGCGGGATCCGCAGGCGATTTTTACAATGTCATTAAGCATACCCTCATAATGCGTTCCTCTTCAGGCGCCGGGCGTTACTTTTTGCATCGAATTATCAATATCGAGACGAAGTGGCGCTAACGTTCCGGGAGGGCGCCGCGATGAGCCGCGGCCGCCCGCCAACGCATCGTGCCCGGGAGCCGGTCTTGTCTGTCGTCGAAGGAAGAATGGAGATCGTGATCGCCACCATCGTGCGGCGGCGCATTCGTTCTGAAGTCCTTCCTTCGGCTAGGTGCCCCGGCTTTCCCAAGTCGCGGGAGCATCGATGAGCGCGGCGCCGCCTATATCCCGCGTCGTGCTGCTCAACGACTTCTCCATCGCACGGGGCGGCGCAACGACGCTCGTGCTGTTGCTGCTGCGGCTTTTGAGGTCCCGGAACGTTCCCGTCACGATGATCGTCGGCGACGATGGCAACAATCCCTCCTTCGCCGAGCTTGGCGTCGACGTCGTGAAGCTCGGCCAGGCCGCGCTCCTGGGCGGCAATCCCCTCCGGACGGCGGTCAGCGGCATCGACAATCGATCCGCAAGCGCCGTCGTCTCCGACTGGATCGACCGGAACGACACGCCGGGTACGGTGTATCACGTGCATGTCTGGTCCCAGATATTGTCGCCGGCGATCTTCGTGCCGCTGCGCAAGGTTGCCGAGCGCACCGCCATCCACGCCCACGACTTCTTCCATGCCTGCCCCAACGGTGCCTTCATGGATTACCGCAAGGAGGAGAGGTGTCTGCGCGTCCCGCTCGGCCGGGACTGCATCGGCACCAATTGCGACCGCCGCTCCTATGCGCACAAGCTCTGGCGCGTGGCGCGGCAGGCAAGGCTCTTTTCCGCCATGGGACGGGACGTGCCATGGGGAAAGATCGTCCTCATCCATGAGAAGATGATCGAGGGCTTCATCCGGGCGGGCTATCGGGCCGGCGATCTCAAGGCGGTGCGAAACCCGGCCCTGCCATTCGTCCCGGAGCGCATCGCCGCCGAACGCAACGAGAGCTTCTTCTTCATCGGCCGCCTGGAACAGGAAAAGGGGCCGCAGGATGCCCTGGCCGCCGCCCGGCTGGCGGACGTGCCGCTCGAGATCGTCGGGGACGGCCCCATGCGCGCCGAACTGGAAGCGCAATATCCGGAAATGACGTTCCACGGCTGGCGCGAGCAGAAGGAGATCGGCGCGCTGATCGGCAATGCGAGAGCCCTCGTCATTCCCTCGCGCCTTCCCGAGCCCTTCGGGCTTGTGGCGGCAGAGGCCGCGGCGAGCGGCATACCGCTTATCCTGACCGACATGGCCTTCCTGGCGGACGACGTGGTCAAGCGGGGCATGGGCATCGCCTGCAACACGCAGGACAACGCCGCCTTCGCCGCGGCCCTTCGTGAATTGGCCGCGATGCCGCCAGAAACCATGCGGCGCATGAGCGAGCGTGCCTTTGCAAGCGGCATGAAGCTTGCCAACACCCAGGCGGACTGGGTCGATGCGCTGCTTGAGATCTACGGGGAACTGGCCGGCAGACCGCCCGCCGCCGATCGGTCATACGGGACATAGCCGGCAAGCCGCTCCGGTCGGCGGATCGCCCATCCCCCCGGAATGCGCCTAGCCGCCTGGCCGTGTCCGGCGGGAAACGTTGTAGGCGATCGTACGCAGCCTCCGTTTCACGCCGCGCAGAGCGCGGCGCCAGAGCGGCAACGGCCCATCGAGCCAGAGGACGTTGACAGGCAGCGAGCACATCGCCTTCCCGCTGGTGCGCAACGGCGCATGCGGGTTCGTCACCTCATAGAAGCATTCATGGTCGGGCCACTCGTAGGTGTCTTCCCAGGTCCAGCTGTCGTGGGCCTGATAGTGCTCCTTCAGCCTGCGGGACAGGTCCCTGTCCGTGGGCAGCATGGCGGACGAGGGGCCGAGGCGGGGGATGTTCCTCTCCATGAAAGGCAGCACCCTGTCGCTGGCGTAACCCGTCACGAAGAGCCGGAAACCGCGCTGCTGCTTCAAGTGCGATACCGCGCGGAACACCTGAACATGCTCCTCGTGCCCGTACTCTCCCCATGGATTGTGGGTGACAACCAAGTCGCCTTCCTCGACATGTCCCTGCAGGGCTTCCGTCAGCAGGTGGAAGTTCCGTGCGTATTCGTCCGTGTTCCGGCCGCACGCGATGCCGTATGCCGTCTCCACGGGCCTGCGCCAATCCGCCATCTGATAGACGTTGGACTCGGTTATGTTCAGGCTGACGGCCGATTTCAGGGGGAAGTCCTGGAGAAGGGCGCGCCGGCCCTGGCTGACTTTCGCGCTCGACGGACTATCGCCGTAGCACAGGACGATCTTCTTCGCGCCGCTAAGCAGCGAGCTTGCCCACAGGATCTCGTCGTCGGGATGCGCCACGACGACAATACACCCTTTGAAATCATCCAAGCCCAGCATCAAACGTGTTCCGGGCGGCAGGAATAACGTCGGTTCATACTCTTTTGCATCCCGTCAAAGAGTTTTTCCATTCCCATGAGACAAGCGCACAATACAATCCGCTTGAACGCAAGAGGAGTTGCCGCTTCGTCGAACTTCCTTCGAAGGAAGCCATGAAAATATTAAGAAAGTTGGCGCGTTCCGGCGTTGAAATTTCCAGTCGGGTATACCCGCACAAAGCCGTGCGCCAAATCAAAGCTGCCGCCGGGCAAACCTCAAGAATTCTTATCACCTTATTAATCGTGTTCGATTGTTTTGGGATTTTCTTTCCCGAAACTGGTCATGAAGGACGAGATGGGAAGGATTTGAATCAGAAGCGAGCGATCGGCTTCACGCTTTCTCGACACTGTTGCGCTATCCCGGCGGTACCTGCCCTGTCTTCCGGGAGTTCGCGTTGAAGGTTGCCCTGGTTCATTACTGGCTCGTGGGAATGCGCGGTGGCGAGAAGGTCCTGGAGACCTTCTGCGACATCTTCCCCGATGCCGACATCTTCACCCTCGTCGCAGAGCCCCACAAGCTCTCCGCCAAGCTGCGCCGCCACAGGCTGACGACCTCCTTCCTCCAGAAGATCGGCGGGCGGCGGCACTACCAGAAGATGCTGCCCCTCATGCCCTATGCGCTCGAGGCCCTCGACCTGACCGCCTACGACCTCGTCATCTCCAGCGAGGCGGGCCCCGCAAAGGGCGTCATCACCCGCCCCGACGCCCTGCATGTGTGCTACTGCCATTCCCCCATGCGCTACATCTGGGACCTCTATCCCCAGTACAGGGCAGAGGCCGGCCTGTTCACGCGCATCGTCCTTTCCCTCTTCGCCCCGCGGCTGCGCCAGTGGGACGTCACCACCTCGCACCGCGTCGACCGCTTCATCGCCAACTCGGCCTATGTGGCAAAGCGCATCGAGAAGTTCTACCGGCGCGAGGCCACCGTCATCCACCCGCCCGTCGAGGTCGGCCGCTTCAAGATCACCAAAGGGCCGAAGGACTACTACCTGTGCGCCGGCCAGATCACCCCCTACAAGAAGATCGAGCTGGCCGTTGCCGCCTGCACGCGCATGAACCTGCCGCTCGTCGTCATCGGCGAGGGCGCCTCGGCCAGGCTGAAGCAGTCCGCCGGCCCGACGGTGCGCTTCCTCGGCGCGGTCTCGGACGCGCAGATGGAGGCCTATTTCTCCGGCTGCCGGGCGCTGCTCTATCCGGGCGTCGAGGACTTCGGCATCGTGCCGCTGGAGGTGATGGCGAGCGGCCGGCCGGTGATCGCCTTCGGGCGGGGCGGGGCGCTGGAGACGGTGGTGGAGGGCCGCACGGGCCTGTTCTTCCACGAGCAGAGCGTCGAGGCGCTGATGGCCGCGCTCGCCCGGTTCGAAAAGGAGGCCCACCTGTTCTTTCCCGCCGAGATCCGAGCCCATGCCCTGCGCTTCGAGCCGCACCGCTTCGAGCGCGAACTGCGCAGGTTCCTCGCCGGCCTTCCCGGGATCGCCATGACGGCCGAACCCGCCACCGCGCAGACCATCAAGCTAACCGCATGAAGGAGTACTCGGCATGAGGCCGATCCTGTTCAACGGCAAGTTCCTGACGGCGGACCCGACGGGCGTCCACCGCGTCGCCGAGGAGCTCATCCAGGCCCTCGACCGCCTCCTGGCGCCGCTGGATGGAGGCGAGGGCATTCCCCCGACGGCCGTGCTCGCCCCGACGACCGCCAGAAGGCATCCCGTCCTGTCGCGGACGCCCGTCATTGCCAAAGGCCTCCTCAGCACCCTCGCCAAGGGCATCGCCTGGGAACAGTTCACCCTGCCCTGGCTTGCCCGCAAGGGCGTGCTCGTCAGCCTGTGCAACCTCGGCCCGGTCCTCCATCCCCACGCCGTGACGATGATCCACGACGCCCAGGTGTACCTGACGCCCCGATCCTACTCGAAGGGCTTCCGCCTCTGGTACAGGTTCCTCCAGCCACTCATCGGGCGCACGAGCCGCAGGATCCTGGCGGTGTCGCATTATTCCAAGGAGCAGCTCGTCCTGCACGGCGTCGCGCCGGCAGACAAGATCACGGTCATCCACAACGGCTGCGACCATATCCTGGCCTGCCGGCCCGATCACGGCTTCGTGGCCGCAAGCGGCCTGCAATCGGGGCGCTACGTCCTTTCCCTCGCCAATACCCAGGCGCACAAGAACATCCCCATCCTGTTCGAAGCCTTCAGGGACGGACGGCTGGGCGACCTAACGCTGGTGCTGTTCGGCGGCGCCTCGCGGGACGACTTCGAGCGGCTGGGGGCGCGCGTCCCGCCGAACGTGCGTTTCGTCGGCCGGATCGACGACGAGAAGGTCGCCGCGCTGATGATCCATGCCCGCGCCTTCGCCTGCCCGTCGACGACGGAGGGCTTCGGCCTGCCGCCGCTCGAAGCGATGATCCTCGGCTGCCCGGCCATCGTCGCGCCCTGCGGCGCGCTGCCGGAGGTCTGCGCGAACGCCGCCCTGACCGCAGACCCCCACGACGCCGGCCGCTGGGTCGAGCAGATCCGGGCCCTCACCGACGACGCCGCCCTCGCCGAGCGCATGCGCGCCGAGGGGCGGAAGCACGCCGCCGCGTTCACATGGGAAAACGCCGCCCGAAAACTCGCCCAGGTCCTCGACATCCCCATCCCGGAAAAGCGATACAGCCAGCCGGTGCAAGAAAAACGGCGGGCAGCCGGATAGCGACGGCCGACGGCGCGGCCCGGCTTTCGCTAGGGCGCAAGCCGCAGCGCCGTTTCTTGCAGTTCCGCCTGCCAATATTCCCTGGCCGGCGCGGTCGTCAGGTTGTGGTCGGCCTCGGCGATGAAGACGAGGTTCGTATTGTCGTAGCGCCGCATGAGATAACCGCGCTTGCCGAAATGGGCCTCGAGGTTGGGCACGCCGATGTCGCCTTCGCTATAGATAAGCGACACCCGCGTGCCGTTCGCGGCCATCGCCTCGAAATCGCGCGTTACCGCGCGCAGGCTGCGCGACAGGAACGGGAAACGCACCAGCACCGGCAGCGCCGTCGCGACACCTTTGGAAACGAGCATCCGCGACAGGTTGCGCACGCCGCGCCCCACATTGACCTCTCCCCGCAGGACCCGCTTCCAGAACCCGCCGCTGCGCATCTTTTCTCCGTAGCTTGCGAGCGGTTGCAACGAGGCGCCGATGAGCGCATCCACATCCGTGTCCGGCGGCAGCGAGAAATCGAACGGATTGACGGGAACGACCGCCTTGACCGCTTCATAGCGGACACCGCTTCTGAAGGCCGTATAGGCGCCGCTGCACCGGCCGCTCAAGACAACGGCGGAAAGCCGGCGCTCTTCCAGGAAAGCCATGGCCTCCCCGACATCGCGCACGAGGCTCTCGTCGTACATGACCTGATCGGGCGCCTCCGGATGGGGCGGGCTGTCGGCGACGTTGGCAAAGTCGAACCGGAAGGCCGGTATTCCCGCGCGCGCCAGATCCCGGCAGATCCGCGTGGTAATCCGTCCCCAGCCCGACATGCGATCGTAGCCCGTGGACAACATGATCACTGTAGCGCCGCGACGGGGACCTTGCGGCTCGCACAATATCCCGTAGAGGCGGTTCCCCACCCCGAAGCGGACGGGCATCTCGTTGAATCCGTCGCCGGCAAGCGGTCGGTTTTCCGGGAAGGCGGTCCGGGGGGCGGCCGTGTCCTCTCCCTTCAGCCCGCAGGCCCACGCCACCAGTTCGCCGATCGCGGCCCGCGGCGGAACCGACAGCAACACGTCGCGGATGAACCGGTCGTAGCCCTCGAACGGCATGGTGCGCGTTCGCACGCCGAGCGAGGAGAGGTGCTCCAGGAAGGCCGCATCGCCCGCCCGCCCCTCCTGCGACAGGACGAGGACATCCGGGGCCGGGGCCTTCACCGGCCTGGAGATGTCCAAGGCCCGGATGCCGGCGAGAATGGCGTCGGGTATCCTCTGCTCGCCCATCGCCGGACCGCTGGGCGGTGTGGCGTGCTTGATCGCGCCGTGGTCGGCCATGCGGCTCAACGCCATGAATTCGCGTACCCAGCGCCGGCCGGACGTCGCCGGCGCCGCCATGGCGATGCCCGCGACATCCCCAAGGGCTTCGGCCGCACGCCAGGCCAATGCCGCCCCTATGCTGTGCCCGACCAGCAGCAGGCGCTTGGCCCCGGACAGATCGCGCAGGACGGACGCTGCGGAAACGATGCTGCGGTGCCAGATGTCGAGGCCGGCGGAATAATCCTCAAGGTCGAGCGCATCGCCGGTTCCGGGATAGTCGAAACGCAGGCTGGCGATGCCCTGCCGGCCGAGATCCCCGGCCAGCATCCGCCAGAACTTGCGGGCGCACAGCTCCTCGAATCCCCAGGAACTGACGAACAAGACGGCTGTATCGGCCGGCCGGGCGGCCTCATCCGCCGGTCTGTAGAGACCGACGGTCCCGGCAAATGTTACGGGGAAATCCGCGGCCATGTATTTTCCTCCAGCCTGCGCCGCGATAGTCGCCGCGGAGAGGCGGGCGTTGTTCCGGGCGGACATGCCGTGCATCAGCAAACCTTTCCAAGCGCCAATACATCGATCGGCGCGACTTCGATCAGGCCATAGCAAAGCGGAATTTCATTAAGAAACTCGAATTGCTTGCCGCTCATCGGCGCAAGCGGGAGGCGTTCTTGCGGGCGAGGTTCGAATTCGACGTTACAGCTTAAGCAATTGTGCAGAAGTTGTGCTTATTAGAATTATCTCGCGCGCCTTGATTTTGCGCCCTATTCGTCTCAGGAGGCATATCTCGATGGCAGGTGAAACTCCCAGGCACGCCCTCGTCTTCGGCGGCTCTGGCTTCATCGGAACGCATCTTGTGCGCAGGCTTGCGGGAGAAGGAAACCGCGTGGTCTCGGTCGACATACGCCCCCCGCGCGAAAGGCTGGACGGTGTCGCCTATCTGCACGGGGATGTTCGCGACCTTTCGCGCTTCGATCCCGGCATGAGGATCGACCGCATCTACAATCTCGCCGCCGTCCATACGACGCCGGGCCCTCCGGCCCACGAATACTATGAAACGAACATCCTCGGCGCGACCTCGGTGACGGCGCTGGCGCGCCGGCTCGATATTCGCGAGATCACGTTCACCAGCTCCATCTCCGTCTACGGGCCGGGCGAGGAGACCAAGCGCGAGGACACGCCTCCGGCGCCCGAGACGCCCTATGGCTGGTCGAAATACATGGCCGAGCGCATCCAGCAGGCCTGGATGGAGGAGGACGAGCGCCGCCGCCTCGTCATATGCCGCCCTGCCGTCATCTTCGGTCCGGGCGAGGGCGGCAATTTCACGCGCATGGCGAAACTGCTGAAGAAGGGGTTCTTCGTCTATCCGGGCCGCAAGGACACGATCAAGGCGTGCTTCTACGTGGAGGACCTGCTGGACGCACTGGACTTCGCCGCGCGGCGGGAAGAGCGCTTCGTTCTCTTCAACGGCTGCTATCCCGATCGCTATACGCTCGAGCAGATCGTCGAGACATTCCGCACGCAGCACATGCGCGGCGCCAGGACCTTCCTCGTGCCGCGCGGCGTGGTGACGCTCGCGGCGACGATCCTGCGCCCCTTCTCGGTGATGGGGCTGGGTATCCACCCCGACCGCGTCATGAAGCTCGTGCGCTCGACCGACGTCGTGCCCGGCTGGCTGGAGGCGGCAGGCAGGGCGAGCGAGGGCAGGCTTCCTTCCGCGATCGACCGGTGGAACGCCGAAAGCGGCGGCCGCTTCGTTTAATCCGGCAAGCGGGAAAGCGTGAAGCGCCTCGAATGAGCAAGGACCAGGACATGAACATGCGCAAGGATGGCCTGACCATAGCCGTCGCCATCGCCACCGCGGGACGGCGGGATATCCTGACGCAGACGATCGTCTTCCTCAACGATCAGGAGCGCAAGCCGGACGAGTTCTTCATCTGCCCTTCACGCCCGGAGGACGTGGATGCCGAAGGGCTCTCGGCATATCGCGGCGCCATCGAGATCCTGCCGGGTCCGGTCGGCCTGCCGCACCAGCGCAACGTGATGGTTGCGGCCTCCAGGGCCGATATCATCGTCTTCTTCGACGACGACTTTCTCCCGGCCGCCAACTACCTTGCGGAAGTCGAGAAGCTGTTCATGGACAATCCCGACATCATGGTGGCCACCGGCCACGTGATCGCGGACGGCGCGCGCGGCCCGGGGCTGGAGTTTGAAGAGGGACGGAAGCTGCTGGAGGCGGACGTGCTTCGCCAGCCCCCCTCCATCTCCCCCACATTCAACGGCTACGGCTGCAACATGGCCATCCGCCTGGCGCCGGTGCGCGCCCATGGCCTTCGTTTCGACGAGAACCTGCCGTTCTACGCCTGGCTGGAGGACGTGGATTTTTCACGGCAGCTGGTGGCCTATGGCAGGATCGTGCGAGCCGACCAGCTGCGCGGCGTGCATCTCGGAACCAAGAAGGCGGGACGCAGCCCCGGAAAGCGGCTCGGCTATTCGCAGATCGCCAACCGGATATACATCCACCGCAAGGGCAACATGCCTCTGTACCAGGTCTGGGAAGGCACGGTCAGCAACCTTCTTTCCAATCTCGTCAGAAGCATCACTCCCGAGCCCTGGGTCGACCGGCGGGGCAGGCTGCAGGGAAACCTCCTCGCGATCAGGGACCTCCTGACGGGCCGGATCGATCCCAGGAACATACTCGACATGTAGGATGAGGAGAGGGCGGCTCCTTGACGGGTCAATTCGGCCTAAGATGCTCCGTCATCGCCTGAAGTAGGCCGCCGCCCTTTCCGCGACATAGGCTTCGAGGCCGGCGGGCCGTCCGCTCACCCACCACAATCCATACAGGCTGGCGACATAGATCGCACCGTAGACGAGCCCCACCACGGCGATGGCCGGGTAGAGATAGGGGCCGTACTGCGTCAGATCCGGCACCCCGTAAAGGAACACCACGGCCGGGACGAGCGCGACCATGGGATGGAGGCTGCTGCGCAACTGGTCGCGGAACGGGATACCGGCGATGGCCTTGACGGACAGGAGGGTCACGAGAAGGAGCGCGACGCCCGCGCCGGCCTTGGCCGCGATGGCGCCGGGGATGCCGGCCAAGATGATGCCGGCGACCGTCAGGGGAACGCGCACCGCAAGCTCGACGAAGGAACGCAGCGCGACGAGGCGGGGACGGTCCAGCACCAGCATCAAGGCCGCCATCGGAACCGTCGGCAGAACGAACAGGCTCGTCAGCGCGACGCCTGCGAGGATGGGCGCGCCGCCGCTCCAGGCAGGTCCGAGCAGGATATGGACCACCGGGCCGGCCATCAGCGCCATGAAGCACATCACCGGCGCCATCAGCATGACGATGCCGGAGCAGGCCTTGAGGTATGCGCCCACCAAGTTGCCCTTCTCCCGGGCGTTGACCAGCGCGGAAAACAGCGGAACCGCCGTCGGCTGCACGATCGCCTGGAACGGCAGCGCGGCGATGTCGTTCGCCGTCGTGAAGCGCCCGAAGGAGGTGACGTCGATGTAGAGCGGCAGGATGAGGCGGTCGACCTGCCAGTTAAGGGCCGAAACGACCTGCGACACGAAGTTCCAGCCCGTCATCCTGGAGAACAGCGACCACTCGGCGAGCGACAGGCGCGGGCGCATCGGCGCCATGACGTAGGACACGCCCATCATCACGACGGGAGTCGAGACCGTTCCGGCCGCCACGGCCCAATAGTTGCCCGTGCTCACGGCGATCGAGATGGCGACCGCCCCGGCCACGCCCTTGCCGAGCAGTTCGAGAATTCCCTTGCGGCGGAAGTCCATCGCTTTTTCGAAGATCACCATGCGGGGGCTGATCATGCCGCGGGCGGCGGGGGCCAGCGCCAGCGTGCAAATGAGCGGCATCAGCCGCGGGTCGCCGTAAAGGGACGCAAGCGGCCAGGACAGGCCCGCCATCAGGCCGGCGACCAGCAGGCCGCGGATCAGTCCCAGCGTGAAGGCCGTGCTGTACATGCGGTCCGTCACTTCCGGCTGGCGGACGAGGACGAAGGTCAGCGGCAGTTCCAGCACGGCTTCGACGATATAGATGACCGTCATCGCGGTCGCCACGAGGCCGAAATCGGCCGGCCCGAGCAGGCGCGCCAGCACGAGGAGCACAGCGAAATCGATCAGGCGCGACGACAGCCGCGCCCCCACGGTCCATATGCCGGCCTGGATCGTTCGGGTGGACAGGGAGGCGCCTTCTGCGGCAGACATCAGCGGGACCCTTCCGGATAGACGGCGAACGAAGGGCGCGGCGTGGCGGAGGAGGAGCGCACCGGCGCCGGCCACGCGGCCGCGGCCGCCAGCGCGTAGATGCAGGCGTTCATGATGCCGAAGTCGGCGGAGGTGCCCACGAGCGTCGCCATGATGAGCACGGGCGGCATGTAGAAGCGGACCGCGTTGAGGATGGCCGCCGCGGTCGCATCGCCCGGCTGCGCCCTGCGCAGGAAGGTCTGGAGCATGAAGCCGTAGTAAAGGAGCCCGCCGACGATGCCGGTGTTGCTGAATACCGCCACGATGCCGTTCGATGCCCGCGTCGCCCCCATCCCGACGCCCAGCCCCCAGGTGTCGAGGAGCGCCTGCAGGGAAACCGCCGTCCACATGCTGCGCTCCTCGAAGGAGTCCGAGGACGTCTTCTGGAAGATGATCGTGTCGACAAGCTTGATGAACGGATCGAAGAGCGCGGGATATGTGAGCGCCAGCACGTAGATGGCGCCAAAACCGAGGACGATCGCCCAGAACTCCGCCACGAGCCCCTCCCGCGCCACGCTTCCCTTCCGGGCCGCCAGCAGCCGCCAGAACCATTCGAGCGCCGCAACGCAACCGAAGACGCCCATGCCGGCATAGGCGGCGGACGAGGTGGAGAGCAGTGCGAAAAGCGTCAGCAGGACGATGAGGCACGGCGCCGCGTAAAGCCGCAGCCAGGGCTTAACGATCGCACGGCGGAAGAAGTAGATCGCCGAAAGGAACGATACGGCGAGGGACCCGTAGGTCGATGCCTCCGGCATCAACCCGACGATGCGTTTGACGTCCGCGATATCGACATCCGTCAGATAGGCATATTTTGCGGTGCGGAACATGTCGAGGTAGGGGCCGAGGCCGGCGAGATCGATCATGCCTGTCAGCACGACCATGACGCCGCCGACGCAAAGGGCCGACAGCACATGCTGCCGCGTCGAGGCGGACCGGAAAGCCAGCGCGCAGGCGAACACCGTGACGATCGAGATCGTCAGGTACATGAGCTGCGAAATGTTCTGCTGCGTGGGATAGAGCGGAATCCCGCTGGTCGTCTCCTCCAGGCGCATGGGGATGATCGTCACGAGCCCTGCGAAAATCCGCGGCATGAACAGGGTGACCCATACGGCGACGATCCAGAACAGGAACAGCAGCAGGCATTGCGAGGGCCGCAGGGCGATGTCCAAAATGCGCGACAGGCCGCTGGCGCCGCCCGCATAGATGAAGATGATGGCGAGAGCCACGATCGGGGGCGGGGTGAAGCTCAGGCCCTGCGTCAGCTCGGGCGGGATGACCGCGAGCGAGCCGAAGGACATGGAGGCGAACAGCAGATAGAAGATGAACGGGCCCCGGCTTGCCATTCCGATGAGCAGGAGTACCCAGAACAGAATGACAGGTATCAAGTCCATTTCGCTCTCTTCGCAGACAGGACGCGGTTGGCCGCGCCGCAGCAGGGGGCATCAGAGAACGACCAAACCACAGTGCCGTGAATCTTTGCTTAAGTCCGGCGCGTGTTGGCGTATCCCCGTGTCCCTCGCGCTTTTCTGCAGGCGCCGGCGGCAGATGTGTCCCGAAATGGGTCAGGCGCCGCCCGGACGCCGCCGGCAATCGCGAATATCGCCGGATCGATAAGGTTTTAACGGCTTTTTCAACCGGGCGCTCATCCTTGTTTCCTATGGTGCCGCCGAAGTTGGGTTAGAGGGAGCAACATCTTGGTTCTGAAACTACTGGTAGCAGGTGCCGTCGCCGTTGCCGCGCGCCGCACGTCCGACAGCCCGTTCGCGCGCGAGCGCGTCACGACGGTGTTCAAGCGCGCGCGCGAACTCAAGATGCGGGACGCGCCGATCGAGCCGAGCTGGATCATCAGCGGCTCGCCCGTGGCGCGTGCGGCCGACCATGTCAGGAGCGCGGACGATTCCTCCTTCTCGGCCCTGTGGGATTGCACGGCCGGCACTTTCCGCTGGTATTTCCATTGGGACGAGACGGTGGTCATCCTGGAAGGCGAAGTCCACATCACCGCAGAGGACGGGTCGTCCTACACGCTGCAAGCCGGCGACATGGGATATTTCGCAGCGCGCACCTGGGCGACCTGGCACGTCGACAACTACGTGAAGAAAGCCGCCTTCATACGCAGGCCCTTCCCGTCACCCGTCGCGGCCCTCTATCGTCTGCGAAACGCCTTGCGCCCGCAACGGAAGGGCTTCTGACGCGCACGAGCCGGCAAAGGCCTGCTCTTCCACCGTAAGAGACGGAAAGCCTCGATGGCATCTGGCAATCGAGACGGATTTTCTGTTTGTTCATGCCTGGTGTGTTTGAGATTTTTTGATTTGAGCGGGCCTTTTGGTCCTTGAGCGGGATGGAATGGATGAGCAGCAAGATCGTACCCGTCATCATG
>NZ_JBJIEP010000015.1:0-158800 GCF_046557955.1 Shinella agrisoli | reverse complement strand
CCGATGATCACCCACACCATGCCGCTCGAGGACATCAACAAGGGCTTCGACCTCATGCACGAGGGCAAGTCCATCCGAAGCGTCGTCGTCTATTGATGGCGGCGGCCGCCTACAGCGTCGATGTGCGCGGGATGGAGGCCTTTTCCGCCGCCGAGCTTTACGCGCTGCTGAAGCTGCGTGTGGATGTCTTCGTGGTCGAGCAGGCCTGCGCCTATCCCGAATTGGACGGCAGGGACGCGGAGGCGCTGCACCTGCGCCTGCTCATCGACGGCGGCACCGCCGCCTATGCGCGGCTGCTGCGGCCGGAGAACGGGCCGCCGCGCATAGGCCGTGTGCTCGTCTGCCCCGCCCACCGCGGCAAGCGGCTCGGCGAGGCCGTCATGCGGGAGGCGATCCGGGCTTGCGAGGCGCACTTTCCCGGCGCGCCGATCGCACTTTCCGCGCAAAGCCACCTGGAGCGCTTCTACCGGTCGCTTGGCTTTTCGCCGACTTCCGGGGAATATGCCGAGGACGGAATTCCGCATGTCGACATGCTCCGGCCCGCCGGACGGCAGCAGCAAGGGGTTTGACCGATCGGCAGGGGTACGTCATCCTCACCTTCGTCTACCGGGAGGCAGCCATGACCATCGCGACCAGGCCGGACATGCAGGCAAAACGCATCATAGCCGCGACGATCCTCACGGCATTCGCGCTGGTGCCCTCGCTGGCGCTCGCAGGGCCGGAGGGCACCTACGCCATGACCGGCACCAATCCGGGCGACAAGAGCCCGTATGAAGGCGTGGTCGTCGTCCGCAAGACCGGCGAGACCTACGCGGTGACCTGGCGCTTCGGCGCGGACGAGACGCAGGGCATCGGGGTTCTCACCCCGGCCTCCGACAGGATCTTCGCCGTCAGCTACGATGCCGGCAACGGCCACGGCATCGCGCTCTACGAGCGGCAGGGCGACGGGTCGTGGTACGGCACCTGGTCGAGCGCGGGCGGCAAGTCGCTCGGGACGGAGACCTGGCGCCCGCAGCATGGCGGCACCACCACGCGCGGCGGCAATACCGGCTCGACGCCGGCGAGCGCCTCGACCCCCGACGGCAAGGGCGGCGCGGTACGCCGCTGAGGCCGGGAAGAGAGCGGACGGACAAACGACCGGATGACCGAGAACCTGCCGACCATCTTCGTCGACGCGGACGCCTGCCCGGTGAAGCCGGAGATCCTCAAGGTCGCCGAGCGCCACGGGCTGCCGGTGGTCTTCGTCGCCAATTCCGGCCTGCGCCCCTCCCGCGATCCCATGGTGCGGAACGTCATCGTTTCCGGCGCCTTCGACGCCGCCGACGACTGGATCGCCGAGAATGTGCGCGAGGGCGACATCGTGGTGACGGCCGACGTGCCGCTCGCCGGCCGCACCGTCGCCGGCGGCGCGCATGTGACCGGCCCGACCGGCCGGCTCTTCGACCGGACGAACATCGGCATGGCGAGCGCCATGCGCGATCTCGGCGCGCACCTGCGCGAGACCGGCGAGAGCAAGGGCTACAATGCCGCCTTCTCGCCGCGCGACCGTTCGGCCTTCCTCGAAACGCTCGACCGCCTCTGCCGCAGGGCGAAAGGTGCCCGCGCGGGAACGACGCCATGACCGGGGGACCGGCCCCCCGGATCTACGGCCGCCACGTGCCCTTCTATGTCGGCCTCGGCGCGGCGGCCCTCGGCCTAGCCGTTGCGCTCTGGCTGAAGCCGGACGTCGCCGTCGACGTCGCGGCCCTCGCCTTCTTCCTCTGCTACCTGCTGCTGACGGCCTGGCGCGTGCCGCACCTGACAGCCGCCTATCTCGAACGCCATGCGACGGATACCGACGAGCCGGCCGCCATCATCTTCGCCGTCACGTTCGCGGCCGTCGCCGTCTCCACGGGATCGCTCTTCGTCGTGCTGAACCGATCCGCCGCCACGGGCCTTGCGTTCGTGCCAGCCTTCGCGTCGGTCGCGCTCGGCTGGCTCACCATCCACACGATGGCGGCCCTCCACTATGCCCATCTCTACTGGCGGCCCGGCAGCCGGCACCGCGACAGGGGCCTCGATTTTCCGGGCAAGGCCCCGCCCGATGTCTACGACTTCCTCTATTTCGCCTTCGTGATCGGCATGACGGCGCAGACCTCGGACGTCGCGATCACCTCCACGGCCATGCGCAAGGTCAACCTGCTGCACGCCGTCGTCTCCTTCTTCTTCAACACGGTGCTGGTCGCCGCCGCGGTCAATGCGGTGGTGTCGCTCGCCTCCTGAAACCAATCGGAGTTCCTGATGAAAGTGCTTTCCCAGAACACCGCCTTCGGCGGCATGCAGGGCGTCTTCGCCCACGAATCCGAAGCCTGCAAGTGCGAGATGACCTTCGCCGTCTTCGTGCCCCCGCAGGCGATCCACGAGCCGCGCCCGGTGCTGTGGTACCTGTCCGGCCTCACCTGCACCCATGCCAATGTGATGGAGAAAGGCGAATACCGCCGCATGGCCGCCGAGCTCGGCCTCATCGTCGTCTGCCCCGACACCAGCCCGCGCGGCAACGACGTGCCGGACGAGCTTACCAACTGGCAGATGGGCAAGGGCGCCGGCTTCTACCTCGACGCCACGCAAAAGCCCTGGGCCGAGAACTACCGGATGTACAGTTACGTCACGGAAGAGCTGTCGAACTTCGCCAGCCAGCACTTCCGCATGGACATGAGCCGGCAGGGCATTTTCGGCCACTCGATGGGCGGCCACGGCGCCATGACGATCGCGCTCAGGAACCCGGAGCGCTTCAGGAGCTGCTCGGCCTTTGCGCCGATCGTCGAGCCCTCCACCGCCGACTGGTCGGCGCCGGCCTTTGAAAAGTACCTCGGCGCCGACAAGGCGGCGTGGCGGCAGTACGACGCCTGCGCGCTCGTGGCGGACGGCGCCCGCTTCCCGGAATTCCTGATCGACCAGGGCAAGGCCGACGGCTTCCTGGAAAACGGCCTGCGGCCCTGGCTCTTCGAGGAGGCGGTCAAGGATACGGACATCAAGCTCACGCTGCGCATGCACGAGCGCTACGACCATTCCTACTACTTCATCTCGACCTTCATGGACGATCACCTGAAGTGGCACGCCGAACGCCTCGGCTGACGCGCCATGGCGGGGGCGCATGGCTGGCATGCCGCCCCTGCCCTTGCCCCGGCGGCCGGGATCGGCGATATTCACCGCGGTAGACGGCTACCGCCGGGCAAATCCGGTCACGAATGCGGGGACGGCCTCGCTCCTTTCAAACGGAGTAAGGCAATGCCGTGGATACTTCTCACCCTCGCAGGTCTTTTCGAAATCGGCTGGGCCATTGGCCTCAAATATACCGACGGCTTCACCCGGCTGCTTCCGACCGTCCTCACCGCCGGTTCCATGGTCGTCAGCATCGTGCTTCTCGGCCTTGCCGTGAAGACGCTGCCGATGGGCACGGCCTACGCCATCTGGACCGGCATCGGCACGGTCGGCACGGTCATCCTCGGCATCGTCCTCTTCGCGGAACCCGTGACGGCGATGCGCCTCGGCTGCATCGCGCTGATCGTCACCGGAATCCTCGGCCTGAAGTTCGTCGCCTAGATGTGCGGCATGGCATCCTCCGCGGTTTTGGCCGCGGAGAGTTCCATCGGAAGGCACCACGGACAGCAGATGCACTTATGCAACAGCACAGGGGAAGTTTTGCAAGGCTGCCAACAGTAGAATTGTAAAACCGGCAATAATAGTAGCTAATTCGCATGGGCTAATTTGGAGGCGAATCTATGAAGACTGCATTATCAGCATTGTTCATCGCTGCAGCGCCACTTTCCCTGGCGAATGCCGCAGACCTCGACGCATACGAGGAGGCCGCGCCCGCGATCAACTGGTCAGGCTTTTATGTCGGCGTGCACGGCGGAGGCGGCAGGACGTCCGTGGACGCGGCATACGTTCCGAACGGACCGGCGGCGAGTTTGAGCGGCGGAGGCGCCCTCGGCGGTGTCCAGGCAGGCTACAACTGGCAGCTAGATCAGTTTGTCGTCGGCGTCGAAGGCGACATTTCCGCGACCGGCATCGGTGCGGCGATCGACTGCCCCAATCCCGCGTTCTCCTGCGAAAGCGATACGAACTGGCTTGGCTCCGTTCGTGGTCGGGCAGGCATCTCGTTCGATAAGCTCCTGCTCTACGGAACGGCGGGTGTCGGCTTCGGCGGCATCAAGGTGTTCACCGACAACGGCACTCAGTTCGGCGAGAGAAAGACGGAGACGGGCTGGGTCGCCGGCGCCGGTGTCGAGTATGCCATCAGCGAGCGCCTTTCGGTTAAGGCGGAGTTTCTTCACTACGACTTCGGCGCGCGGAACTTCGAGGTCGACAATGGCCTGGTTATCAGGGCCGACCATAAGTTCAATACCGGCAAGATCGGCATTAACTTCAAGTTCTGATCAGCCCACATCTTGGCTAGGCGCCTTTCAAAACCCCGCTTCGGCGGGGTTTTTCATGTTCGCCATGCAAAGCCCCGCCCGAATGCCGCCAGTTGTTCAGCCCCGGCGGTTGTCGAGAGCGAAAGCGCCCGGCCCCGCTGCTGTCAGGTAGAGGAAGACGAAGCAGAATAGGGTCGCGGCGTCGCCGCCGTTGTTAATCGGGAAGAAGCTCTGCGGCGCATGCGCCATGAAATAGGCGACCGCCATGAAGCCGCAGAGCACGAAGGCCACCGGCCGCGTGAACAGGCCGACCAGGATGAGCAGGCCGCCGACGATCTCCAGCGCTCCCGCGACGCCGATCAGGCCCGTGAGGTCGCCGAAGGGCTGCGCGGCCGGCGGGAAGTTGAAGAATTTCTGCGTGCCGTGCTCGATGAAGAGCAGCGCCGTCATGATGCGCAGCGCGGCCAGCGCCTCGGATCGATAGGTGGACAACCGGTCGAACATGCCATGCACTCCCTTCCGTTTCGCTCAGAGCGGAATGTTATCGTGCTTCTTCCAGGGATTTTCCAGGTCTTTGTTGCGCAGCATGCGCAGCGCCCGCGCGATTCGCTTGCGCGTCGAGTGCGGCATGATCACCTCGTCGATATAGCCGCGCTCGGCTGCGACGAAGGGCGAGAGGAACCGGTCCTCGTACATCTTCGTGTGCGCGGCGATCTTTTCCGGATCGGCGATGTCCTTGCGGAAGATGATCTCGACCGCGCCCTTGGCGCCCATCACCGCGATCTGCGCCGTCGGCCAGGCATAGTTGATGTCGCCGCGCAGGTGCTTCGACGCCATCACGTCATAGGCGCCGCCATAGGCCTTGCGGGTGATCAGCGTCACCTTCGGCACCGTCGCCTCCGCGAAGGCGAAGAGCAGCTTGGCGCCGTGCTTGATGAGGCCGCCATATTCCTGCGCGGTGCCCGGCAGGAAGCCGGGCACGTCGACGAAGGTGACCACCGGGATGTTGAAGCAGTCGCAGAAGCGCACGAAGCGCGCCGCCTTGCGGCTGGCATCGGAATCGAGGACGCCCGCCAGCACCATCGGCTGGTTCGCGACGAAGCCGACCGTCGAGCCCTCGATACGGCCGAAGCCGCAGACGATGTTCTTGGCGAAGCTCTCCTGGATCTCGAAGAAATCGCCCTCGTCGACGGTCTTCAGGATCAGTTCCTTGATGTCGTAGGGCTTGTTGGCATTGGCCGGGACGAGCGTATCGAGCGACTCGTCGATCTCCTCCACCGGCTGGAAGCACGCGATCTCCGGCACGGGCGACGTGTTCGACTGCGGTAGCAGGTCGACGAGGCGGCGGACCTGCAGCAGCGCGTCCACGTCGTTGTCGTAGGCGCCGTCTGCGATCGAGGATTTCGTGGTGTGCACCGAGGCGCCGCCGAGCTCTTCGGCCGTCACCGTCTCGTTCGTCACTGTCTTCACGACGTCGGGCCCCGTCACGAACATGTAGGACGTATCGCGCACCATGAAGATGAAATCCGTCATGGCCGGCGAATAGACGTCGCCGCCGGCGCACGGCCCCATGATGACGGAAATCTGCGGGATGACGCCGGAGGCGAGCACGTTGCGCTGGAAGACCTCGGCATAGCCCCCGAGCGCGGCGACCCCCTCCTGGATGCGGGCGCCGCCGGCATCGTAGAGGCCGATGATCGGCGCCCGGTTCTTGAGCGCCATGTCCTGAACCTTCATGATCTTCTGGGCGTGGGTTTCGGAAAGCGAGCCGCCGAAGACCGTGAAATCCTTGGCGAAGACGAAGACCGTGCGGCCGTTGACGGTGCCCCAGCCCGTGACGACCCCGTCGCCGGCGATCTTCGTCTTCTCCATGCCGAAATCCGTCGAGCGGTGCTCGACGAACATGTCGAATTCCTCGAACGAGCCCTCGTCCAGAAACACCTCGATGCGTTCGCGCGCCGTCAGCTTGCCGCGCTCGTGCTGCGCATCGATGCGCGCCTTTCCGCCGCCCATGCGGGCGCGCTCGCGCCGGACTTCGAGTTCGTGGAGAATTTCCTTCATGATCCCTGGTTCCTCCCGTTCTGACAACGGCTTAGCATGCGAAACCAGGGGCTTGAAGAGGGCCCTCCTACATAGATGGTCTTAGAAGATCAGCGCGGAATGTCCGCGAGCACGGCGGCGGCCACCTCCATTTCCGCGCGCCGCAGCTCGCGGCGGCGGAAGGCCTCCTCGTCCGTGCCCCACTGCTCGATCTGCCAGTCCTCGTCGATATGGGCGAGAGACCAGGCCTTTTCGGCATCGATCACGCCTTCGGCGAGCGCGAGCGCCAGCAGCGCCGAGCCCGTCAGGGTCGTCACCGTGTGGAGGCACGCGAGCGCCAGCGGATCGCGCCAGGCCGAGAGCGCGGCGCGGAAGGCCTCGATCGCCGGCGCCGGCTGCTCCCGGTGCATCACGCCCTCGACGAGGATGAAGCGCGCGCCCTTGGCCTCCGCCGCCCAGCGGATGACCGGGTCCCAGCCCTCCTCTTGGCGGGCGACGAGGCCGGCCGGCGAATCCGCCCGGTAGCAGAGCATGTCGGTGCCGGCGAAACGCACGATCTCGTCGAAGACGGCGTCGAGATTGTCGGCGACGCCGTCGACGGCGGTGTTGACGAGCCGCGTCACCGGCATTTTCGCCGGGTCGACCTCTTCACCCTGCCCGTCCCACTCGGCCTTGAGGCGATCGGCGATCGGCTGCGCCGGCACGGCGAGCAGCTTCTTGGCCGGCGTGCGCACGGGACGGCCGTCGAGCAGGATGCGAAAGCCCTCCGGCGTCTCGTCCGTCGAAACGTCCTTGTAGAACCGCTTCGGCAGCGGCCGCTTCATCTGGATCTGCGCGCGGCGCACCGGATCGGGATCGCTCATCGCATCGGAAAGGTCGCTCAGGATGTCACGCATCGGAAATCTCCAGCCATTCGAGAAGGTCGGCAGGCGTACGCAGGATGTGGTCCGCGCCGGCCTCGACCAGTTCGGGCACGCTGGCATAGCCCCAGGCGACGCCGATCGCTTGGGCGCCCGCCGCCTTCGCCATCTGCATATCGTAAACCGCATCGCCGATGACAACCGTCCGGGCTGAATCGATGCCCGCCTCGCTGCAGCATTCCATCACCATGGCCGGATGCGGCTTGGACGGGCAGTCGTCCGCCGTGCGCGAGACGAAGAAGGTCTTGTCGAAGCCGTGCGTCGCGCGGATGAGGTCGAGGCCGCGCCGGGATTTCCCCGTCACGGCGCCGAGGATCAGGTCGTCCTGCCGCTCCAGCCGCGCCATCATCTCCGCGATGCCGGGGAAAAGCGGCTCCTGGAAGCCCGGCTCTGCGCGCACGCCAATATAGGTCGCCTTGTAGTGCGCGGTCATCGCCAGCGCCTCGTCGTCGACATGCGGCTTGCCCTGCATGCGGGAAATCGCGATGTCGAGCGTCAGGCCGATGATCGCCTTGGTCTCGGCGATATCCGGCCGGGCATGGCCGAAGTCGGTGAAGGTGCGCGCCATCACCTCGTGGATCAGCTTCACGCTGTCGACCAGCGTGCCGTCGCAGTCGAAGAGGACGAGCCGCATCAGTCGTCCCCGTCCGCCGCGTTCTGGTCGAAACCGAAGAGGTTCCAGGTCTGCACCATGTGCGGCGGCAGCGGCGCGGTCACGCGCAGCCGCCCGCCGGAAGGATGCGGAATGTCGATGTGGCGGGCATGAAGGTGCAGGCGGTTCTGGACGCCGCCCGGAAAGGCCCAGTTGGTATCCGCCTCGAAATATTTCGGGTCGCCGAGGATCGGATGGCCGATATGGGCGGCATGGACGCGCAGCTGGTGGGTGCGGCCGGTATAGGGCTCCATCTCCAGCCAGGCGAAGTTCTGCCCGGCCTGCTCGACGACGCGGTAGAAGGAGACGGCGTGATCCGCGCCGTCCTCGCCGTGCCGGGCGATGCGCATGCGGTCGCCGTCGGCGGTCTGCTCCTTGACGAGCCAGGTGGAGATCTTGTCCTCGCGCTTCTTCGGCACGCCCTTGACGATGGACCAGTAGGTCTTCTTCGTGTCGCGCTCGCGGAAGGCGGCGGTCAGCTTCTGCGCCGCGCCGCGCGTGCGGGCGACGACCAGCACGCCGGAGGTGTCGCGGTCGAGGCGGTGCACGAGGCGCGGCTTCTCGCCTTTCTGGCTGGTCCAGGCCTCCAGCATCTTGTCGATGTGCCGGGTGACGCCCGAGCCGCCCTGCACGGCGATGCCGGCCGGCTTGTTGAGCACGAAGACCTTGTCGTCCTCGTGCAGCAGCATGCGGGTAAGCAGCTCGCCGTCGGGGGAATGCTTGAGGTCGCGGCCGGCGATCGGACCGGACTTCGGCCCCTTCGCATCGACGTCCATCGGCGGGACGCGGATCGTCTGGCCGAGCTGCACGCGGGTGTCGCTCTTGGCGCGCCCGCCGTCGACGCGCACCTGGCCCGAGCGCAGCAGTTTCTGCAGCTGGCCGAAGCCAAGGCCCGGATAGTGGACCTTGAACCACCGGTCGAGGCGCATGCCCGCCTCGTCGCCTTCCACCTGCCTGTGTTCGATGCCTGCCATCTTCGCCTTCTTTCGTTGCGCCGCTCTTAGCGCAAGACGGGGCGAAGGGGAACAGGGCTTCAGAAGGCGCGGAAGGTCAGCGTCGTCAGCGAACGCACGATGCCGGGAATGGAGGCGATGTGGTCGTTGATGAACTTGCCGATATCCTCCTCGCTGTCGACATAGATCTTCAGCAGGAGGTCGTAGTCGCCGCTGGTGGAATAGAGCTCCGAGATGAGTTCCGTAGCGTAAAGCGCATCCGCGACCTCGTAGGTCTTTCCCGGAGCGCATTGCAATTGCACGAAAATCGGCTTCATCGGTCCTCCCGCGCCATCGGCGGCATGCTCATGATTTCATGCAATCCCGAACGCAGGGCCGCGCACGCGCTCTCGCCGGGATTGCCCGTCCGCCGCCCGATTCCGGCGGCAATCTCCTTCTCTTATGGCGGAATTTCACCGCCGAAGGCAAGGCCGGCCGGAATTCGCACAGTTCGTTAAAATTCGATGAAAATGCAACCGCCGCGTTTTACGCCCGCGAAAGACGCAACTGTTAAATTCCGTAAACCAGCCAACCCGTTGAAACGCCATGACCCAGATCGTGACAGTCTCGCCGGCCACGGCCGCCTATGCATCGCAGGGGATGAAAACGCACACGCGTGCCAATACGCTCTTCGAGGAGCGCATCCATCACTGGAGCGAGGATGCCAGGGTGCGGGGCGACGCGCGCACGATCGCCGTGCTCAACGTCATCACGCCGCCGGCGCTCGCGCTCGCGCTCATCACCGCGCCGAACAGCACGCCGCAGGTGACCCTCGCGGAGGCGCAGCGCCTCTATGACGAGAACGCCGCCCGCCGCCCGTCCACAGAAGCCGTCTGACCTCCCCCCAACGAACAGCCGTCCTCCGACACCCCTCGCCCCGCTCCGGGGCTTCCTTTTTCCCCTTTCCTCGAACGACAAAAATTTGCTCGGCAGCGACGCCGCCTCTTGCCAAAGCACAGGCAAGGCCGTTATCTGGAGCCGACCTCGCTGGGAGAAACCGGTCGCCTTGGAAAAGGTGGGACCGGTGCCGAAGGAGCAACCGCCCCGGAAACTCTCAGGCAAAAGGACCAGCAAGGTGCCGTCGGAACTCTGGAGAGAAGCGCGAGAGCGCTCGCCGAAGGGATAACAATCTCAGGCGAAGGGACAGAGGGGGCTCAGGAGAACGGCGCGGTCGCGCCTGGATTGTGAGCCGGCGCCCGGAGGAACGATGGGCGCCCAAGGACTGGAGGGCGCCTTTTGGACGGAACGTCTGATCTCAAGAAAACCCCGCTTCACGCGCTGAACCTGTCGCTCGGCGCCCGCATGGTGCCGTTCGCCGGCTACGAGATGCCGGTGCAATATGCAGCCGGCGTGATGAAGGAACACCTGCATACCCGCGCGGCCGCCGGCCTGTTCGACGTCTCCCACATGGGCCAAGTCACGGTGCGCGCCCGTTCCGGCGACAATGCCGACGCCGCCCGGGCGCTGGAGACGCTGGTGCCGGTCGACGTGGCGGGCCTCGGCGAAGGCCGCCAGCGCTACGCCCTCTTCACGAACGAGGAAGGCGGCATCCTCGACGACCTGATGATCGCCAACCGCGGCGACCACTTCTACGTCGTCGTCAACGCCGCCTGCAAGGAGGCGGATTTCGCCCACATGCAGGCGAAGATCGGCGACGCCTGCGAACTGACGCTGCACGACGACCGTGCGCTGATCGCCCTCCAGGGGCCGCGCGCCGAGGCGGTGCTCGCGGAACTCTGGGCCGACGTCTCCTCCATGCGCTTCATGGACGTGCGCGCCTGCGACCTGCACGACGCCGCATGCATCGTCTCGCGCTCCGGCTATACGGGCGAGGACGGCTTCGAGATCTCCGTTCCGGCGGCGCTCGCCGAAACCGTCTGTCGCCGCCTGCTCGACCATCCGGACGTGCTGCCGGTCGGCCTCGGCGCACGCGATTCGCTGCGTCTCGAAGCCGGCCTCTGCCTCTACGGCAACGACATCGACACCGGCACGACGCCGGTGGAGGCCGGGCTCGAATGGGCGATCCAGAAGGTTCGCCGCAAGGGCGGCGCGCGCGAAGGCGGCTTTCCCGGCGCGTCCATCATCCTCAGCCAGCTCGAAAACGGCGCCGAACGGCGCCGCGTCGGCCTCAGGGCCGAGGGCCGCGCGCCGGTGCGCGCCGGCGCGGTGCTCGCCACCGATGCCGAGGGCGAGGACGTCGTCGGCACGGTGACCTCCGGCGGCTTCGGCCCGAACGCCGACGGTCCCGTGGCCATGGGCTATGTCGCCAGATCCGCCGCCGAACCCGGCACGCGGCTCTATGCCGGCGTGCGCGGAAAGTTCCTGCCCGTCACCGTGTCGGCCATGCCCTTCATAAAGAACGCCTTCAAGCGCTGACCCATGACCGTCCCGGCCGAACCAATGCCCCTCACCCCAACCCTCCCCCGCAAGCGGGGCGAGGGAGCGGAAGCGGCGCGGCAAGCCTCCGTCGCCCCGCCTGCGGGGAGAAGGTGCCGGCAGGCGGATGAGGGGCCATAGAACAACGAACTGTTTTCCAAGAGAGGAACAGACATGCTGAAATTCACCGAAGAACACGAGTGGCTGAAGATCGAGGGCGACGTCGCGACCGTCGGCATCACGGCGCATGCGGCCGAACAGCTCGGCGACCTCGTCTTCGTCGAACTGCCCGAGGTCGGCGCGACGTTCTCCAAGGGGGGCGACGCGGCAACGGTGGAATCCGTCAAGGCGGCCTCCGACGTCTACTGCCCGCTCGACGGCGAGATCGTCGAAATCAACGAGGCGATCACCGCCGATCCCTCCCTCGTCAACAGCGACCCGCAGGGCGCCGGCTGGTTCTTCAAGCTGAAGCTCGCCAACCCGTCCGACGCGGACACCCTGCTGGACGAAGCCGCCTACAAGGAGCTTGTCGGCTGATGAACCTGCCCAAGGATTTCGCCTTCACCGATTACCAGCCCTACGACTTCGCCAACCGCCGCCATATCGGCCCCTCGCCGAAGGAGATGGAGGCGATGCTGAAGGTGATCGGCTACGACAGCCTCGACGCGCTGATCGACGACACCGTGCCGAAATCGATCCGCCAGACGAAGCCGCTGGAATGGGATGCGCCGATGACCGAGCGCGAGGCGCTCGACAAGCTGCGCGAGACCGCCAACCGCAACCACAAGCTCGTCTCGCTGATCGGCCAGGGCTATTACGGCACGATCACGCCGCCGGTCATCCAGCGCAACATCCTGGAAAACCCCGCCTGGTACACGGCCTATACGCCCTACCAGCCGGAAATCAGCCAGGGACGCCTGGAAGCGCTCCTCAACTACCAGACCATGGTGTGCGACCTCACCGGCCTCGACGTCGCCAACGCCTCGCTGCTCGACGAGGCGACGGCCGCCGCGGAAGCCATGGCCATGGCCCAGCGCGTGGCGAAGTCCAAGGCGAACGCCTTCTTCGTCGACGAGAACTGCCACCCGCAGACGATCGCGCTCCTGAAGACCCGTTCCGAGCCGCTCGGCTGGCAGATCGTCGTCGGCGATCCCTTCACCGACCTCGACCCGGTCGACGTCTTCGGCGCGATCTTCCAGTATCCGGGCACCTACGGCCATGTCCGCGATTTCACGGGGCTCATCGCCCGGCTGCACCAGACCGGCGCCATCGCCGTCATGGCGGCCGATCCGCTGGCGCTCGCCCTCCTCAAGTCGCCCGGCGACATGGACGCCGACATCGCCGTCGGCTCGACCCAGCGCTTCGGCGTGCCGGTCGGCTATGGCGGACCGCACGCGGCCTATATGGCGGTCAAGGACGCCTACAAGCGCTCCATGCCCGGCCGCCTCGTCGGCGTCTCCATCGATGCGCGCGGCAACCGCGCCTACCGCCTGTCGCTCCAGACCCGCGAGCAGCACATCCGCCGCGAGAAGGCGACGTCGAACATCTGCACCGCGCAGGTGCTGCTCGCCGTCATGGCCTCGATGTATGCCGTCTTCCACGGTCCACAGGGCCTCAAGGCCATCGCCCAGAGCGTGCACCAGAAGACCGTGCGCCTCGCCAAGGGCCTCGAAAAGCTCGGCTACACCGTCGATCCGGACGTCTTCTTCGACACGATCACCGTCGATGTCGGCAGGCTGCAGGGCATCATCCTGAAGACGGCCGTCGCCGAGGGCGTGAACCTGCGCAAGATCGGCGACGACCGCATCGGCATCAGCCTCGACGAGCGCTCGCGCCCCGTCACGCTGGAAGCCGTCTGGCGCGCCTTCGGCGGCGATTTCGAGGTGTCGGCGTTCGAACCGGACTACCGCCTGCCGGAAGACCTGCTGCGCGTAAGCGAATACCTGACGCACCCGATCTTCCACATGAACCGGGCGGAAAGCGAGATGGTGCGCTATATCCGCCGCCTCTCCGACCGGGACCTCGCGCTCGACCGGGCGATGATCCCCCTCGGCTCGTGCACGATGAAGCTCAACGCCACGGCGGAGATGCTGCCGATCACCTGGCCGGAATTCTCCGAGATCCACCCGTTCGTCCCGGCCGACCAGGCGCAGGGTTACCGGCACCTCATCGAGGACCTGTCGCAGAAGCTCTGCGACATCACCGGCTACGACGCCATCTCCATGCAGCCGAACTCCGGCGCGCAGGGCGAATATGCTGGCCTGCTGACGATCCGCGCCTATCATCTCGCCAACGGCGACGCGCACCGCGACGTCTGCCTCATCCCGACCTCCGCGCACGGCACAAACCCCGCCTCCGCGCAGATGGCCGGCATGAAGGTGGTCGTCGTCAAGGTGTCGCAGAACGGCGACATCGACATGGAGGATTTCCGTGCAAAAGCAGAGCAATACGCGGAAAACCTCTCCTGCTGCATGATCACCTACCCCTCCACGCACGGCGTCTTCGAGGAGAACGTGCGCGAGGTCTGCGAGATCGTGCACAGGCACGGCGGCCAGGTCTACATGGACGGCGCGAACATGAACGCCATGGTGGGTCTCGCCCGCCCCGGCGACATCGGTTCGGACGTTTCCCACCTCAACCTGCACAAGACCTTCTGCATCCCGCACGGCGGCGGCGGCCCCGGCATGGGCCCGATCGGCGTCAAGGCGCACCTCGCGCCCTTCCTGCCGAAGAACCCCGCCGCCGGCGAAGCGGGCGCGGTCTCGGCCGCCCCCTTCGGCTCGGCCTCCATCCTGCCGATCTCCTGGAGCTACTGCCTGATGATGGGCGGCGAAGGCCTGACGCAGGCGACCAAGGTGGCGATCCTCAACGCCAACTACGTCGCCGCACGGCTGAAGGACGCCTATGACGTGCTCTACAAGTCGGCCAGGGGGCGCGTGGCGCACGAATGCATCATCGACACCCGCCCGCTCGCGGCAAGCGCGGGCGTGACGGTCGACGACGTCGCCAAGCGCCTGATCGACTGCGGCTTCCACGCCCCGACGATGAGCTGGCCGGTCGCCGGAACGCTGATGATCGAGCCGACCGAATCGGAGACCAAGGCCGAGCTCGACCGCTTCTGCGACGCCATGCTGGCGATCCGCGAGGAGGCCCGCGCCATCGAGGAGGGCCGCATGGACCGGGAGAACAACCCGCTCAAGAACGCGCCGCACACGGTGGAGGACCTCGTCGGCGAGTGGGACCGCCCCTATTCGCGCGAAGAAGCCTGCTACCCGCCGGGCGCCTTCCGCGTCGACAAGTACTGGTCGCCGGTCAACCGCGTCGACAACGTCTACGGCGACCGCAACCTCGTCTGCTCCTGCCCGCCGCTGGAGGACTACGCGGACGCGGCCGAGTAGGACGGCGCAAACAAGCCGAACCCCGGCCGGTCCGTCGGCTGGGGCTCGGAAGGCCGGCAAAGTCCGCCGAACCTCTCCTCCGTCATGGTCGGGCTTGACCCGACCATCCACAAGCCTTTGAAAAGAATGGATCCTCGGGTCAGGCCCGAGGATGACGGCGTGCTTGGAGCAATGTTTGCCGTCAAACTGAACCCCGGCCGATCCCATCGGCCGGGGTTTCCATTGCGGGCAGGGAAGGTTCAGGGGGCGACGGCGACGTCCACCCAGAAGCGGGTGAAGCCCTCGGCGAAGTCGCGGTAGCCGCTCAGTGTCGAGGGCTTGACGGCGTAGGCATTGGCGCCGTTTTCATAGGCACGGCTCACGTCGGTCATGTTCGACGACGAGGAGAGCATGATCACCGGCGTCACGGCGGTGCGCGACCGGCCGCGCAGGCGTTTGAGCAGTTCCATGCCGCTGGTGCCGGGCATGTTGATGTCGAGAAGGATGTAATCGAAGACTTCGGCGTCGAGCCGGTCGTAAGCCAGTTCCGCGTCGGCCACGTGGGTGATTTCGATCGGGCTGCCGGCCTCGCTGAAAGCGCGCATGACGAAGCGTACATCGACGGGATCGTCATCGACGACGATCAGCTTCCTGGCCGGAACTCCCACGATCGTTCCACCTCGATTTTATGGGTTGCGGAAACGTCACGACGAAGCGTGCGCCCGGACCATAGCTCGTGTCAAGCGCTATCACGCCGTTATGGCTCTCCACGATCCGGCGGGCCAGCGCGAGGCCGACCCCTGTGCCCTGATAGACCGTTTCGTCACGGTGAAGCCGCTGAAAGACCTCGAAAATACGCTCGACATGCTGCGGATCGATGCCGATGCCGTCATCCTCCACCACGAAATCGATTCCCTTCCCCGCCTGCCGGGAATAGACGCGGACGGTCGGGGCCACGCCGGGGCGGCGGTATTTCAGCGCATTGCCGATCAGGTTCTGCGCCAGCCGCTTCAGAAGCTCCGGGTCGCCCATGATTTCCGGCAGCGGCTGGACATCGACCCTTCCGCCGCTTTCCTGCACGTGGCTTTCGAGAAGCGCCAGCGCATCGCGCACCACATCGGAGAGCGCGACCGGCTTCGGCGATGTGATGCGATAGGCGATCTGGGAGAATTCGAGCAGGCTGTCGATGATCCGGCGCATGCGCGCGGCGCTCTTGCGCACGTGGTCGGCGTACTGCGGCAGTTCGGAGAACTCCCCCCGGTGCAGGTCTTCCGAGATCATCTCGGCGAACATGGACAGGTGCCTGAGCGGCGCCTTCAGGTCATGCGAGACCGTGGCGGTGAACTGGTCGAGCGCCTCGTTCTTGAGACGCAGTTCGTTGGTCTGCGCCTCCACCCGCCGCTGCTGCCGCTTGGCCTCCGTGATGTCGCGCCCCACGCTGACGACCTCGCTGACCGCCTCGCCGTCGAAGATCGCGACGGCCGTCCAGAGCGTCCACGCCTCCTCGCCGTCGGGTCCCTCCGAGCAGACCTCCTGCGTGCGCACCGGCTCGTCCCGGCTGAAGGCGGTGATGTCCGTAAGCTTGGCCCTCTGCTCCGGCGAATTCGCCAGGTCGGCAAGGTTCCTGCCGATCAGCTGCTCGGCCTTCAGGCCGAAGCGTCCGGCATATTTGTCGTTGGTGAAGCGGATGGTCAGATCCTTGTCGAAGCGGAGGATCATGTCGGGCAGGATCTGCAGCAGGGACAGATATTCGCGCCGCTTGGCCTCCAGCGCGGCCTCCGCACGCTTGAGGTCCGTCACATCGACGCGAAGCGCGACGATGTCCCCCGTCTCAGCGACGTGGCTCTCCAGCCGCAGCCACCGGTCGCCGTCATAGGCCAGAACCGTGCCGCCCGCGCCGGGCGTTCGGTGCTCCTCCAGGCGGGCCTGGACGAACGCCTCCGCCTCGGGCGTGCCCTCCCGGATGCCGGTATAGATGCCCGCCCTGACGCTGGCGCGCAGGATGCTTTCCAGCGTCGCCCCGACGCGCACGTTTTCCCGCGCGGAGCCGCAGCGCTCCTTGTACATCCGGTTGAATATGACGAGGCGCTCCTCGCGATCGAACACGGCGAAGCCCTCGGGCATCGTATCCAGGGCCGCGCTGACGCGCTGTCCCAATAGTATCTGCTCGCCATGGCTGCCGCCGCTCAGCAGGCTGCGCAGCAGGAGCGCGTAACGGGCATCCGTTCCCTCGCCGGGCAAGGCGATGACATGGGCCGTGGCATCGAACAGGGAGCCATCCGCATGGCGAAAGCCGAAGGGGTAGGCATTCTCCCGCCCTTCCTGGGCGTGCCGCGCCAGGAGCGCCGAGACTTCCTCCCCGTCGACGACCGGCAGATCGGCCGGCTCGCGGCCTTCCCGGGCCCAGCCGAAGGTGCGGCCGGCCGCCTCGTTGTAGGAGACGACGCGCGCATCCCCGTCGACGATGAGAACGGGAAAGGGAAGATCCCGGTAAAGTGCTGCGGCAAAGCCGTCCGCAATCGCCGTCATGCCTGCAAAGCCTTTCTCCCGTCACGATCGCGCCGGCACAGGTGCCCGTGGACCGAAGGAAGACTAGGCAAAAGCACGGACGAAGAAAAGCCGCAGGACCGGCGGTGTCGCAGCTTCCCGGTTTTCAGCCTCAGCCGGCGCGGACCGTCGGCTGGCCGGCGGCCGCGAGCGCCGCAAGGTCGGCGGGCTTCAGTTCGACCGATTCGCCGCAGCCGCAAGCCGACGTCTGGTTGGGGTTGCGGAAGGTGAAGCCGGAACGCAGGGTCGTGACCTCGAAATCCATCTCCGTGCCGAGCAGGTAGAGCACGGCCTCCGGCGCGACCCAGACGCGGGCGCCGCCGTGTTCGATCAGGTCGTCCTTGGCATTGGGCTCGGTCACAAGGTCGATGGAATACTCCATTCCCGCGCAACCGCCCTTCCTGATGCCGACGCGGATGCCCTTGGCATCGCCGCCGGCATTGTCGACGATCGCCTTGACGCGGTCCGCCGCCGCATCCGTGAGTGTCATGACTGCAAAGGCCATGGGCCGTTTCTCCTTCGCCCGGCCGGGTTCAAGGCCCGGCGGTTTCCGAATCCAATCTAGTGGCCGGCGATCGGGCTATCAATACCAGCCGACGGCGACCTGCGCCTCTTCGGACATGCGGTCCGGCGTCCACGGCGGATCGAAGGTCATCTTGACCTCGACGCCGGACACGCCTTCCACCGCACCCACCGCGTTCTCGACCCAGCCCGGCATCTCGCCGGCGACCGGGCAGCCGGGCGCCGTCAGCGTCATCTCGATCTTGACCATCCGGTCGTCCTCGATGTCGATCTTGTAGATCAGGCCGAGCTCGAAGATGTCGGCCGGGATTTCCGGGTCGTAGACGGTCTTCAGCGCGGAAATGATGTCGTCGGAAAGGCGCGCCAGCTCGTCGGCCGGGATCGCCGATTGAACGATACCGTCGCGGACGTCGATCTTGTCTTCGGTTGCGTCGAGGGACATGGGCCTACTCCTCAGGCGAAGAACTTGCGGGCATGGTCGAGCGCGTCGGCGAGTGCATCCACCTCGGCGCGCGTGTTGTACATGCCGAACGATGCCCGGCATGTGGAGGTGACGCCGAAGCGTTTCAAGAGCGGCTGGGCGCAATGGGTGCCGGCGCGCACCGCAACCCCCGCCCGGTCGATCACCATCGACACGTCATGCGAATGGATGCCTTCCAGCTCGAAGGAGAAGATGGAGCCCTTGCCGGGTGCCGTACCGAAGATGCGCAGCGCATTGATCGACGAAAGCCGTTCATAGGCGTAGTCGCGCAGGTCCGCCTCGTGCGCGGAGATCGCCGCACGGCCGATCTTCTCCATGTAGTCGAGAGCGTAGCCGAGGCCGATCGCCTGCACGATCGGCGGCGTGCCGGCCTCGAAGCGGTGCGGCGGATCGTTGTAGGTGACGATGTCCTCCGTCACGTCGACGATCATCTCGCCGCCGCCCTGGAAGGGGCGCATCTCCTTCAGCCGGTCCGTCTTGCCGTAGAGCACGCCGATGCCGGACGGGCCGTAGAGCTTGTGGCCGGTCATCACGTACCAGTCGCAGTCGATGTCGCGCACGTCGACCGGCATGTGCACGGCGCCCTGCGAACCGTCGATGAGCACCGGGATGCCGCGCTCGCGGGCGATGCGGCAGATCTCCTTGACCGGCACGATCGTGCCGAGCGCGTTCGACATATGCGTGATGGCGATGAGCTTCGTGCGCTCGGTCAGGCACTTCACGAAGTCCTCGATATGGAACGCGCCCGTGTCGTCCACCGGCGCCCAGACGAGTTTTGCGCCCTGCCGCTCGCGGATGAAATGCCACGGCACGATGTTGGAATGGTGCTCCATGATCGAGAGCACGATCTCGTCGCCCTCGCCGATCCTCGGCATGCCGTAGCCGTAGGCGACCGTGTTGATCGCCTCGGTCGAGGATTTCGTGAAGACGATCTCGTCGACCGAGGCGGCGTTCAGGAAACGGCGCACCTTCTCGCGCGCCGCCTCGTAGGCGTCCGTCGCGGCGTTGGACAGGAAGTGAAGGCCGCGATGCACGTTTGCATATTCATTGGAATAGGCGTGCGCGATCGCGTCGATCACCATCTGCGGCTTCTGCGCCGAGGCGCCGTTGTCGAGATAGACCAGCGGCTTGCCGTAGACGGTCTTCGACAGGATCGGAAAATCCTTGCGGATCGCCTCGACGTCGTAGGCCGTTGCGGGTGTCGGCAGCGCGTGTTCCATCTCGTTCGTCCTTTGTCGGGCGCTTGTCAGGCGTGCTTGTCGAGCCAGCCGGCGATGACGCCTTCCAGCGCCTCGACCAGCGGCTCGTCTTCCAGTTCCTCGACGATCTCGGCGACGAAGGCGTTGACCAGCATGGCGCGCGCCTTGTTCTCCGGAATGCCGCGGGCCATCAGGTAGAAGAGCTGCGTGTGGTCGATGTCGATCACGGTCGCGCCGTGGCCGCACTGCACGTCGTCGGCGAAGATCTCCAGTTCCGGCTTGGCGGAGAAGTCGGCCTCGTCGGACAGAAGCAGCGTGTTGCACGACATCTTCGCGTCGGTCTTCTGCGCGTCCGGCGCCACGCGGATCTGGCCCTGGAAGACGCCGCGCGCGCGGTCGAAGACCACGTTGCGGATGACTTCCGTCGACGTCGTGTTCGGCACGTCATGGCCGACCGTGAAGGTCACGTCGTTGTGCGTCTCGCCGCCCAGCAGGTTGATGCCGCGCAGCTTGAGGTCCGAGCCCTCTCCTGCCACCACCACGTGGATTTCCTGCCGCACGAGCTTGCCGCCGGCATTGACCACATAGAGGCGCAGCTTCGCATCCGCGCCGAGCGTGACGCGGATCTGGCCGAGATGCGTATCGGCGGTCCCCTGGGCCTGCAGGACGACCCAGGTGATGTCCGCACCGTCGGCAAGCGTCAGGTCGCTGACCGTCGTGACGAAAGCGGCATTGTCGCCCGCCGCCAGGTGGCGCTCGATGACCGTCGCCCTCGCACCGGCGCCGAACGTCACCGGGAAGCGCGTATGCGTCTGGCCGGCATTCTGGACGGTCTGGATTTCAAGCGGGGTCTCCAGCTCCGTTCCGGCCGGCACGTCGAGCACGAAGCCGTCGCGCACGAACGCGCCGTTGATGCGGCCGATGGCATCGTCCCCGTCGCGGGCGGCAAGGCCTTCGGCGGCGGTGCCGTCGGCGAGCGCATCGGCGAAGGTGCGGACCGTCACGCCGGCGGCGGCGGCGCGCGTGTCGGCAAGGCCGTTGGCGACCGAAAGCACGGTGGAGCCTTCGACCAGCGGACCGGCCTTGGCGGCGGAGGCCGCCGGATCGAAGGCCGGCACGGCGCGCAGCAGCGCCTTGAGGTCCGTATAGTGCCAGGCTTCGACGCGGCGCGTCGGAAGGCCGGCTTCCTTGAAGTCGCTGATCAGCGTATCGCGGGCGGCGAGCACGGCGCCATCGCCCGGCAATTCGCCGATGGCGTGGTCGTAGGCCTCGCAGAGCGCGGTCTCGGCGACCGAAAGCTTCATGCCTGTCTGCATGTTCATGGGATCACTCCTTCACCGCGCCTCAGGCAGCAGCACCGATGATGTCGGCATAGCCGTTCGCTTCCAGCTCGTGCGCCAGCGTCTTGTCGCCCGACTTGACGACCTGGCCCTTGTAGAGAACGTGGACCGTATCCGGCACGATATAGTCGAGCAGGCGCTGGTAATGGGTGATGACGATGATGGCCCGGTCCGGCGAACGCAGCGCGTTGACGCCGTCGGCGACGATCTTCAAGGCGTCGATGTCGAGGCCGGAGTCGGTCTCGTCGAGCACGCACAGCTTCGGTTCCAGCAGCGACATCTGCAGGATCTCCGCGCGCTTCTTCTCGCCGCCGGAAAAGCCGACGTTGAGCGGCCGGCGCAGCATTTCCGGGGCGATCTTGAGCTCGGCGGCGGCTTCCTTGACGCGGCGCATGAAGTCCGGCGTCGTCAGTTCGTCCTCGCCGCGCGCCTTGCGCTGCTCGTTCATCGCCACCTTGAGGAACTGCATGGTGGCGACGCCGGGGATTTCGACCGGGTACTGGAAGGCAAGGAAGATGCCCTTGGCGGCACGCTCGGACGGGTCGAGCTCGAGGATGCTCTCGCCGTTGTAGAGGATGTCGCCCTCGGTGACCTCGTAGTCCTCGCGGCCGGACAGGATGTAGGACAGCGTCGACTTGCCGGAGCCGTTCGGGCCCATGATGGCGGCGACTTCGCCGGCCTTCACGGTGAGGTTCAGGCCGCGGATGATCTCGGTGCCGTCTTCGGCGATGCGAGCGTGCAGATTCTTGATTTCAAGCATGATGATTCCATTCCTCAATTCGATCGGAGCTCTGCCACCCTTGTACAAGCTCTACTTAGGCTTTCGCTTCTACTAGCTGCCCTCTGGCAGTCCCACTGCTCACGGATAAACTGGCAAAGAGCCCTATTGTATCCTAGTCCTTGTACGGCGATCGCTCCTTGTTCAGGTACAATATCCAAGCGAAGTGGCTTTTTTGCTTTTTTGGCGATATTTATCAATGTCGCTTTAGGATCCAGCAAGGCATCAGGATTCTTTGGTAATAAGGATGGCCTAACCCCAAGATACGCAGCAAAATCATCCGTATCGGCAAGAACCCAAGATTCAATTTCTCTCACTGCTATCCTAAAAATAAACCTTTCAGGCTTTTCCAATGACTTGAACCATTTTTCCTTCAATTTAGGCGCACAAGCTTCTTTATCTAAATCCGTTATCATCAAGACGGGGTAATACTGAGACATCTCAATGAAACTCTCAATTTTTGATTTCAAGTATCCAAATCCATTTTTACGTAACGTCTTAAATGCGAAGCCGGAACCAAGAACGCCCTTAATTATTCTAATACCAACCTCTTCGCTAAGCTCGTCCTCAACAGCGAGATACATGAAGCCCATCAAAGCAACTCCAGTTGCATTTTTTGACCTCGATTTCGTTGTGCTGCAGGCAAAATAACCTCGGCAACCGTAAGCCCCGCCTTGAGTGCAATCTGCTCCTGATTACTTGCTCCACGAATGCTGGTTCCCTCGGTAGATGGCTCCAGCATGACTAAACTTCGTCCATCGATCCCCGCGTTATCCAACATCGATTTGCTATGGGTTGTTACCAAAACTTGGCGCCTACGCTTCTGTGTTCTTTGTACGGATGTAATAAGATATGGAATTTGCTGAACGATCTCTTCGTTTAAGGAGAGTTCGGGCTCTTCCAAAAGAAGTAATGAATCACCGTCCAAGAGAAGCCAAAATAAAGCAATAAGCCTAAGCGTGCCATCCGAAAACTGATCTTCCAGCTGCCGTGCTCCTTTTGGCCGGTGATGTTCGTACCGAATCTCAAGATGCGGTCTTCCTGTCTCATCAGGCGAGAAGCTAAGATCGTTTAAATGTGGTACCACTCGCTTAAGTGCTGTCTCAATTCTTCTAAGCCTCGAATTTCTTGTTTTCTCAGGGGTTTTTGCCAAACGATCCATAAAAGCCTGACCGAAAGGGTCATTCTCCAAGGTACGTCCGCCAATCAAATCACCAAATTTAAGAAGTTGAGGAACAACATGAAGGTAACTGATATTTGAGAAAAAATCCGCGAGGCCTCTAAACTCACGGTTAGCCTGAATTTGCTCCATGGATGTTTGTGTTAAACGTGCTGGATCTTGCCGATCATTCTGATCCGGGCGATTGATTATTTCCGACTCGACACCATTGTCGTCGAAATGGGTAACGCGCTCCGATTTAATAACTGGACGTTGCGCTCCCTTTCCTTCAGACACAACCGAAAGCTCATACTTCCAAGTAGGAGCTTCCGCGTCAGAGGAATTGGAAACTTCAATTTGCAACTTTATTTCAGGATGAGAGCGAGCATGAAGGCAGCGGAGTTTTTTTAAACCTCCGCGATCGGCGATCGCTTTTTGAAGGCCGCCACCAGTTGGTTTGGCAATATCGCGAAGAAATCTAAAAACATCCAGAAAATTAGATTTTCCCGATGCATTGATGCCAAGAATGTAGCTGACTTCTCTCAACCTAGCCTCAGCGCGTTTAAAATTGCGCCAATTGGTGAGTTGTACCTTAGTGACAATCATCGGAAATACCTCTCATCCGGTCAGCCGACCGAGCCTTCCAGCGAGATGCCGATGAGCTTCTGCGCCTCGACGGCGAATTCCATCGGCAGTTCCTGGATGACCTCCTTGACGAAGCCGTTGACGATCAGCGCGATCGCCGCCTCTTCCGGAATGCCGCGCTGGAGGCAGTAGAAGAGCTGGTCTTCGGAAATCTTCGAGGTGGTCGCCTCGTGCTCGAACTGGGCGGTGGCGTTCTTCGCCTCGATATAGGGCACCGTGTGCGCGCCGCACTTGTCGCCGATCAGGAGCGAGTCGCACTGGGTGAAGTTGCGCGCGTTCTCCGCCCGGCGGTGGGCCGAAACCTGGCCGCGATAGGTGTTGTTGGAGAAGCCCGCGGAAATGCCCTTGGAGATGATGCGGCTCGACGTGTTCTTGCCGAGATGGATCATCTTCGTGCCCGAGTCGATCTGCTGGTGGCCGTTCGAGACGGCGATCGAGTAGAACTCGCCGCGCGAGCCGTCGCCGCGCAGGATGCAGGACGGGTACTTCCAGGTGATGGCGGAGCCCGTCTCGACCTGCGTCCAGGAGATCTTGGAGTTCCTGCCCCGGCAATCGCCGCGCTTCGTCACGAAGTTGTAGATGCCGCCCTTGCCTTCCTTGTCGCCCGGATACCAGTTCTGGACGGTGGAATACTTGATCTCGGCATCGTCGAGCGCGATCAGCTCGACCACGGCGGCGTGCAGCTGGTTCTCGTCGCGCTGCGGCGCGGTGCAGCCTTCGAGGTAGGAGACGTAGGCGCCCTCCTCCGCGATGATCAGCGTGCGCTCGAACTGGCCGGTGTTCTTCTCGTTGATGCGGAAATAGGTGGAAAGCTCCATCGGGCAGCGAACGCCCTTCGGCACGAAGACGAAGGAGCCGTCGGTGAAGACCGCCGAGTTCAGCGTGGCATAGAAGTTGTCGGTCGTCGGGACGACGGAGCCGAGGTACTTCTTCACGAGGTCGGGATGCTCGCGGATCGCCTCCGAGATCGACATAAAGATCACGCCGGCCTTCTTCAGCTCTTCCTTGAAGGTCGTGACGACCGAGACCGAGTCGAAGACGGCGTCGACGGCGATCTTGGACTTTTCGACGCCCGCAAGGATTTCCTGCTCGCGCAGCGGAATGCCGAGCTTCTCGTAGGTCCTCAGCAGCTCCGGATCCACCTCGTCGAGCGATTTCGGCCCGCTCTGGTTCTTCGGGGCGGCATAGTAGTGGAGGTCGTTGAAGTCGATCTTCGGATAGTCGACGCGCGCCCAGGTGGGCTCTTCCATGGTCAGCCAGCGGCGATAGGCCTCCAGGCGCCATTCGAGCATCCATTCGGGTTCGTTCTTCTTGGCCGAGATGAAGCGGATGATCTCTTCGGAAAGGCCCTTCGGCGCCTTGTCCATCTCGATCGTCGTCTCGAAGCCGTATTTGTACTGGTCGACGTCTATCTGACGGACCTGATCGATCGTTTCCTGCACCGCAGGCATGTCGTTCTCCAATCTTGCCGGATCCAAGGTCCGGCAGTTTGTCAACGTCTGGCGGATCCTCCCGCCGGTTATGTAAGCGCCAAAGGAGGCTTTTCCCACCTTTTGGCAAGCGAAAACTCGCCTTTCCTCAAAATTCGCCTCAGGCCGCGGTTTCCGCCATCCGCCGCCGCGAGACCACGCGCGCGAACGTGGCCAGGAACCGTTCCACATCCCCCTCGCCCGAGCCCGGCCCGAGCGAGACGCGCAGCCCGCCGAGCGCGGTATCGAAGCCCATGGCCGCCAGCACATGGCTCTGCCCGACCTTGCCGGAGGAGCAGGCCGAGCCTGCCGAAAGCGCGATGCCTTCGAGGTCGAAGGCGATCTGTCCGGTTTCGGACTTGAGGCCCGGCAGGCTGAAGAAGGAGGTGTTGGCGATGCGCTCGACGTCCGCGCCATGGATGAGGACGTCGCCGGCCGCCGCACGCATGCCGGCTTCGAGCGCGTCGCGCAAGCCTGCGATCCGCGCGTTGCGCTCGGCCATGCCGGCGGAAGCGGCGCGCGCGGCCGCGGCAAAGCCGGCGAGCGCCGCCGGGTTCTCCGTGCCGGAGCGGTGCCCCTTCTCCTGGCCGCCGCCGCGGACTAGCGGCGCGGGCATCAGCACCTCGCCGCGCGAGACGAGCGCGCCGGCGCCCTTCGGGCCGCCCAGCTTGTGGGAGGAGAGGATGAGGAAATCCGCATCGAGCGCCCCGATGTCCACCGGCATCCGGCCGACGGCCTGCACCGCATCGACGACGAGCAGCCCGCCATGGCGGCGCACGATCTCCGCGACCGCCTTGACCGGCTGCACGATGCCCGTCTCGTTGTTGGCGAGCATGACCGCGACCATCGGCAAGCCGCTTGCCTTGTCGTGGCCTTGAAGGAGCGTTTCCAGAATGCCGGCATCGACCAGGCCGGCGCGGGTGACCGGAACGGCCGTGACGTTTTCCCGGGCAAAACGGCCGCCCTCGCGGACCGCCGGATGCTCGATCTGCGAAACATACAGATGGCCGACGGCAAGCGGCGTGCGGCCCATCCGGTAATCGGCCGTCAGAACCAGGTTGGCCGCCTCGGTGGCGCCGCTCGTGAAGATCACATGCGCCGGAGCGGCCCCCACCAGCGCCGCGACGTCGCGGCGCGCGGCTTCGACCAGCATGCGCAGCGCCCGCCCCTCGCCATGGACGGAAGACGGATTGCCGACCATGTCGAGCGCGGCGACAACGGCCTCGCGCGCCGCCGGCAGCAAGGGCGCCGTGGCGTTCCAGTCCAGATATGTGCGCTGCATCTTCGTCATTATTTGTCCGTGCGCGTCCGGCAAGTTCAGGGCGGCGTGCATTTTTCTTGAAATTTCCGTCGGGCTTGCCTTATGACACCAAGCTCACGGCGCCCGATATGCGCCCAACCAGTTTCGAACAGTTCTAAACTAGGTTCTAGAAAAGCTGAGTGCTTTCGTCAAGACTTCAGTTGACAAGAATCCGTTCCAGAACGCGAACGTGCCGGAGTAAGAATGCCCGAAATCATCTTCAACGGACCTGCCGGTCGCCTTGAAGGCCGCTACCAGCCGTCCAAGCAGAAGAACGCCCCCATCGCCATCGTGCTGCATCCGCATCCGCAGTTCGGCGGCACCATGAACAACCAGATCGTCTACCAGCTCTTCTACATGTTCCAGAAGCGCGGCTTCACGACGCTGCGCTTCAACTTCCGCGGCATCGGCCGCAGCCAGGGCGAGTTCGACCACGGCGCGGGCGAGCTGTCCGACGCCGCCTCCGCGCTCGACTGGGTGCAGAGCCTGCATCCCGATTCCAAGAGCTGCTGGGTCGCCGGCTATTCCTTCGGCGCCTGGATCGGCATGCAGCTCCTGATGCGCCGCCCGGAGATCGAGGGCTTCATGTCGATCGCCCCGCAGCCGAACATCTACGATTTCTCGTTCCTGGCGCCCTGCCCGTCCTCCGGCCTCATCATCAACGGCGACGCCGACAAGGTGGCGCCGGAGAAGGACGTCAACGGCCTCGTGGAAAAGCTGAAGACGCAGAAGGGAATCCTGATCACGCACCGCACCGTGCCCGGCGCCAACCACTTCTTCACCGGCCACACAGAAACGCTGATGGCCGAATGCGAGGACTATCTCGACCGCCGCCTTGCCGGAGAGCTGACGCCTGAGCCGGCCGCCAAGCGCATCCGCTGACCGGCCGCAGTTCCGGAAAGCACCTGAATGCACAAGGCCCGATGGTTCCGCCATCGGGCCTTTTCCTTGCCGTCAGTTCGCCCGCTTGACGACTTCGAGCACGACGGCCGGAGGCTCGGCCGCGCGCACGCAGTCGCGTCCGGCATTCTTGGCGGCATAGAGCGCATCGTCGGCCCGGCGCATGGCGAAGCGCAGGGGCTCGTTCGCCCCGATCTCCGCCACGCCGAAACTCGACGTGACCCGCACGGCCGGCGGCAGGCCGGGAACGGGCGAGACGGAGCGGGTCGCGCGCAGCGCATGGGCGAAGAGCAAGGCCGCCTCCTTGCCGGTGCGCGGCAGGAACAGCAGGAACTCCTCCCCGCCGATGCGGGCGGCGAGAGCGCCCTTCGGCGCGGCTGCCTGCAGCATCTCCCCAAAGGCCCGGATGGCGGCGTCGCCGCCCTGGTGGCCGTAGGTGTCGTTCACCGACTTGAAATGGTCGAGGTCGCAGAGCACGATGCTGTGCGGCCCCTGCCCGGCCATCAGCGCGCCGACGCGATTGTCGAAGCCCCGGCGGTTGAGCAGCCCGGAGAGCGGATCGACCTCGGCATTGACCTTCTCGTCGGCCACGATCTCCAGCACCAGCACGCAGAGCAGCATCAGGCCGACGGCGACGATCAGCACCGCGCTCATGCTCTGCGACAGCAAGGCGAACTGGCTGGAGATGTAATCCTTTGCCGTGGTGCCCGAGCCGGCGAGAACGGCGGCGAAGGCCTTCACGATGAAATGCGCGCTCGTCAACGCCAGCAGCACGACGAGCGCCCGGTCGACGAAGGTTTTCACCTTCGCCCGCCAGGCGGCCCAGGCGCTCATGCCGAGCGCGACCGCAAAGGGCGCCTGATAGGGCAGCGCATGCTGCAGCGTGCCGCGCGGCAGGTCGTAGATCACGTAGTCGAGCGCCACGAAGGCCGCGAAAACGGCAGCGAGGAGCGCGCGGTTGGTCTTGACGCCGTAAAGGTGGCCGATGCCGACGCGCAGCATGAACATGCCGCCCAGCACCGAGGCGAAGGCGAGGATCGCCCACGGCTTCGGCGGGGGAACATAGGCGACGAGAAGCTCGAAGATCGTGGACAGCGAGGCGACCGCGAAGCATCCGGCGAACCAGCGGGCGGCAACGCGGTTGCGGCTCCTGGCGGAAACCGCCAGGAAGAACATGCAGAAACACTGCGCGATGAGGAAGTTCACCGTCAGCAGGAAGCCTGCGCCACTCATCGGCCACCCTATGCAAGATCAAAGGCCGTACCGTGCAGAAACGCCCCGGAACGATCCGAAGCGATGCTAGAGAGCGGCGGCGAAAAAAGCGTTAACCGGCGGAGGCTGCTTTCCGCACTATGCCGCCGGTGACGGGCGCCTTCACGCCGGTCGTTCCGGGAAACGTGAGCGGCAGGCCCCGCAGGGAGCGCACGGCGAGATAGGCCCAGGCCTCCGCCTCCATGCTGTCGCCGTCGAGGCCGATCGCCTCGGCCGCAACGACCTCCGCGCCCTCGACCTCGGCGAGCGCCGCAAGGTCGCCCATGATCACCCGGTTGAGCCGCCCGCCGCCGCACACGACATAGAGCTTCGGCCGCTCCGGCAGGTGCCGGGCGGAACGCAGGATCGCCGCGGCCGTGACGTGCGCCAGCGTGCGCGCACCGTCCTCCAGGCTCGCCTCCGCCCCTTCCGGCGGGCGGAAATCGTTGCGGTCGAGCGAACGGCGCACCGGGTCGGAGAAGAAGGCATGGCTGAGATAGCGCTCGGCAAGCGCGGGATCGACACGGCCCTCCGAGGCGATCATGCCGCCCTGGTCGTAGGGAATGCCGGCATGGGCCTCCACCCACTGGTCGATCAGCGTGTTGCCCGGACCGCTGTCGTAGGCGACGATCCCGCCGCCGCTTCCGATAAAGGTGATGTTGGAGATGCCGCCGATGTTGACGAACACCACGGCCTTCGCGCCGGCGCCGGAAAGGCCGGCGGCGAGCGCGGCGTGATAGGCGGGGATGAGCGGCGCGCCCTGCCCGCCATGCGCCATGTCGTTCGCCCGCATGTCGCAGACCACGTCGATGCCGGTCTCGCGCGCCAGAAGCCCGCCGTCGCCGAGCTGCACCGTCAGGCCCGCATCCGGCCGGTGCAGCACCGTCTGGCCGTGGAAGCCGATGACGTCGATGCCCGAGGCCTCCAGACCGTTCTGCGCGAGGAATTCCCGCACGGCCCCGGCGTGGCGAAGGGTCAGCTCCCGCTCGATCTCCGCGAGATCGCCCGGCCTCTCGGCACGCTCCCCGATCGTCCTCGCCGTGTCCAGCGCGCCCTGGAGGCGTCTGCGGAAGGCGACGTCGTAGGGGCGTCCCATGGATGGACCGCGCTCGACGACGGCCTCGCCGTCGGTCCGCACCAGCGCGACGTCGATGCCGTCGAGGCTGGTTCCGCTCATCAGGCCGATCGCCGTGCGTATAGCCGTCATGCCGCTCTCTCCAGAATCACTTTTGGAGTGATTATGCGCGTAAACGGTGCTAAACGCCCGGCGGTCCGCCGGAAATTCTTGCCCGGCCGAAACGATCCCACCAGAGAGACAGGCCATGTCCGAATTCAAATCCGATTTCCTTCGCACGCTGAAAGAGCGCGGCTTCATCCACCAGATTTCCGATGAGACCGGCCTCGACGACCTCCTCGCCAAGGAAACTGTGACGGCCTATATCGGCTATGACCCGACGGCCTCGAGCCTGCATGTCGGCCACCTGACCCAGATCATGATGCTGCACTGGTTCCAGGCGACCGGACACCGGCCGATCTCGCTGATGGGCGGCGGCACCGGCATGGTCGGCGACCCGTCCTTCAAGGACGAGGCGCGCAAGCTGATGACGGTCGAGACGATCGAGGAAAACATCGTCTCGCTGAAGCACGTCTTCGCCAACTACCTCGACTACGACCGAGCCCAAAACCCGGCGCTGATGATCAACAACGCCGAGTGGCTTCGCCCTCTCAACTACCTGGAGTTCCTGCGCGACGTCGGCCGGCATTTCTCGGTCAACCGCATGCTCTCCTTCGACAGCGTGAAGACGCGCCTCGACCGCGAGCATTCGCTGTCCTTCCTCGAATTCAACTACATGATCCTCCAGGCCTACGACTTCGTCGAGCTGAACAAGCGCTACGACTGCCGCCTGCAGATGGGCGGCTCCGACCAGTGGGGCAACATCGTCAACGGCATCGACCTCGGCCACCGCATGGGCACGCCGCAGCTCTACGCGCTGACCTCGCCGCTCCTGACGACCGCGTCGGGCGCGAAGATGGGCAAGTCGGCGTCCGGCGCCGTCTGGCTCAACAAGGACCTGCTGCCGGTCTACGATTTCTGGCAGTACTGGCGCAACACCGAGGACGCCGACGTCGTGCGCTTCGCCAAGCTCTTCACCACGCTGCCGATGGACGAGATCGACCGGCTGGCGAAGCTCGGCGGCTCGGAGATCAACGAGGCCAAGAAGATCCTCGCCACGGAAGTAACCGCGATCCTGCACGGCCGCCAGGCCGCCGAGCAGGCCGCCGAGACCGCGCGCAAGACCTTCGAGGAAGGCGCGATCGCGGAAAACCTGCCGTCGATCGAGGTGGCGGCCGGCGAGCTCGATGCCGGCATCGGCCTCCTGACGCTCGTCGTCAAGGCCGGCCTTGCCGCCTCCAACGGCGAGGCCCGCCGCCATGTGCAGGGCGGGGCCGTGCGCATCAACGATTCGGCCGTCTCGGACGAACGCCGCGTGGTCGGCACCGCGGACGTTTCCGCCGACGGCGTGATCAAGCTCTCGCTCGGCAAGAAGAAGCACATCCTCGTCCGGCCGGCCTGAGGCTGGCAGGACGACCGATCGAGGGCCGCCCTGGGGCGGCCTTCCGACTGCGGACAAAGGACGCCCAACCTCTCCACCGTCATGGTCGGGCTTGACCCGACCATCCATAAGCCTTTGAAAAGAATGGATCCTCGGGTCAAGCCCGAGGATGACGGCGTGCTCCGGGGGAATGTTGCGTCAAACCAGGCCGCCTCCGGGCGCCCCTCTCACTGGAACTCGAAGATGTTGCGGAAGACGCCCGGCGCGATGATCGAGAGCGGGTTTATGGTGAGCCTCGGCTTGTCGAACGCGCCGGAGAGCTTGAAGGTGATGCCGATCAGGCCGCGGTCGTTGCCGTTGCCGAGGAGGATGCCGATCAGCGGCAGTTCGGCGAAGAGCCGGTTGAGGCCGTAGGCCGGCATGAAGGTGCCGGTCATGTCCGTCTGGCCGTTGGCATCGCGCACCGTGCCCTGGAAGGTCGCCCCGACCGTCTCGCCGCGCACCACGCCGTTCGCAAGGCTGAGGGAACCGCCGCCGGCGCGCACCTGCGCAAACCCGCGCGAGAACTTGACGGCGCTGACGTCGATCTCGCGCCGCACGGCGTCATTGAGGCTCCTGCCGCTCTCCCCGGCCGGCGTCGAGACGAGCGAGCGCAGGCGCTCCTCCCCCACGAGGGAGAAATTCCGGATATCGACCGAGCCGAGCCAGCCGCTGTTGGCGGTCTCGCGCAGCCGCACGTTCAGGAGGCCGCCGCGCATGTGGCGGTAGATGTCGGCAAAGCGCGCGATCGCGCCGGCATCGCCGCTGGTCAACTGGATGATGTCCGCGCCGTCGTTGCCGGCAAGCTGCCCGACCACCGGCGCGCCGCTCGACGTCACCGCGGAAAGCTCGAGCGCCGAAATGCGGCCGCCGGTCGTCGTGTAGCGGAAATTCACGTTGGAAAGGCTTTCGCCGTTGAAGCCCACCGCTCGCGCCAGGTTCGCCTGAACACTCGCGCCCTGTTTTCCGCCATCGCCATCGCCGCCGCTGCCGCCGCCCGCCGGGTTCTTGAGGCGTGCCAGCACCTGGCGGACATCGGCCGCTTCGCCGTCGGCGACCACGGAATAACCGGACTTGCCGCGCTCGACCTTCAGGCGGAACCGGTCGTCCGCCGAAAGCCGGACCGAGGAGAAACTCGCCGAATCCAGCGTGGAGCCTCGGAAGACGAGGTCGCCGGCAACGTTGAAGCCATCGCCGGCAAAGCGGAAATCGGAAACCCTGGTCGTGCCGTCCTTGGTGTCCGCCGTCAGCGTCACCTTGCCGCCGATCCCCGCGCCCTTCGTCCAGCCGATCCAGGGAATTGACACGGCCGCGCCGCTCACGTCCGCCTCGACGGTCCGCGGCCCGTCGCCCTCCTGCTCGAGCCGTACCGCGATATCCCCCTCCAGGACGTCCTCCAGGCCCGGAAGCAGCTTCCGGCGGTCCCTGTTGTCCAGCGTGCCGGAAAGGATCGTCTTGCGCGGAACGCCGGCGTTCTTGTTGACCGGCTCGATCAGTTCGAGGTCGAGCGTCACGCCGTCGATGTCGGCCTTGGCGTCGAGGTCGGCCATCTGCGGGTCGATCGCAAGCAGGCCGCGCAGCGCCTTCACCTCGCGGCCGGCTATGGGCTTGCGCACGTCCACATTGTCGAGCGTCAGCGCGGCGGTCCATTCCGGCGGCGGGGGATTGTGCGCGGCGATGAGGCCGAACCGCGCCTTGACCTTCGCCTTCACGAGGCCGCTGAAATCCTCCGGCGTGAAGCCGGTCGAAGGGAGCGCCCGGATCGGCCGGTAGGTGACCAGCTCGGCGATGGCGTCGGCATTGCCCGCGACATCGATATCCATGTCCGCCATCAGCGGCTTGGTGTAGTTGTCGGGCAGCACGAAGGTACCGCCGGTGAGCGCGACGGCCCGGCCCGAGGGGAAATAGGCCGTGCCGCCGGTAATGCCGATCTCCGTACGCGGGCCGCGCAGGCGGAAGGTCCCGGAGGTGTCGCGCAGCGGCGGGATCTCGCCCGCCACGTTCATGCGCGCGCCTTCGATGTCGAAGTCGATCTTCAGCTCGTCCGCTCCCAGATGCATCGGCACGCCCGGTTCGCGCTCGCGCCCTTCGGCAAGGTAGAACTCGATGCGGCCGTTCGTGACGGTGCCGCCGAAGATGTTCTTGATCACCCAGCTGCGCGCCGTCTTGGCCATCCAGAAGGGCCAGAACTGCTTGACCGCCGCCGATTGCAGTTCGCTGGCGATCATGACGAAGCTCACCTCCGGCTCCCGGTCGCCGAAGCGCATGGCGAGCGAACCGGCGACGTTGCCTTTCTCGCTCGACACCGCCATCTCCTCGAACAGCAGGTTCTTCGTCTTCGGCAGGTAATAGCCGTTGACCTTGGCGTCGAAGCGGATCGGCGCCTCGGTGGAATCGACAGGCCGGCTGATGGCGTTGCTGAAGACGAGGTCGATGGCAAACCCCTTGTCCGGCCTGTCGGAAACCCGGTCGAGGTCGATGAGGCCGCCCGTGAAGGGAAAATGCGACTGGCCGACGCTCGCATCCGTTGAAGCCAGCTCGATGGAGCCCTTGTCGAAATTGTAGCTCGCCCTCACCGTGGACGGACGAAGCTGCGCGGCGATCCCGTCGCCATAGACCGCGCCCGCCGCCAGCTTCACGTCGAGAACCAGGTCCGGCCCTGCCCCGTCGATCTCCCGCTTCGCGCCGATGGAGAGGTCCGCCGTCGTGTCCAGCCCGGAATGAACGACGCCTTCCGGCGTATGGTTGAGGAGGAAATCGCCGAGCGCGATGTTGCGGATCGCTCCGTCGATCGTGCGGACGGCTCCGCCGCCGGTCTTCGCCGTGAGGTCGATCTCGCCCTCCCTGCCGTCGAGCGAGAAGGTGCCGCCGATCGACATCGTGCCCTCGCCGTCGCGGGAAAACCGGAGGCTGGCGATCGAAAGCACGACGGGCCGGCCGTCCGAGCCCTCGAAGGTCGCGCCGAGATCGGCAATGCTGAAGGTCTGCATGCCGTTGGCGTCGATCAGGCGGTTGACGCCGTCCAGCCGCTCGAAGGTGGTCTCCAGATAATCCGGCACGTCCGAAATGCGCAGCGCCGCAAGATCGAGCGGCTTGCTCCTCGGCAAGAGCGCCGCGTTGAACGTGACGCCGCCCACGTCGAGGCGGGAGACCGCGATGTGGCCGGAGGCAAGCGCCAGGGGATCGAGCACGATGCCGACGGATTCCGTCGTCGCCAGCTCCTTGCCCGATTCGACCTCGATGATCCGGGCATCCTCCGCCTTGAGGGCAAAGCCGCTGAGGCCGGCAAGGCGCAGCACCGTATGGTCGACCGAGGCACGATAGCGCGGCCCGAGCGCCTGGTTGAGCGCGGCAACGGCGCGGGCGTTCAGCGTGCTGTCGAAAAGCCCGGTTTCGACGAGCCCGATGATCAGCGCGAGGAGGAACAGGAAAAGCGCGGCGGTGGCGGCGGCGAAGCGGCAGAAGATGCCCATGCGGCCCGCCTCGACCGCATGCAGGACGATGGGCTCATGCGCCTTGGCGGAGGGCAACTCGTGCAGCGGAACGATGTCCTTTCTGCGGAACACGACTTTCTCGCCGCGGATCTCTCCCATCTCGCGATTGTTTCCTCTGCCCCTGCGCGCCGCTTTATCCAACGGAATCGCCGCGCGTCGTCCGCTCGCCGCTGGACGATTCTGCCTGCCACTATATATGCGGGAGGCCGTGTGCTTGACTCAAAAAGCCGGCCAAAGAAAGGAAATCCCATGGCAGAACTGGCACCGGGCGAAAAAGCGCCCGATTTCACCCTCCCGCGCGACGGCGGAGGCACCATTTCGCTTTCCCAGTTCCGCGGCCGGCCCGTCGTCCTGTTCTTCTATCCGAAGGACGACACGGAGGCCTGCACGATCGAAGCGAAGGACTTCACCGCCGCCAAGGCCGATTTCGATGCGGCCGGCATTGCGCTCATCGGCCTGTCGCCGGATCCGGTGAAGAAGCACGACAGGTTCGTCAAGAAGCACGGCCTCGGCGTGCCGCTCGCCTCCGACGAAGGCCTGGAGACCCTGGAAGCCTACGGCGTGTGGAAGGAAAAGAGCATGTACGGCCGCACCTATATGGGCGTCGAGCGCACGACGGTCCTCGTCGACGCCGCCGGCGGGATCGCCGAAATCTGGCCGAAGGTGAAGGTCAAGGGGCATGTGGAAGCCGTGCTCGAAGCCGCCAAGAAACTTTAAATATTTTTGACAAGGTATTGGAATGAGAGAGCTTCCGCATATCGAAAGCCTGCGCGGCGGCACCACGGCGGCGATCGCGGCCGCCGACCTCGACCTGAAGACCGCGCTGGCGCAGGAGACGGCGCGGCGCTGGTTCGCCCGCACGCTCTCGATGCGCTCGCCCCGCGACCCGGCCCTGCCCGCGCGGCCGGGCCGGCCGGAGAAGCCGGAGCTCATTCCGCCGAAGCACATGGAAAAGCGCTCCCTGCACACGGTGAAGGGCCGCATCGCCCTTCTCCATGCGCTCGCCCATATCGAGCTCAACGCCGTGGACCTCGCCCTCGACATCGTCGCCCGCTTCACGACGGAGCGCGTGCCGCATTCCTTCTTCGACGGCTGGATGCAGGTGGCTTTCGAGGAGGCCAAGCACTTCCGCCTCATCCGCGACCGCCTGCGCGACCTCGGCGCGCAATACGGCGACCTGCCGGCCCATGACGGGCTGTGGCAGGCCGCGCACGACACGCGCAACGACCTGACCGCCCGCCTCGCCGTCGTGCCACTCATCCTCGAAGCGCGCGGCCTCGACGTGACGCCGACCCTTCAGGCCAGGATGCGCGAGACCGGCGACCACGCCAGCGCCGACATCCTCGACATCATCTACAACGACGAGAAGGGGCACGTGGCGGTCGGCGCCAAATGGTTCCGCTTCCTCTGCGCCCGCGAGAAGAAGGACCCGTCCGCGACCTTCAAGGAACTGGTCCGCGCGAATTTCCGCGGGCCGCTCAAGCCGCCGTTCAACGACGTCGCGCGTGCCGAGGCGGGCCTGACGCCCTCCTTCTACCGCTCGCTCGTTTCCGTGAGCCAAAGCTGATATTTGCTGTCCGCAACCTCTCCGCGAAAGGCTTTGTTAACCATAACAATGTGTAATTCCCCCGCACAAGACCAGCAGAATCGCTCGGGGAGTTATCGGTGGCGGAGCGTCCTGAAAACCGCGTCTTCGGAAAACGCGCGCAGCAGCATGTCGTGATCCTGGCAAGCGGCGACAAGATCCGTCACATGACCATCCGCCCGTGGATGGCCGCCGTCACGTTCTGCTTTGCCGGCATGTTCACCGTCGGCTACCTCGCCGCGACCTCCTACCTCGTGCTGCGCGACGACCTGATCGGCGCCACGATGGCGCGGCAGGCGCGCATGCAGCACGACTACGAGGACCGCATCTCGGCGCTCCGCGCCCAGGTCGACCGTGTCACCAGCCGCCAGCTCCTCGACCAGCAGGTCGTGGAAGAGAAGGTGGAAAAGCTGATGCAGCAGCAGTTCGCCCTTTCCGAGCGCCACGGCAAGCTCGACGCCCTCCTCAACCGTGCCGAAAGCGGCGGGGCGGAAGAGGCGGAGACCGTTCCGCTGCCGGGCGAAAAGCCGGTGACCGGCGGGCGCCGCGCCGATGCGGCCGGCGCCGTCATGGATCCTTCGCCGCGCAAGACGGCCCAGCTCGCCTACGCCTCGGCCGCCGAATCGGTCGCCGACCGCGCGGACCGGCTGTTCTCCAGGGTCACCCTGTCGCTGAAGGACCTGGAGCACGAGCAGCTGAACCGCATTCAATCGCTGACGGCGGGCGCATCCGAGACGGCGGACGCCATCCAGTCCATCCTGCGCCGCACCGGCTTCGACGTGACCGAGACGGCCTCCGCCGGGGGTGATTCGGACAGCGCGGTCGGCGGTCCCTTCGTCGAGCCGATGAAAGCCACCGACCTGTTCGAGGATTCGATCAACGACCTCGACATCGCGCTGGAGCGCCTCGACGCCGCCCGCCGTACGGCGCGCAAGCTGCCCTTCGGCAATCCGTCGCCCGGCAGCAGCATCACGAGCCGCTTCGGCAACCGCACCGACCCGTTCCTCGGCCGCCTCGCGCTTCATGCCGGCATAGACTTCCGCGCCAGCACGGGCACGCAGATCCGCTCCAGCGGCGCCGGCACGGTCACCGTCGCCGGCCGCAACGGCGGCTATGGCAACATGGTCGAGATCGACCACGGCAACGGGATAACGACCCGCTACGCCCATCTTTCCCGCGTGCTCGTCAAGGTCGGCGACCATGTGGAGGCCGCCGACCCGGTCGGCCTTTCCGGCACGACGGGCCGCTCCACCGGCCCGCACCTGCACTACGAAGTGCGCCGCGACGGCAAGGCGATCGACCCCATGCGCTTCCTCACCGCCGGCATGAAGCTGACGACCTACATGGATTGACGCAACGCAAGACGGAACGCTTTCGCATGGCGAAATTGTCCGCCACAGGCTTCAAATCGCTGGCGGATTCACCAAATTCACTGATTTCCTTGACTTTCCGGCCCTTTCGGCATATGTGCGCTCCATCCTAGCGGCGCTTCGGCCGCTGAAGCCCCTTGCGTTCATAGAACCGAAACGGAAACTGTTTTCCCTTTGACCACTTTTGCTGATCTTGGCCTGAGCCCGAAAGTCCTGTCCGCCGTCACCGATGCGGGTTACACCATCCCGACTCCCATCCAGGCCGGCGCCATCCCGCCGGCGCTCGCGCGGCGCGACATCCTCGGCATCGCCCAGACGGGCACCGGCAAGACCGCCTCCTTCGTGCTGCCGATGCTGACGCTGCTCGAAAAGGGCCGCGCCCGCGCCCGCATGCCGCGCACGCTCATCCTCGAGCCGACGCGCGAACTTGCCGCGCAGGTCGCGGAAAACTTCGAGAAATACGGCAAGAACCACAAGCTGAACGTCGCCCTCCTCATCGGCGGCGTCTCCTTCGACGAGCAGGACCGCAAGCTGGAGCGCGGCGCGGACGTCCTCATCTGCACCCCCGGCCGGCTGCTCGACCACACCGAGCGCGGCAAGCTGCTGATGACCGGCGTGGAAATCCTCGTCATCGACGAAGCCGACCGCATGCTCGACATGGGCTTCATCCCGGACATCGAGCGCATCGCCAAGCTCATTCCCTTCACCCGCCAGACGCTGTTCTTCTCGGCGACCATGCCGCCGGAAATCCAGAAGCTGGCCGACCGCTTCCTGCAGAACCCGGAGCGGATCGAGGTGGCGCCGCCCTCCTCCACCGCCAAGACCGTGACGCAGCGGCTCGTCGCCACCCACAGCAAGGACTACGAGAAGCGCGCCGTGCTGCGCGACCTCATCCGCGCGCAGACCGACCTGAAGAACGCCATCATCTTCTGCAACCGCAAGGTCGACGTCGCCGACCTCTTCCGCTCGCTCGACCGCCACGGCTTCTCCGTCGGTGCGCTGCACGGCGACATGGACCAGCGGGCGCGCACGACGATGCTCGCCAACTTCAAGGAAAACAAGCTCACGCTTCTCGTGGCATCCGACGTTGCGGCCCGCGGCCTCGACATTCCGGACGTGAGCCACGTCTTCAATTTCGACGTCCCGATCCATGCCGAGGACTATGTCCACCGCATCGGCCGCACCGGCCGTGCCGGGCGTTCGGGCGCCGCCTTCACACTGGTATCCAAGCGCGACGGAAAATATGTCGATGCCATCGAGAAGCTGATCGATCAGAAGATCGAGTGGCTGAACGGCGGCCTCGACGCGCTTCCGCCGCAGGCCGAGAGCGAGGAGCGCGAGCGTCCCCGCGGCGGCCGCGAACGCGGCGGTCGTGACCGCGACCGTGATCGTTCCCGCGCACGCAAGGGCGAGAGCCGTGCAGCCGAGCCCCGCATCGAGACCAGCGAGACCGAAGAGAAGGTGGAAGCCGTGAAAGCTGAACGCAAGGCGGAAGGGCGGCCGCAGAATCCCGCCCGCAATCCGCGGGCGGCGAACCACGCCGCGCCGCGCCCGGCCAACGACGACAGCCGTGACCGCCGCAGCCGCTACCGCCGCGACGAGGACGACGGCCCGACGCCGCTCGGCTTCGGCGACGACGTGCCGGCCTTCATGCTGATCGCCGGCAAGGCCTGATCCTCCTTCATGCCCGTTCCCGGCATCGACGTGCCAGGCCTCGGTTGCGGCCTGGCTATTTTGCGTGAGGGCAAGCTCCTGCTCTACCGCCGCCTGCGCGCGCCGGAGGCGGGCTCCTGGAACATCGTCGGCGGCAAGATCGACCACATGGAACGCGCCGTCCACTCCGCCCGCCGCGAGGCGGAGGAGGAAACGGGGCTTGCCATCGGCGCCGTCGATCTCCTGTGCGTTTCCGAACAGATCATCGAGGACGAGCGCCAGCACTGGCTCTCGCTCATCTATGTGACGGAGGATTTTGCCGGCGAGCCGCGCGTCACGGAGCCGGAAAAGCTGCCCGAATTCGGCTGGTTCGCGCTCGACGCGCTGCCCGCGCCGCTCTCGCGCTTCGCCGCGGATGCCGTGAAGGCGCTCGGCGGGCGTCACCCGGCGCGCAGCGCCGCCTCGTAGGCCCGCCGCACCCAGACGGCCATCTCGTCCGGGTCGTCGAAGGCTTCGCCGGGGATCGACCAGTAGGGCATCTTCACCGGCTTGTCCCGCTTTCCCTGATAGACCCATTGCCGGCTGCCGGCGGCCGCGAAATCCGGCGCGCTTTCCCCGTCGGCTTTCAACAGGATTTCGCCGTCCACCTCCAGCGCCAGGATGCGGCCCTGGTGATAGATGCCCTTGCCGCCGAACATGCGCTTGATCGTCACCGGTCCCAGCGCCTCGAACATCTCCTCGATCGCATCCCGATCCATGCCCTACCCTTTCAGAACGCCGCCCGCGGCGAGCACCGCCTCCGGCGTGTCGACATCGACATGCGCCGCCTCGCCGATCTCCACGTCCACGACGTCGATCCCCGCGCCGTCCACGATATGCCGCGCGCCGACATCGCCTTCAAGCCTGAGAATGGCGGCGAAGGTCGCACGCGGCAGCACGACGGGATTGCCCCGCCTGCCGCCCGAGACCGCCCGCACGACCGCACGGCCGCCGCCCGCCGCGAAGGCGTCGAGCAGCCGGCGCACGTCGGCGCCGGTGACATAGGGCATGTCCGCCAGCATCACCACGACGCCGTCGCACTCCGCACCGAGCGCCGAAACACCCGCCCGCAAGGACGTCGACATGCCCAGCGCATGATCCGGATTGCGCACGATATCGACGGCGAGCCCGGCAAGCTCCGCCTCGATCTCCTCCGCCCGGTGCCCCGTCACCACGAGAACCCGCAAGGGTTTCGCCGCCAGGGCCGCCTCCGCCGAGCGGCGCACGAGCGCCTTGCCGTCGAAGGCGGCGAGCAGCTTGTGGCTGCCCTTCATGCGGCTGGCGCGTCCCGCGGCAAGCACCAGCGCCGCGACGGACGGCGGCCGGTCCGCCGGTCGGGTGCCCGCTCCGGGAGCCGGTATCTCATCCGGGATCACGGCTCGCCTCCGCGCAGGGGCCGGCGGCGCAGGTGCTCCACGATGTCCGCCAGGATGGAAACGGCGATCTCGGCAGGGCTCGCCGCCCCGATGTCGAGGCCGATCGGCGCCGAAATCCGGCCGATCTCCGCCTCGCCGTGCCCGAGCGCCTTCAGGCGTTCGACGCGCTTGGCATGGGTCTTCCGGCTGCCGAGCGCGCCGACGTAGAAACAGCCCGTGGAAAGCGCCTGCGACAGGGGGAAATCGTCGATCTTCGGATCGTGCGTGACGGCGGCAAGCGCCGTATAGGCATCGAGCGGCCGCGTCCTCAGCGCGTCCTCCGGCCAGTCCGCGACGAGGTCGATGCCGGCGAAGCGCTCCTGCGTGGCGAAGGCCGTGCGCGGGTCTATGATCGTGATGTCGAAGCCGGCGACCGTGGCCATCCGGGCGAGCGCCTGGCTGATATGAACCGCGCCGATGACGACGATGCGCGCCGGCGGCAGGTGGACGTTGAGGAAGAACTGCCGGCCCTCCGCCTCCACCACCCCGGACCTGCCGGAGCGGAATGCATCGGCGATCGCCGCGCCGAGCGGCCCGGCGACGGGATCACCCTCGCGGATCACCCGGTCGCGCCCGTCGCCGAGGTCCGTCAGGTGGATGACGGCGCGGCGCGCGGCGCGCTCCGCGTTCAGCTTGCGCAGCAGATAGGGGTCCATCAGCCCACCCGCTCCACATAGACGCGGATGCGTCCGCCGCAGGAAAGGCCGACGCGCCAGGCCGTCTCGTCGGCGACGCCGAATTCCAGCATGCGCGGCTCGCCGTCGCCGATCACCTCCATCGCCTCGCCGATCACCGCCCCCTCGACGCAGCCGCCGGAAACGGAGCCGTGGAAATTGCCCTCGCCGTCGACGACCAGGTGGCTGCCGGCCGGGCGCGGCGCCGAGCCCCAGGTCTCGATCACGGTCGCGAGCGCCACGGTGCGCCCGTCGTCCATCCAGCGCTCCGCGATGGCCAGCGGGTCGAGCCTGTCGTCTGCCTGTCCGTCCATTCTCTCCTCCTCGGTCCATTTCCTTGTTTCAGGCAATTGCGGGGCGGAACCGTTTCACATGCGTGCCGGAGCCGCCCCGGCGCCCGGCAGGAAGCGCCGCGGGTCGCCGGCACCGCGCCGCGCCTCGCCGGAAAGCGCCGCCACCAGGTCGGCCATCGCCTCCAGATTGTGCACCGGCCGGAGTTCGTCCACATGCGACAGCATGGCCCGGACGCCGCGCGCCCGTGCCTCGAACCCCTCGAAGCGCAGGAGCGGATTGAGCCAGACGAGACGCCGGCAGGAGCGGTGCAGCCGGTCCATCTCCTTTTCGAGCAGGTCGATGCCTTCACGCTCCAACCCGTCCGTGATCAGCAGCACGACGGCGCCCTGCCCCAGCACGCGGCGCGACCAGAGCCTGTTGAACGTCTTCAGCGCCTCGCCGATACGCGTGCCGCCCGACCAGTCGCTCACCGCCTGGCTGCACGCCTCGACCGCAAGGTCCGGATCGCGATGGCGCATCTGCCGCGTTACGTTGCTGAGCCGCGTGCCGAAGAGGAAGACGTGCACCCGGCGGCGATGCTCGCCGAGCGCATGCAGGAAGTGCAGGAAGATGCGGGTGTACTGGCTCATCGAGCCGGAAATGTCGGCAAGCACGACGAGCGGCGGGGCCACCCTCTTCGGCTCGCGGTGCCGCGGCAGGATCAGCGCGCCGCCGGTGCGCATGGCATGGCGCATCGTGGCGCGCGCGTCGAACGCCACGGGACGGTTGCTGCGGCGGAAGCGGCGCGTGCGCACCTCGTCCATCGGCAGCACGAGACCGCGGATCGCCCGCCTGGCTTCGGCAAGCTCCGCCGCGGTCATCTGCGCAAAGTCGGCCTTGCGCAGGCGTTCGCTGCCCGAAGCGGTAAAGCGGGCGTCCACCTCCACATCCGGTTCGTCGCGAAGGCGCCGCCGATCCTCCCGTCCGCCGAACAGCGCATCCGAGACGCGGGTCTCCCCCGCCTTGCGCCTCTCGCGCTCCTCGTGCCGCGCCGCCACCGGCGACATCAGCGCGATCATCTTGCCGACGAGATCGCGGGCGCGCCAGAACAGGTGGAAGGCCTCGTCGAAGACCGCGTCGTCCTCGTGGCGCTTGACCAGGGTGGCATGCAGCGCGGCGTAAAACTCCTCCCGCGAGCCGATGCCGATCGCCCCGACCGCCTCGATGGCGTCGGTGACCGCCGCAGGACCGATGCGCAGCCCCGCCTTGCGCAGCACGCGGGCGAAATGCACGATATTGTCGGCGAGCCGTCCGTCGATGGCGGCGCCAGAAATCCCGTTGTCCGCCACAGCCGTCATCGCTCAGCCCGCCGCCGCCAGACCGGCTTTCACATCTTCGAGAAGCTTGCGGCCTTCCGCGCCTTCCATGCGGGCAATGTCGTCCTGGTACTTGAGGAGCGTGCCGAGCGTGTCGGAAACCGTCTCCGGATCGAGCGCTACCCGGTCGAGTTCGGTGAGCGCGCTCGCCCAGTCGATGGTTTCGGCGACGCCCGGGTTCTTGAAGAGGTCGAGCGTGCGCAGCTTCTGCACATAGGCGACGACCTGCCGCGAGAGCGTCTCGTTGCAGCCCGGCACCTTGCGCCGGATGATCTCCAGTTCCTGCGCGGCCTGCGGATAGTCCACCCAATGGTAGAGGCAGCGCCGCTTCAGCGCGTCGTGCACTTCGCGCGTGCGGTTCGTCGTGATGATGACGATGGGCGGCTCGGCGGCGCGGATCGTGCCGAGTTCGGGGACCGTCACCTGGAAATCGGACAGCACCTCCAGCAGGAAGGCCTCGAAGGCCTCGTCGGTGCGGTCCAGTTCGTCGATGAGGAAGACGGGCGCGCGGCCATCCGGCGAGGACAGGGCCTGGAGCACCGGACGGCGGATCAGGTAGCGCTCGGAAAAGATGTCGGCCTCGATGCGGCCGCGATCCGTGGTGCCGGCGGCTTCGGCAAGGCGGATCTCCAGCATCTGCGCCGGATAGTTCCACTCGTAGACCGCCGAGGAGACGTCGAGGCCCTCGTAGCATTGCAGGCGGATCAGCGGCCGGTCGAGCGAGGCGGCGAGCACCTTGGCGATCTCGGTCTTGCCGACGCCGGCCTCCCCTTCCAGGAAGAGCGGGCGCTTCATGCGCAGCGAAAGGAAGAGCACGGTCGCGAGCGAGCGCCCGGCAAGGTAGTTTCCCGCCGACAGCATGGCGACCGTCTCGTCGATCGATTGCGGGATTCGTCCGCGTTGATAGGGCACGCCGCTCCTCCGTTCCGGAGGATGAATTTATAGCGAGCGGTAGCCCCGGTCCACATAAAGAAGGGCCGGCTTGGGCTCGCCGAAGGAAACGTCCATCACCTCGCCGATCAGGACCATGTGGGTAGCCATGACCTTGATCTCGACGAGACGGCAATCGAAGGCGGCGAGCGCATCCTTCAGCACCGGCGCGCCGGTCACAAGCTCCTGCCAGTCGCCCATGGCGAAGCGTTCCTCCGACGTCAGGGAAGGATCGCGGCCGGAAAAGGCGTTGGCAAGGTCGATCTGGTCGGCGGCGAGCGTGTTCAGCGCGAAGTATCCGCTCCTGGAGAAGATCGCGTTCTTCGGGTTGGACGCGTTGACGCAGGCGAGCAGCGTGGCCGGGTTGTCGGACACGGAGCAGGCGGCGGTGATCGTCACGCCGCGCCTCTCGCCGCCATGGGCCGTCGTCACGATCTGCACGTGGCCCGCATAGCGGCTCATGGCATCGCGGTAGAGCGACGAGTCCACCATCAATCTGTCCAACACGGCCTTCTCCTTTGACAAAGGAGATACATGGCGAAAATGAAGAAAAATGTAAGCCCCGAAGTCGAATTTTCCTGTCTTGCCAGAGACAAAGAGGGTTTTGCGGGGATATTTCCCTTTGACGCTCCGGGCCCGATCCTTACAAAGGGCGTGATCGCGATCCATGGATTGACAATGAAGACCACCCTCCTCGCCAGCCTGCTCGGTGCCGCCGTGCTCGCCGCCTCGCCCGCGGCGGCGGCCGGCCTCGTCTTCGCCGTCGTCGCGCCGAAGGACGGTCCGCTCGCCATCCTCGGCGAGCAGGTCCGCAACGGCGCGCGCTTTGCCGCCGAGGCGAGCGGCGACACGGTCGCGGAGATAGCGGAGGCCTGCGACGAGACCGACGGCGACGGCATCGCCAAGGAGATCCTGGCCGCAAACGCCGTCGCCGCCGTCGGCTTCCTGTGCACCGAGGGACTTTCCGCCTCGCTGCCGGCGCTTGCCGAAGCGGACGTGCCGGCAATCACGCTTTCCGTGCGCTCAGGCATCCTCATGGAGGACGCGCTGAAGAAGAAATGGCCGCTCTTCCGTCTCGCCCCCGGCCCCAGGGCGGAGGCGGACAAGGCGGTCGAGATCATCACCCGCGACTGGAAATCGGAACCCTTCGCCCTCATAGACGACGGAACGATCCATGCCCGCGAGCTGGTCGAGACGGTGCGGCTGCGGCTGGAGGAGATCGGCATGAAAGCGACCTTCGTCGACACGTTCCGCCCCGCGCAGGAGCAGCAGCTCACGCTCGTGCGCCGTCTCGCCAAGACCGGCGTCACGCACGTCTTCGTCGGCGGCGACCGCACGGACGTCGCGGTGATCGCGCGCGATGCGAAAGGCGAGAAGCTGCCCCTCGCCCTGCTCGGCGGCGAGGCGCTGCTCGGTGCCGACCCGCTCGTGCCGATGACGGACGGCGTGAAGGCCATCGCGCTGCCGGACTACGGGGCCCTGCCGGACGGCCGGCCGGTCGCGGCGGCAATGAAGCAACGGGGCATCGTTGCGGAAGGCTACGTGCTGCCCGCCCATGCCGCCGTGACCGCGCTTGCGACGGCGGCCGCCCAGGGCGGCGACCTGACGGAAAGGCTCGCCGGCGGCAGCTTTGCGACCGCGGTCGGCACCGTCGCGTTCGACGCCGATCGCGAGCTTGCCGAAAACCCCTATCATCTGCTTGTGTGGCGTTCCGGCGCTTTCGTGCCGGCGGAAACGGTGCCGGAGAGCGAATAGTGAAGCCGGGGCCGAAGAATCTCATCACGGATGTCGCCGGCCTGAAGGTGGGCAATGCGACGGATCACGTCCTGCGCTCCGGCGTCACGGTCGTTCTTTGCGAGGAGCCGGCGACCGCCGCCGTGCAGGTGCTGGGCGGCGCGCCGGGCACGCGCGAGACCGACCTTCTGGAACCGCACAACACGGTGCGGACGGTCGATGCCGTCGTGCTTTCCGGCGGCTCGGCCTTCGGGCTCGACGCCGCGGCCGGCGTGCAGGCGGGCTTGCGCGAGGCGGGCCGCGGCTTCGCCGTCGGACCCTACCGCGTGCCGATCGTGCCCGCCGCCATCCTCTTCGATCTCATGAACGGCGGCGACAAGGACTGGGGACGCTATCCGCCCTATCGCGAGCTCGGCTACGCGGCGCTCGCCGCTGCCGCCGACGATTTCGAAACCGGCAGCGCGGGCGCCGGCACGGGAGCGCTCACCGCCACCTTCAAGGGCGGCCTCGGCTCGGCCTCCAGCGTCCTTGCGAACGGCTTTGCCGTCGGCGCGCTGGTGGCGGTCAATGCGCTCGGCTCGGCGACGGTCGGCGATACGCGGCATTTCTGGGCCGCGCCCTTCGAGGAGGCGGCGGAATTCGGCGGGCTCGGCCTGCCCGCCCCGTTCCCGCAGGAGGCCCGCGTCCCGCGCACGAAAATGTCGCGTCGGCCGACCGGCATGGAGAACACGACGATCGCGGTGATCGCCACCGATGCGGCACTGAGCAAGGCCGAGGCCAAGCGGCTGGCGATCGCCGCCCATGACGGCTTTGCCCGCGCCCTCTGGCCGGCCCACACGCCGCTCGACGGCGATCTCGTCTTCGCGCTCGCGACCGGAAGGAGCGGCCGCGTGCCGGCGCAGGAGGATTTCGTCGATCTCTGCGCTGCGGCGGCCTCCACCATGGCGCGCGCCGTCGCCCGCGGGGTGCACGACGCCAAACCGATGCCGGGCGATGCCATGGCAAGCTGGGCTGCGCGGTAATTCGCCCGTTGTTCGCCCCGTTGCGGGATGGTATGGCCACGCTGCAATCGTCGCCACGGAGCCTGACATGACCCTTCCCATCCGGATCGCGCCCTCCATTCTCGCCGCCGACTATGCCAAGCTGGGCCAGGAAGTGCGCGACGTCGTCGCGGCGGGGGCGGACTGGGTCCATCTCGACATCATGGACGGCCATTTCGTGCCGAACATCTCCTTCGGGCCGGATGTCATCAAGGCGCTGCGCCCGCACACCAACGCCTTCTTCGACTGCCACCTGATGATCGCGCCGGCCGATCCCTATCTCGAAGCCTTCGCCAAGGCGGGCTGCGACGGCATCACCGTGCATGCCGAGGCCGGTCCGCACCTCGACCGCTCGCTCCAGGCGATCAGGGCGCTCGGCAAGCGCGCGGGCGTCGCGATCAACCCGGCGACGCCGGAAAGCGTGCTCGACTATCTGCTCGACAAGATCGACCTCATCCTCGTCATGACCGTGAATCCCGGCTTCGGCGGCCAGAAGTTCATTCCGGCGATGCAGGAGAAGATCCGTCGTGTGCGCTCACTCGTCGGCGACCGGCCGATCGACATCGAGGTCGACGGCGGCATCGCGGTCGACACGATCGCCCTGCCGGCCGCAGCGGGAGCCAATGTCTTCGTGGCGGGCTCGGCCATCTTCGGCGGCGGCCATGTTGACGCCTACCGCAAAACCATCGACACTCTGCGCGGCAACGCGGAGGGAGCGCGGGCGTGACCATCCTGCCGAGAGCGCCGATCGCCCTTGCTGCCTGCCTGCTGGCGGCGGCACAGGCCCCGGCCGGCGATTTTTCCACCTTCCAGTCGCTCGGCTTCTCGTCCGACGGCAAGGTCTACGCCTTCGAGGAGTTCGGCGTCCAGGACGGCTCCGGCTTTCCCTATTCCAACGTCTATTTCATCGACACGGAAAAGGACGCCTACCTTTCCGGCACGCCGATCCGCGTGCGCATAGACGATGAAGCCGCCGACGTCGCCGAGGCGCGGGCGGAAAGCCGGGACAAGGCGAAGGCGCTCATCGACGCGCACAAGGTGCTCGCCAATCCCGGTGTGCTCGCCGCCTTCAATCCGATGGGCGAGGTGGGCGCCGACCGCAAGCGCATCGAATACCTCCCGCATGCCATCGAGCCGACGCCGGGCGGGATTTACGGGCTCGTCCTGGAGGAAATCCCGCTGGCGCTTTCGCACGCGTGCCGGGACATCACGCCGGACGGCGGCAAGGGCTTTCGCCTCAAGCTCGTCACGCGCGGCGGCGAGGCGGCGGACACGGTGATCCACGAGGACACGCGCGTGCCCGAAAGCCGCAACTGCCCGCTCTCCTACCAGGTCTCCGGCGCCGTGACCTTCAATCCGCCCGGCGCCGATCCCGTCCATGTCGCGCTGGTGCTCGTGCGCAGCTTCGGCTTCGAGGGCGCCGACGGCCGCTGGATCGCCGTGCCTTTCCGGCCATAGGCATGGGCCCGGCGGTGCCTACGGCGGCAGGAGGCGCGCAGCGTGTCTTCGGCGATGCACCGGCACCGGTCCTCCCGCCCTTGCTCCTCCTCCTCGGCGGCGCTGCCGGCTGGGGCCTGTTGATGGCCGCCTGTGCGCTCCTCTCGCTGGTGATGCAGGATCGCTGGCAGTCCTTCCATCTCGAAAAGCTCCTGCTCATCTATTTCGCCGGCGGCCTTGCGGCCTGGCCCGTCGCGCTGCCGCTGGCACGCCTTCTGACGCGCCGCCGCCGCGCCGAGACCCGCTTTGCCGCCCACTTCGTGCTGCTATGCCTCGGCACGATCGCCATGACGGCCTTCGTCTTCGCCATGGACTACCGGCTGTTCTACGCGCAATGGCACGAGCCGTTCGGCACGCGGATCTGGTTCCTGCAATTCCTCTTCACGTCCGCCGGAGCGGCCTACCAGTTCCTCGTCATGGGGCTCGGGCTCTACCTGCCGGTCGGGTTGCCCGTCCTCGTGGCCGCAAGCCTTTGGCTCTCGCGGTCCATGATGCGTTGAGCTTGCCGGCCATCTTTGCTAAAGCGGCGGCAATTCCCACCTCCCGGAGAAAGTCTAGAACCGATGATCCCTCGCTATTCCCGACCGGACATGGTCGCGATCTGGTCGCCTGAAACGAAGTTCCGCATCTGGTTCGAGATCGAGGCCCATGCCTGCGACGCGCTGGCCGAGCTTGGCGTCATCCCGAAATCGGCGGCCGAAACCATCTGGGAAAAGGGCGGAAAGGCGGAGTTCGACGTCGCCCGCATCGACGAGATCGAAGCCGTCACCAAGCATGACGTCATCGCCTTCCTGACGCACCTCGCCGAATTCGTCGGCCCCGACAGCCGTTTCGTGCACCAGGGCATGACCTCGTCCGACGTGCTCGACACGACCTTCAACATACAGCTCGTGCGCGCCGCCGACATCCTGATCGCCGGCATGGACCGCGTGCTTGCCGCGCTGAAGGCCCGCGCCTTCGAGCACAAGGACACGGTGCGCATCGGCCGCAGCCACGGCATCCATGCCGAGCCGACGACGATGGGCCTGACGCTCGCCCGCTTCTACGCCGAGATGGACCGGGGCCGCGCCCGCCTTGTCGCGGCCCGCGCGGAAGTGGCGACCGGCGCCATCTCCGGCGCCGTCGGCACCTTCGCCAATATCGATCCGCGCGTCGAGGAGCATGTCTGCGCCAAGCTCGGCCTCGTGCCCGAGCCGGTTTCCACGCAGGTCATCCCGCGCGACCGCCACGCGATGTTCTTCGCCACGCTCGGCGTCATCGCCTCCTCGATCGAGAACATCGCGATCGAAATCCGCCACATGCAGCGCACCGAAGTGCTCGAGGCGGAAGAGTTCTTCTCGCCGGGGCAGAAGGGCTCCTCCGCCATGCCGCACAAGCGCAACCCGGTGCTGACGGAGAACCTCACCGGCCTTGCCCGCCTCGTGCGCATGGCCGTCACCCCTGCCATGGAGAACGTGGCGCTCTGGCACGAGCGCGACATCTCGCACTCCAGCGTCGAGCGCGGCATCGGCCCGGACGCGACGATCACGCTCGACTTCGCGCTGAACCGCCTTGCCGGCGTCATCGAGAAGCTGGTGATCTATCCGGAGAACATGCTGAAGAATCTCAACAAGTTCCGCGGACTTGTCCATTCGCAGCGTGTGCTTCTCGCGTTGACCCAGGCCGGCGTCTCGCGCGAGGACGCCTATCGCCTCGTGCAGCGCAACGCGATGAAGGTCTGGGAACAGGGCAAGGACTTCCTGGAGGAACTGCTGGCCGACGCGGACGTGCGCGCTGCTCTCTCCGAGGAAGCCATCCGCGAAAAATTCGACCTCGGGTACCACATCAAGCACGTCGACACGATCTTCCGCCGCGTCTTCGGCACCGTCTGACATTGCCGCAAACGACGCGAGGGCCAGAGACGGCGATGGCGCCAATGGCGCCATCGCTCCCCTCTGACGGGCGGCCCTGCGCCCTCCTCCCGGCGCGCCGCCCGCGGAAACGATTTCATCGCCGTTCTTCGACGACGATCTTGCGATAGAGATGCCATGTCGCATGGCCGAGGATCGGCATGATCACCGCCAGGCCGACGAAGAGCGGGATGGTGCCGGCGATGAGCAGCGCAGCAACGATGAGGCCCCAGCAGGCGACCGGCACCGGGTTTGCCAGCGTCGCCCGCAGCGACGTCTCGATGGCGCAGACGGCGCCGACATCCCGGTCGAGCAGCAGCGGAAACGCGACGACGGTCGTCGCCAGCACGACGAGCGCGAAGCAGAAGCCGATGGCATTGCCCGCCAGCATCAGGAGCAGCCCGTTCTCCGAGCCGAAAACCGAGGCGAGGAACAGCGCCAGCGATTGCGGCGGCTCCGGCCCGAACAGGCTGGTATAGAGCATCTGCGCGAAGACGAGCCACGCCACGAACAGCGCCGTCAGCATCGCGCCGACCGCAAGGATGGACGGCAGCGCCGGCGAGTGGCGCACCTCCAGCGCATGGCGCCAGGACGTATCCATGCCCCGCTCGCGCCGGCGGCTGATCTCGTAGAGGCCGATGGCGAAGAACGGCCCGAGCAACGCGAAGCCGGCCACCAGCGGGAAGATGAGGGGCAGCATGTTGGCGCCGGAGCTCCACGTGACGAGCACCACGCCGCAGATCGGATAGATGAGGCTCAGAAAGACGTAGTGGGAAGGTTTGGCGCGGAAATCATCGAAGCCGCGCGCAAGGGCGTCCCAGACCTCGGACATCCCGATCCGCCGGACGGCCGGGCGCGCAGCCACCTGGTCGGAGCCGGCCATGACATGAAAAGTCGCCATGATGCTTCCTCCTTGCCGGTTGGAACCGTCACGGCACGCACGAAGGGCGATCGTCCACCACCACGCCGAACCGTGATTGGCACTGAAGACGCGGGATGATACACCCCGGACGGCGTTTTGTCCCGCCCTCTTGACTTCAGCACTTCGTGAACGCACATCCCGCCGCATGAAAGCCTCCGAAGCAGACATCCTCATCATCCCCGGCTACACCAATTCCGGGCCGGACCACTGGCAGAGCCGCTGGCAATCCAGGCTCAGCTCGGCACGCCGCGTCGAACAGGCGGAATGGTCGAAGCCGGTGCGCGAAGACTGGGTGCAGCGCGTGGTCGAAGAGGTCGAAGCCGCGACCAGGCCCGTCGTGCTCGTCGCCCATTCGCTGGGCGTGGCAAGTGCGGTCCACGCCGTGCCGCATCTCGGCAACAAGGTGGCCGGCGCCTTCCTCGTCGCGCCGCCGGACGTGGCCAATCCGCAGATCCGCCCGAAGCACCTGATGACCTTCGGCCCCTATCCGCGTGACCCGCTGCCCTTTCCGTCCCTCGTCGTCGCCAGCCGCAACGACCCGTTCGGCGCGTACGAGCACGCCGACGACATTGCCGCCGCCTGGGGTTCGCTGCTGCTCGACGCAGGCGAAGCGGGGCATATCAACGCGGAATCAGGCCATGGCCCGTGGCCGGAAGGCACGATGGTGTTCGCCCGGTTCCTCAGCCGGTTGAAGGCGCCGCAGTGAGCATGCGCATTTCGCCATTAAGAGGAATTTCATAGAAATCCTGCACGCTAGGCCTGTTGAGTTCCAAGCAGGCGCCGCGTTTCATGGCCAAACCATCCGGTTCGACCTTCATTGCCGTGCGTGAGGCGGAGTGCGAGCCGTTCTATCGCCGGCTTTTCGCGCGCTCCGGCTTCGGTTTCGCCGCGCTCGATGCGCAAGGGCGCATCGCCGACGCCAATGCCGCCTTCCTAAAATCGTTCCGCGTCGCATCGCCCGCGCATCTTCCGCCCTTCGATGCCTGCGTCTCGCCCAAGGACAGGTCCGTCCTCGCCTTTGCCATGCGGCCGCATGTGGCGGACCAGGCCCCTTGGGAAATCCGCCTGCAGCGGCCGAACGGCGAGGAGTTCTGGGTGCTTGCCACCTTCATCGAGCCGCCGCAGCTTCCGGGCGGGGACATCGCCCCTGCCCTGATCGTGCAGACGATCGACGTCGACGAGCGCAAGCGCAACGCGCTCGAGCTGGCGGAACGGGAAAGCCGCTGGAACCATGCGCTCGAATCCGCGGGCCAGGGCGTATGGGACCACGATTTCGCCCGCGGCGACCTCTTCTACTCCCGCCAGTGGCGGGCCATCCGCGGCCTGCAGCCGGACGATCCCGTCGATGCCTCGCTCGAAGCCTGGATCCAGTGCGTGCACCCGGACGACCGGCAGCACGTCCTCGCGCAGATCGCCAAGCAGGAAAGCGGCGAAGCGCCGTTCAACGTCTTCAGCTACCGCGAACGGCACAAGGACGGGCACTGGGTCTGGATCGAAAGCCGCGGCGCGGTGGTCGAATACGGTGCGGACGGCAAGCCGAGCCGCATCGCCGGCACCGATACCGACATCACCGACCGCAAGGAGGCGGAAGAACGGCTTGCGCAGATGTCGCGCCGGCTGGAGCTGGCGCTCGACGTCTCGCGCATCGGCGTCTTCGAGGTCAATCTGCGCACCAATGAAGTGCGCTGGGACGACCGCATGATCGAGATGTACGGCCTCACCGGCGAACCCGATGCCGGCACCTGGGAACGCGCGCTGCACCCCGAGGACAAAAGCAAGGCCGCGGCGAAGGTCAGCGACGGGATCTTCCGAAGCCAGGACTTCGCCAACGAATTCCGCATCATCCGCGGCGACGGCGAAGTCCGCCACATCCGCGGGCGCGCCGCCCCCTATGTCGACATGGCGGGCGTTCCCCGCCTCATCGGCGCGAACTGGGACGTGACGGACGACGTGCGGCTGCAGGAGGAGCTCAAACGCGCCAAGGAGCTCGCCGAAGCCCGCAACGACGAACTGGAGGCGGCAAGGGCGCGCATCGAATACACGGCGCTGCACGACCACCTGACGGGCCTGCCGAACCGCCGCTATCTCGACGCCACCATCGAGGAGGCGGCAAGGCAGGCGCAGCAGACCGGCAGCCGGCTCGCCGTGCTGCACATCGACCTCGACCGCTTCAAGGAGATCAACGATACGCTCGGCCACCTGGCCGGCGACCAGATGCTCGTGCATGCTGCCAGCGTCCTGAACGAATTGAAGGGCCCCGGCGATTTCGTCGCGCGCATCGGCGGCGACGAGTTCGTCTTCGTCGCCGCCGGTTCCGGCGGGCGCAACCTTGCCACGCTGGCCGAGGCGATCGTCGAAGCCATGCGCAAGCCCGTCACCTTCAACGGCCACATCTGCCGTTTCGGCGCGAGCGTCGGCATCGCCAGCCAGTCGGGCGCGGCCATCGACGCCAAGCAATTGCTCGTCAACGCGGACCTTGCGCTCTACCGGGCCAAGAACCGCGGCCGCAGCCGGCATGAATTCTTCACGAGCGACTTCCAGGCGCAGATCATCGTCAACAAGCAGACCGCCGACGACATTCTCTCCGGCATAGAACAGCGCCGCTTCCTGCCCTACTATCAGCCGCAGTTCTGCGCCCGCACGCTCGACATCACCGGCGTCGAGACGCTGGCGCGCTGGGACCATCCGACGCGCGGCATCCTTGCGCCCGATGCCTTTCTGAAGATCGCGGAAGATCTCGATTGCGTGGCGATGATCGACCGGATCGTCCTGGAGAAGTCGCTCGCCGACTTCGCCGCATGGCAGCGGCTCGGGATCGGCATCGGCAAGATCTCGGCAAACGTCTCCTCCAAACGCCTGCACGATCCGGAGCTTGCCCATTCGCTGCGCACGCTGGACATCGCGCCGAAATCGCTCTCCTTCGAGCTTCTGGAATCGATCTTCCTCGACGATTGCGACCGCACGGTGCTCGAGAACCTGGCCGAGATGCGCAAGCTCGGCATCGATATCGAGATCGACGATTTCGGCACCGGCCACGCCTCGATCGTCAGCCTGATGAAGCTGAGCCCGCGCCGGCTGAAGATCGACCGCCAGCTGGTCAAGCCCGTCAGCCGCTCGCCCGGCCAGCGCAAGCTGGTCGGCACCATCGTCGAGATCGGCCGCTCGCTGAACATCGAAGTGATCGCCGAGGGCGTCGAGACGCCGGCCCACGTTGCCATCATGCGCGAGCTCGGCTGCGACATCCTCCAGGGCTATGCGCTCGCCCGCCCCATGCCGGCCGAAGCGATACCCGGTTTCGTGCAGCGCCAGGAATGGCGCGCGCAGGGCGGGACCGTACGGGACCTCCAGAACGAAATCCGCCGCGCCGTCAGCCGCTAGGCCGTGCGTCCGAACGGACGCACAAAGGACGCTCTAGAAACGGCAAAGCCGCCCGCGGTCGGCGGGCGGCTCCTCGGAATGCATCCAGTCGGAATCCGATCAGCCGGCTTCGATCTGCGAGATGGCGACGGCCAGAAGCTCGATCATCTGCACGCGGATCTCGTCTTCGGTGCGGGCTACGCCGCCGGCGTCGAAATCCGCCTTGACCTTGCGCACGACGTCCTCATGGCCGACCTCCTCGAAATCGGCGGCGACGACTTCCTTGGCATAGGCTTCCGCTTCCTCGCCCGTCTTGCCGAGCAGGCCGGCAGCCCAGAGGCCGACCAGCTTGTTGCGGCGCGCCTCGGCCTTGAAGCGCAGCTCCTCGTCCAGCGCGAACTTGGCCTCGAAAGCCTTTTCCCGATCCTGCATGTTGGTCATCTCCGACTCCCGTAGATTCTTTTTCCCGTTGGGTTTCCCAGCTCATAAATCAAAACGGGGGCAAAAGTGCAATGCGAACTTTCGTCCGGCTGAAACTTCCCGAAAGGCCGGAAATCGGGGGATCGGGCGAGAGGCCGATTGTTAAAGTGCGGCAATTCGTTTATGGAGCCGGAAACGAATGACACCTGCGCGACCCAAGCGCGCCAACAAAGAGAAAAATCCCATGAACCGTCGCCGCCGTATCTACGAGGGCAAGGCCAAGATTCTCTACGAGGGTCCTGAGCCGGGCACGCTGATCCAGTTCTTCAAGGACGACGCCACCGCCTTCAACAAGAAGAAGCACGATGTCATCGACGGAAAGGGTGTGCTGAACAACCGGATTTCCGAGTACATCTTCACGCAGCTCAACAAGATGGGCATCCCGACCCATTTCATCCGCCGCCTCAACATGCGCGAGCAGCTGATCAAGGAAGTCGAGATCATCCCGCTCGAAGTGGTCGTGCGCAACGTCGCCGCCGGCTCGCTCTCCAAGCGCCTCGGCATCGAGGAAGGCACCGTCCTGCCGCGCTCGATCATCGAATTCTACTTCAAGGCCGACGCGCTGGAAGACCCGATGGTCTCCGAAGAGCACATCACCGCCTTCGGCTGGGCAAGCCCGCAGGAACTCGACGACATCATGGCGCTCGCCATCCGCGTCAACGACTTCCTCTCCGGCCTCTTCCTCGGCGTCGGCATCCAGCTCGTCGACTTCAAGATCGAGTGCGGCCGCCTCTACGAGGGCGACATGATGCGCATCATCATCGCCGACGAGATCTCGCCCGACAGCTGCCGCCTCTGGGACATCGCCACCCAGGAGAAGATGGACAAGGACCGTTTCCGCCGCGATCTCGGCGGCCTCGTCGAAGCCTACCAGGAAGTGGCCCGCCGCCTCGGCATCATCAACGAGAACGAGCCCGTGCGCGGTACCGGCCCGGTTCTGGTGAAGTAAACGCTCCCAAGGATGGAACGGAAAGACATGATCAAGGCACGCGTAACGGTTACGCTCAAGAACGGCGTCCTCGACCCGCAGGGCAAGGCGATCGAAGGCGCGCTCGGCAGCCTCGGCTTCGACGGCGTCGGCCAGGTCCGCCAGGGCAAGGTCTTCGACCTCGAGCTTCAGACCGCCGACCGCGCCAAGGCCGAGGCCGACCTCAAAGCCATGTGCGAGAAGCTGCTGGCCAACACGGTAATCGAGAACTATACTATCGCCCTCTCTTAAAGGTTGAGGTGAATGATGACCACGGTGGATGCGGATCTCGTCTATGAAATACTGAAGCGTATCCAGACGGACATTGCCCTGTTGAAGGAAGGCCAACGCGACCTTCGTCAGGACAACCTCTCCATACGCAGCCAGATTCATGCCATGCAGGGCGACATCAATAGTCTGCGTGGGTCCTTCGCCCAGATGGACCAGCGCCTCGACCGTATCGAAAACCGCCTCGAACTGCGCGAGCTCGCCGAGGCCCAGGCAAGGTTTGAACCGCACCCATGAAGTCCGCCGTCGTCCAACTTCCCGGCCTCAACCGCGACCGCGACATGATCGCGGCGCTGACCAAGATCTCCGGCCAGGCGCCGGTCACCGTCTGGCAGACGGAAACGGACCTGCCGGACGTCGACCTGATCGTCATCCCGGGCGGCTTCTCCTATGGCGACTACCTGCGCTGCGGCGCCATCGCCGCGCGCATGCCGGTCATGCAGGCGATCAAGGCGAAGGCCGAGGCGGGCGTGAAGGTGCTGGGCGTGTGCAACGGCTTCCAGATCCTGCTCGAGGCGGGCCTCCTGCCGGGCGCGCTGATGCGCAACGCCTCGCTGAAATTCGTCTGCCGCGAGGTGAAGCTGGAAGTGGCGAATGCCGAAACGGCCTTCACCCGCGCCTATGCGAAGGGCCAGGTCATCCGCTGCCCGGTCGCCCATCACGACGGCAACTATTTCGCCGACGCCGAAACGCTCGCCGCCATCGAGGGCAACGGGCAGGTCGTCTTCCGCTATGCCGAGGGCACCAACCCGAACGGCTCGATCAACGACATTGCCGGCGTGATCAACGCCAGGGGCAACGTGCTCGGCCTGATGCCGCACCCGGAAAACCTCATCGAGGCCGCCCACGGCGGTTCCGACGGCCGTGGCCTCTTCGCTTCGGTGCTCGACGTAATCGCTGCTTAACGCCCTGTTGCTATCAAGGGTGCATGTTCATCCCCGAAAGGCTTTCCATGCGCCCTCTTCTCTCCGCCAAGCTTGTTCTGCCGCTCGCCGCCGCCGCGGCGCTGGCCGCTTGCCAGTCGAAGACACCTGCGCCGAAAGTCGATAGCGGCGCATTGCCGACGATGGAGCGCGTCGCACTCGCAGCGAACGGCTGCTGGTTCAAGTCGGGCGACCCGGCCTTCAAGGCCTACCGCCTCGCGCCGGAGCTGAACTCGTTCTCCGGCCGCCCGCGCATCCTCGTCGTCCATCGCAATTCGCCGGAATCGCGCCCGCTGCTCGTCGTGCAGGCGGAAGGCAATCCGGCCAGGCTCGACGCCTTCGGCCCGATGATGGGCGAAGCCGTAGGCTCGCGCATAACGGCCGACGTCAAGCGCTGGGCGGCAGGCGGCAAGGGCTGCTGACGGCCTGCCCCTCAATCCCAATAGAACGACTTTGCGAATTCCCGCCGCGCCTCGCCGCGGCTGACGCCGATATCGCGAAGCTGGCTGTCGGTCATTTCCAGGAGCGCGTGACGCGTGCGCCGCTTGATACGCCAGGCGCGGTAGGCACGCCATCCTCGATAAAGCACAAGGAACGTGGAACTGCGGTTTCCGGTGCGTGCTTCAGTGAAGATTGTATCAATTGCCATAATATCTCTCCTGAAATGCCGCAACAATCGGTGCATTAAAGGAATAATTGACTCGGAAAGTGGTGCAATATAAGAATTGCTACCATGACAAATTGGCTTCCCGACCTCCAGGCCTCCGATGGCCCGCTCTATGTGCGCATCGCCGACCAGATCGAGCAGGCGATCAACACGGGCGCGCTCGCCGCCGGCAGCAAGCTGCCCCCGCAGCGCAACCTCGCCTATGACATCGGCGTGACGATCGGCACGGTCAGCCGCGCCTACAGCATGGTGCGCGAACGCGGCCTCGTCAGCGGAGAGGTCGGCCGCGGCACGTATGTGCTCGGCTCGTCGGGGGATGGGCATCCCGCCGCCATCGATCCCGTCAGCGCCAGGCTGGTCGGCACGCGCGCCGCGCATGCGCCGCCCGGCAAGCTGCGCTTCGACACGACGGCCGCGACCGATGTCGGGCAATCGGCGGCGATCACCGAGGTCCTGTCGGCCATCTGCCGCGAGCAGCCGAACGAGATCGCCAGCTATACCCGGAATTTTCCGCAGCACTGGCTGGAAGCCGGCCGCCGCTGGCTGCGGCAGGGCGACTGGCAGCCTGCCCTCGAAAGCATCGTGCCGACGCTCGGCGCCCATGCAGCCGTCATCGCGGCGGTCTCGGTCATCACCTCCCCCGGCGACCGCATCGTCTTCGAGCATGTCACCTATTCGCAGGTGAGCCGCGGCACCGCCCTCATCGGCCGCCAGACCGCCCTGGTCGAGTCGGATGCCGACGGCGTCATCCCCGAGGATTTCGAGCGGGTCTGCGTGCAGCAGCACCCCAAGCTCGCCTTCATGATGACCTCGGGCCAGAACCCGACGCTCGCCACCATGCCGGAGGACCGGCGCCGGGCGATCGCCGCCATCGCGAGGCGCCACAACGTCTTCCTGATCGAGGACAATCTCTACGGCGCCACGATCGACAACGGCATTCCGCTGCTTGCCGAGATCGCGCCCGACCGCACCTTCCTCGTCGGCGGCCTGTCCAAAAGCGTCTCGGCCGGGGCGCGCGGCGGCTGGATCGCCTGCCCGCCGCACCTCGCCCAGCGCGTGCGCATCGCTCACAAGATGGTGAGCGGCGGCCTGCCGTTCCTGCTCGCCGAACTGGCCGCCCGGCTGGTGCTCTCCGGCACGGCGGACGCCGTCCGCGCAAAGGTCTCGGAAGAAGTGGGCGCCCGCGAGGCCCGGGCGCGCGAGATTTTCGCCGGTCTCGATTTCAACTCGCATCCGCGCGTGCCGTTCCTCTGGCTGAAGCTGCCGGACCCGTGGCTCTCCGGCACCTTCCGCCAGGCCGCCTTTTCGGAGGACATCCTCATCGACGACGAGGACGAGTTCAAGGCCGGCCGCTCGGAGAAGACCTTCCACCGCGTGCGCATCGGCCTGTCCTCGCCGGAAAGCCGCGCGGATGTCATCGCCGGCCTCACGCGGCTGCGCACCCTCATCGCCCATGGCCCGACGGGCTATGACAGTCCGGCCTGAAGGCCCCGCCCGCCTGTGGCCGGCGGTCATTTTCCTGTCGCGCCGCAGGACGGCATAGGCTAAAGAGACCGCAATCCTGCCCTCCACCGACAAGACGAGCGACGATGACCATTTCGAACACCCGCCCGATCACCCCGGAGCTGATTGCCGCCCACGGGCTGAAGCCGGACGAATACGACCGCATCCTCTCGCTGATCGGCCGCGAGCCGACCTTTACCGAACTCGGCATCTTCTCCGCGATGTGGAACGAGCACTGCTCGTACAAGTCCTCCAAGCGGTGGCTGCGCACGCTGCCGACCAAGGGACCGCGCGTCATCCAGGGCCCGGGCGAGAATGCCGGCGTGGTGGACATCGACGACGGCGACTGCGTGGTCTTCAAGATGGAGAGCCACAACCACCCCTCCTATATCGAGCCCTACCAGGGCGCGGCGACGGGCGTCGGCGGTATCCTGCGCGACGTCTTCACCATGGGCGCTCGCCCGGTCGCGGCGATGAACGCGCTGCGCTTCGGCGAGCCGGACCATCCGAAGACCCGCCACCTCGTCTCGGGCGTCGTCGCCGGCGTCGGCGGCTACGGCAATTCCTTCGGCGTGCCGACCGTCGGCGGCGAGGTGGAGTTCGACCAGCGCTACAACGGCAACATCCTCGTCAACGCCTTCGCCGCCGGCCTCGCCAAGTCCGATGCGATCTTCTACTCCAAGGCCGAGGGCGTCGGCCTGCCCGTCGTCTATCTCGGCGCCAAGACCGGCCGTGACGGCGTCGGCGGCGCGACCATGGCATCCGCCGAATTCGACGAGTCCATCGAGGAGAAGCGCCCGACCGTGCAGGTCGGCGACCCCTTCACCGAAAAGTGCCTGCTCGAAGCCTGCCTCGAACTGATGCAGACCGGCGCCGTGATCGCCATCCAGGACATGGGCGCGGCGGGCCTCACCTGCTCGGCCGTCGAGATGGGCGCCAAAGGCGACCTCGGCATCGAGCTCAACCTCGATCTCGTGCCGGTGCGCGAGGAGGCGATGACCGCCTACGAGATGATGCTCTCGGAAAGCCAGGAGCGCATGCTCATGGTGCTGAAGCCGGAGAAGGAGGAGGAAGCCAAAGCGATCTTCGTCAAGTGGGGCCTCGACTTCGCCATCGTCGGCAGGACGACGGACGACCTGCGCTTCCGCATCCTGCACCAGGGCGAGGAAGTCGCCAACCTGCCGATCAAGGAGCTGGGCGACGAGGCGCCGGAATACGACCGCCCGTGGCGCGAACCGGGCAAGCCCGCCCCGTTGCCGGCCAATCTCGTCGCCGAGCCGAACGACTACGGCCAGGCGCTGCTGAAGCTCGTCGGCTCGCCGAACCAGTCGAGCCGCCGCTGGGTCTACGAGCAGTACGACACGCTCATCCAGGGCAACTCGCTGCAGCTGCCGGGCGGCGACGCCGGCGTCGTGCGCGTCGAGGGCCATGCCACCAAGGCGCTCGCCTTCTCCTCCGACGTCACGCCGCGCTACGTGGAAGCCGATCCGTTCGAGGGCGGCAAGCAGGCGGTCGCCGAATGCTGGCGCAACATCACCGCGACCGGTGCCGAGCCGCTCGCCGCGACGGACAACCTGAACTTCGGCAACCCGGAAAAGCCGGAGATCATGGGCCAGTTCGTGAAAGCCATAGAGGGCATCGGCGAAGCGTGCCGCGCGCTCGGCTTCCCGATCGTCTCCGGCAACGTCTCGCTCTACAACGAGACGAACGGCATCGCGATCCTGCCGACCCCGACCATCGCCGGCGTCGGCCTCCTGCCCGACTGGTCCGCCATGGCCCGGATCGGCGGCGCGAAGGACGGCGATCACCTCGTCCTCATCGGCGTCGACGGCAGCCATCTCGGCCAGTCCGTCTATCTGCGAGACGTGCTCGGCATCGTCGACGGCCCGGCGCCGGAAGTGGACCTGCACGCCGAACGCCGCAACGGCGATTTCGTGCGCTCGGCCATCCGCAACGGCCAGGTCACCGCCTGCCACGACATCTCCTCGGGCGGCCTCGCGCTCGCGCTTGCCGAAATGGCCATGGCTTCCGGCAAGGGCGCCAGGATCGACCTGTCGGAAGCGAACGGCCCGGCCCATGCGCTGCTCTTCGGCGAGGACCAGGCCCGCTACGTGATCGCCATTCCGGCAGACCTCGCGAATTTCGTCTGCGCCAATGCCGAGGGTGCGGGCGTCCCGTTCCGCCGCCTCGGCGTCGTGGGCGGGGATGCGCTTGTGGTGGGCGACCTCCTGTCGCTGTCGATTGAGCAATTGCGCAGCACCCATGAATCGTGGTTCCCTGACTTCATGGACGGCAACGGCACCGCCGCTGCCGCCGCGGAATAACGATAAGGGAGCAGTTCACATGCCTATGTCACCCGGCGATATCGAAGACATGATCAAGTCCGGCATTCCCGGAGCGAAGGTCACGATCAGGGATCTTGCCGGCGACGGGGATCACTATGCGGCCGAAGTCGTCGCGGAGGCCTTCCGCGGCAAGACCCGCGTGCAGCAGCACCAGATGGTCTACGATGCCCTGAAGGGCAACATGGGCGGCATCCTGCACGCCCTCGCCCTCCAGACCTCCGTGCCGGACTGATCGCCCATGGCCGACCTCATCAAGGAGCTCGTCAGCGGCGTGGTCGACGCGGCCCTCAAGGAGGTGCTGAAGAAGACCGGCGTGCGCAGGTCCGCCACGCGGCGCGCGCGCCGCAGGACGACGACCCGCAAGAAGGCGTCCGGCGGGATCCTTGGTGATATTCTGGAAGCCGCCTTGAAGCCGGAAAAGAAGACCGCCAAGCGCCCGCGCAAGCAGGTGAGCCGCCGCCGCACGGCGGCAAGCCGCAGCCGCCAGCGCAGCCGGTAGGCCCGACAGGCGCGGCTGAGGCGCAACACCCCTCGAATGGTAAGGCAGCCCCTCGCATTTTTTGCGGGGGGCTTCTGGCAATTGTCATCCGAGGTTGTTATCTAGGGCAAACGGTTCATCGCATCGGCCCTTGAAGCCGATTTGCCAAGGAATACTGCAATGAGTGGCATCCACGATTTCATCGACAACGAAGTGAAGACCAACGACGTCGTCCTGTTCATGAAGGGCACGCCGGAATTTCCGCAGTGTGGGTTCTCCGGCCAGGTCGTGCAGATCCTCGACTATGTGGGTGTGGACTACAAGGGCATCAACGTGCTCGCCGACGCCGACATCCGCCAAGGCATCAAGGATTATTCCAACTGGCCGACGATCCCGCAGCTTTATATCAAGGGCGAGTTCGTCGGCGGTTGCGACATCGTGCGCGAGATGTTCCAGTCGGGCGAATTGCAATCGCACCTGCAGGGACAGGGTATTTCGATAAAAGGCGCCGCCTGACGCTTACGGTCTTCCCGGCCGCCGGCTTTTTCAAAGGCGCCGCATCAAGCGGCGCCTTATCTCTTTCATGGAATAAATTGATATGTCTGAACTTTCCCTCGAATCGGCCCAGCGCCTCAAAGGCATGGGCAAGGTAGAATTCATTGCGCTCATGGCGCTCCTGATGGCGCTCAACGCGCTCGCCATCGACATCATGCTGCCCGGCCTCCAGGAGATCGGCGCCAGCCTCGGCGTCGAGAACCAGAACCACCGGCAGTATGTCATCTCGGCCTATCTGATCGGCTTCGCGTTCGCGCAGCTGCTCTACGGCCCCGTCTCCGACCGCTTCGGCCGCCGCATTCCCATGTTCGTCGGGCTCGGCATCTACGTCGTGTCGTCGCTGGCGGCGATCCTGGTGCCGAGCTTCGCCGCGCTGCTGGCGCTGCGCTTCATCCAGGGCATCGGCTCGGCCGCCATGCGCGTCATCACCGTCTCGATCGTCCGCGACATCTTCGGCGGGCGGGCGATGGCGGAGGTCATGTCGCTGATCATGATGGTGTTCATGGTCGTGCCGGTGCTGGCGCCCGGCGCGGGCCAGGTCGTCATGCTGTTCGGCGACTGGCACCTCATCTTCGTGTTCATGGCGGTCATGGCTGCCGCCGTCTGGGCCTGGATGTATCTGCGCCTGCCGGAAACGCTGCATCCGCAGGACGTGCGCCCCTTCACGGTGCGCTCCGTCCTCGACGGTTTCCGCATCGTGCTGACCGATCGCGTGGCTCTTTGCTACACGCTGGCGAGCACGTTCATCTTCGGCGCGCTTTTCGGCTTCATCAACTCGGCGCAGCAGATCTATGTCGGCATCTACGGGCTCGGCGTCTGGTTCCCGGTCGCCTTCGCGGGCGTCGCGGCCTTCATGGCGCTCTCGTCCTTCGTCAATGCCCGGCTCGTCGGCCGGTTCGGCATGCGGCGCCTGTCGCACGGCGCATTGGTGGGCTTCCTCGCGGTGAACGCGTTGTGGCTGCTCCTGACGCTCGCCTGGCCGACGCACGTGCCGTTCGCGATCTTCATCGTGCTCTTCGCGGTCTCGATGTTCCAGTTCGGCTGGATCGGCTCGAACTTCAACTCGCTCGCCATGGAGCCGCTCGGCCACGTCGCCGGCACGGCCTCCTCGGTGCTCGGCTTCATGGGCACGGCCGGCGGCACGGTGATCGGCGCCGTCATCGGCCAGGCGTTCAACGGCACGGCCCTGCCGCTGGTGTTCGGCTTCTTCGTGCTGTCGATCATCGGCCTGGTCTTCGTGCTGATCGCCGAGCGCGGCAAGCTGTTCCAGCCGCACAACAAGGCGGTTTGACGTCGAGCGAAGCATCGTTCGCAACTTGGCGCCCGGATCCTCGGGTCAAGCCCACGGTGACCGGGGAGAGGTTTCGCAAAAGCAAAGGCCCGGCTGCACATGCAGCCGGGCCTTTGAATGAGGGATGGTCCGCTCAGTCGACGAAGACCTCGCGCCGCAGCAGTTCCCAGCTCTCCCTGTCCGGCGCGAGCAGCAGGCCGCCCTCGACGTGGTGCGGCCGGTAGGCCGAGCCGTCGAAGCGGGCGGCATAGGCGCCGGCCTCCTCGGCGATCAGCGTGCCGGCAAGATGATCCCAGGGCATCAGCTTGTTGTACATGAGGTAGTGCAGGTTGCCGCCCGCGAAGGTACGGTATTCGTGCGCGGCGCAGCGGTAATTGGCGACGAAGGCGACCTTGGCGAGGTTCGACAGGATGCGGGCGCGGCGCTCGCGGTCGAGGAAGCTCGTGGAGGCCATGCCCGTCATCGCCTCGAGCGGCGCGGGGCCCCGCGCCTTCAGCTTGAGCGCCGGGCGGTGGTCGCCGGTCTGCCAGGCCCCGCCGCCCTTTTCCGCCATGACGAAGTCGTCGCCCATCGGGTCGTAGATGATGCCGCCGACGGTCTCGCCGCCGGAGACGATCGCCGCCATCACGCCGAAGAGCGGCACGCCGGCGGCGAAGTTGAACGTGCCGTCGATCGGGTCGACGACGATGGCGAGATCGGCCTCCGCGAGCTTCGGCAGGAGCGCCGGGTCGGCCGCGACCGATTCCTCGCCGACGAAGAGCACGCCCGGAAACTGCGCCGCCACCTCGCGCTTTATGAAGCGCTCGGCCGCCTCGTCGGCCGCCGTCACGAGGTCGTTGGCGTCCGCCTTGGTGCGGATGTCGCCCTTGGCGAGGGCGCGGAAGCGCGGGCGGATTTCCGCCTCGGCCGCCTGTGCGAGCACGAGGGCGAGCGCATTGATGTCGATCGTCGTCATTGTTGCCTTACCGTTTCGAGGGAGGAGAAGTCGAACAGCTTCGGGTCCAGCAGGTGGGACGGATTGGCGTGGCCGAGCGCGCGCAGCATGGCGTCCTTGCGGCCGGGCATGCGCGCCTCGATATCCGCCAGCATCGCCTTCATCGCGTTGCGCTGGAGCCCGTCCTGCGAGCCGCAGAGGTCGCAGGGGATGATCGGGAAGTTCATCGCGACGGCGAATTTCGCGAGGTCCTCCTCGGCCGCATAGGCGAGCGGCCGCAGGACCATCAGGTCGCCCTCGTCGTTGAGCAGCTTCGGCGGCATGGCGGCAAGCCGCCCGCCATGGAAGAAGTTCATGAAGAAGGTTTCGAGAATGTCCTCCCGGTGGTGGCCGAGCACCAGCGCGTCGCAGCCCTCCTCCCGGGCGATGCGATAGAGATTGCCGCGCCTGAGCCGCGAGCAGAGCGAGCAATAGGTCGCCCCCGCCGGCACCTTCTCCTTCACGATGGAATAGGTGTCGCGGTATTCGATCCGGTGCCGGACGCCGATGGATTTCAGGTAGTCCGGCAGGACGTGCTTCGGGAAATTCGGCTGGCCCTGGTCGAGGTTGCAGGCGATGAGCTCGACCGGCAGCAGGCCGCGCCACTGAAGGTCCATCAGCAGCGCGAGCAGCCCGTAGCTGTCCTTGCCGCCGGAGAGGCCGACGAGCCAGCGCTTCTGGCCCTTCAGCATGGCAAAGTCGTCCATCGCCTGCCGCACCTGCCGGAGCAGGCGCTTGCGCAGCTTGTTGAAGGAGACGCTCCGCGGCGCATCCGCGAAGAGCGGATGGCGGCCGTCCTCCGGCATGTCGTCTTCGGTTTCGGCAAGGGCGAGGGTCATGGGCTTGCAATGCCCCGAACCGGCGGCACAATCAAGCCCCGAACACCGACCATCCGGTCCGTGCCGCCAGCATTTCCAGGGCCAGCGAGCCGATGAGCGAGTTGCCGTTCTCGTTAAGGCCCGGCGACCAGACGGCGACCGAGGCCTTGCCGGGCGCGACGGCGAGAATCCCGCCGCCGACGCCGCTCTTTCCCGGCAGGCCGACGCGGTAGGCGAAATCGCCCGAGCCGTCATAATGGCCGCAGGTCAGCATCAGCGCGTTGATCCGCCGCGCGCGCAGATGCGAGACGACGCGGTGCCCCGTGAGCGGGTTGGTGCCGTTGTTGGCGAGGAACAGCCCTGCCCTGGCAAGCTGCCGGCAGCTCATCGCCAGCGCGCATTGATGGAAGTAGACGCCGAGGACCAGTTCGACCGGGTGGTCGAGCCTGCCGAAGGAGCGCATGAAATGGGCGAGCGCGAAATTGCGGTAGCCCGTCGCCTGCTCCGAGCGCGCCACGGCCTGGTCGACGATGATGTCGTCCTCGTCCGCCAGGTAGCGCATGAAGCGCACGATCTCGCCGATCGCCTCCTTCGGCGTATGGCCGGCGAGCACGAGGTCGGTGATGGCGATCGCGCCGGCATTGATGAAGGGATTGCGCGGGATGCCGCCCTCGCGTTCGAGCTGGACGATGGAGTTGAAGGCCGAGCCGGAGGGCTCGCGTCCGACCCGCTTCCAGATACCCTCGCCGTGCTTGCCGAGCGCAAGCGTCAGCGTGAAGACCTTGGAAATGCTCTGGATGGAGAAGGGCTCCTCCGCATCGCCCGCAAGATGCACCGCGCCGTCGACCGTCACCACCGCCATGCCGAACTTCTCGGGATCGACATGGGCAAGCTGCGGAATGTAGTCGGCCACCCGGCCCTCACCGCGCCTTGGCGAAAGTGTCGCGTGGATGTCCTCGACGATGGCCTGCAAATCCGTCACGGCCCGACCTCCAAAAGAAAAAGCCGCCAATCTCTTGGCGGCTTTTCCGAATTGCGCAAGGTGTCGCCCGCGATCAACGCGAGTAGAATTCGACCACCAGGTGCGGTTCCATGACGACCGCGTAGGGAACGTCGGAAAGAACCGGGACGCGAACGAAGGTCGCGACCATCTTGTTGTGGTCGACGTCGATGTAGTCCGGAACGTCGCGTTCGGCGAGCTGGACGGATTCCAGGACCGAGACGAGCTGCTTGGACTTTTCGCGCACTTCGATGACGTCGCCCGGCTTGCAGCGGTAGGAACCGATGTTGACGCGCACGCCGTTGACCTTGACGTGGCCGTGGTTGACGAACTGACGGGCGGCGAAGACCGTCGGAACGAACTTGGCGCGGTAGACGATCGCGTCGAGGCGCGATTCGAGCAGGCCGATCAGGTTTTCCGGGGTGTCGCCCTTGCGGCGGGCGGCTTCTTCGAAGATCGCGCGGAACTGCTTCTCGCGGATGTCGCCGTAGTAGCCCTTCAGCTTCTGCTTGGCGCGGAGCTGGACGCCGAAGTCCGAAAGCTTGGACTTGCGGCGCTGGCCGTGCTGGCCCGGGCCGTATTCACGGCGGTTGACCGGGGACTTCGGACGGCCCCAGATGTTTTCGCCCATGCGGCGGTCGATTTTGTACTTGGATGCAGCGCGCTTGCTCATCGCATTTCCTCTGGTTCTTGTTATGCCGCTCCGTCGCCGGACCGGCTGAAGGAAACACGCCCTCCTCTGAACCTTTTTGGGGTTCCGACAGGTTCCTCACGATCGCGACCGGAGAATCCACGGGACATGTCAAATGAAACACCGGACATTTCTGCCCGGCGCTGGCGGGCTCATTAGGCGGGTTTCATGGAATTGTCAACGAACAAAGCCCGGAAAATCCGCTTATTCCGCCGCATCGCGGTGGGAATCGGCAAGGTCTGGCCCGTTGGCGTCGCCCGGCAGCGTCTCGCAGCCGAGATCCGGGAAGGCGACGATGCGGTGGCCGGCAAGGTCGCTGTGCACCACGACCAGCCCCTGCTCCTCGAAATAGCCGAGCAGGCGGCGGGCGCGGCGGGCCGAATGGGTGCCGTAGGCCCGCGCGATCCGCGCGTCCGAAGGGCAGGCAAGGCCGCGCACGGCGGCCTGCGCGACAAGAAGGAAGACGCCTTGCAGATCCTCGGTGACATTGCGGGAAAGATCGAGCGCCCTGCCCCAGATCTCGCTCGCCGCCGTCTCGGCGTCGACACCGGAGCGGGCGACGGCCATCTTGCGGCGGAAGGCCGGAAGGGAAAGCGGCGCGCCGGGCACGCGGCGGATGCGGCAGCGCACGAGGAAATCCTGGAACAGCTCGGCATCGGCCCTGAAGGCCGCGTCGGGATTGGCGAGGATTTCGGCGAGCGCCTGGTCGAGCATGCTTTCGCGCTCCTCGGCGGAGATTTCCGGCACAGGCGTCCTGGCCGTCTCCTGCACGGGTTCCGGCCGCGCGCGGGAAAGCTCGGCGAGGATGTCCGTCGTCGGGCGCGGCGGGGGCGGCGCGCGGCGTGCGAGCGGACGCGAAAACTCTTCCGGATCCGGCGTGAAGATCAGGTCCTCCACGTCCTGCGGCGCATCCGGCAGCGGCATCAGCTTGGGGCTCGTCGAGCGGGCGGAGGTCTCGACCGGCCCGATCGTCACCGGCAGCGGACGGCGCGACAGCGCCGGGCCGAGCGCCACGAAGGAGCCGCGCTGGAGATCGCGGAACATCTCCGCCTGCCGGCGGTCGAGGCCGAGGAGGTCCGCGGCGCGCGCCATGTCGATGTCGAGGAAGGTGCGGCCCATCAGGAAGTTGGAGGCCTCCGCCGCGACGTTCTTGGCGAGCTTGGCGAGGCGCTGCGTGGCGATGACGCCGGCAAGGCCGCGCTTGCGGCCGCGGCACATGAGGTTCGTCATCGCGCCGAGCGAGAGCTTTCGCGCTTCTTCCGAGACCTCGCCGCCGGCCGCCGGCGCGAAAAGCTGCGCCTCGTCGACGACGACGAGCACCGGATACCAGTGGTCGCGGTCCGCATCGAAAAGCGCGTTCAGGAAGATGCCGGCCGCGCGCATCTGCTCGTCGGCCTCGAGGCCTTCGAGCGAGAGCACGCAGGAGACGCGGTGCTGGCGGATACGGGTCGCGATGCCGACGAGCTCGGCCTCCGTGCGCTCGCCGTCCACCACCACATGGCCGAACCGGTCGGAGAGCGTGACGAAGTCGCCTTCCGGATCGATGATGACCTGCTGCACCCACTGCGCGGACTGTTCGAGCAGGCGCCGCAGCAGATGCGACTTGCCGGAGCCGGAATTGCCCTGCACCAGGAGGCGCGTCGCCAGCAGTTCCTCGATATCGAGCCTGGCCGGTGCGCCGCCCTGCACCGTTCCCATGTCGATGCCGACCTTCATCCCGTTCCTCGTTCCTGAAATCTTCGATTCGCCCGGCCGCCACCGGGCAACCGGCAAGCCCTAACACGAAATCCACGTTCGTCACGCCCGGCTTTTGAAAAACCCACAGGGAAAGCCGCGTCAAACGACGCGCAACCCAAACCCCTGCATCAGCCGGCAGGTCGAAAAATCCGGCTTGCCGGACGTGAAGACGGCGATGTCCTCGCCGGGGGCGAGCGCGTCGAGCGGCGGCACGAGGCGGCGGGCCTGGCGGGCGATCGCCTCGGCGGGGTCGAGCCAGTCGACGGGCCAGGGGGCGAGCTTGCGGAAGAGGTTCGCCATGAAGGGATAATGCGTGCAGGCGAGCACGACGATGTCCGTCTTGCGGCCCATCTCGTCGACGAAGCAGGGAATGATCTCGGCGCGCACCGCCTCGTCGGAAAGCGTTTCGCCGCGGATATAGGCCTCGGCCATGCGGGCGAGGTTTTCCGAGCCGACGAGGCGCACGTCGCACTGGCTGGCGAAGGACTGGATGAGGTCGCGCGTATAGGCGCGCTTGACCGTTCCTGGCGTCGCCAGCACCGAGACGAGGCCGGAGCGGGTGCGCTCGGCGGCCGGCTTGATGGCCGGCACGGTGCCGACGAAGGGCATGTGGGGAAAGGCGGCGCGCAGGTCCGCGCCGACGAGCGTGAAGGCGGTGTTGCAGGCGATCACGCAGACTTCCGGGTCGTGCTCGTTGAAGAGCTTCGCGAAGAGGTCGATGATGTGCGCCTTCAGCGCCGGTTCCTCCCAGCCGCCGTAGGGGAAGCCGGCATCGTCCGCCACATAGGTGAAATGCCGCTCCGGCATCAGCACGCGGGCCTCGCGCAGCACGGTGAGGCCGCCGATGCCGCTGTCGAACATCAGGACGGGCTTTGCGCTACTCGACATCGCGGGGCGCCCTGGGCCGGCGGTTGCGGGTGCGGTTGGGACTGGCCGCCCCGCGCGGCGATTCCCGGGTAAAGCGATCGAGGCAGGAAATGACGCCGCGCAAGACCTGTATCTCCGTGCCGGTGAAGGAAGGACGCGTCAGGATGGCGCGCAGGTTCTCCACCAGTTTGGGCTTTTTTTCGGCAGGCCGGAAATAGCCGCGCGCCTCCAGCGTCTCTTCCACGTGGTCGAAGAGGCCTTGCAGCTCCTCCTTCCTGGCAGGGCGCTGCGGCAGCGCGTCGAAGGGCGTGTCCGCGACGGAGGCAAGGCCGCTCTTCATCCACTCGTAGCTCATAAGCAGCACGGCCTGGGCGAGATTGAGCGAGGCGAAGGCCGGGTTGACCGGGAAGGTCACCAGTTCGTCGGCCAGCGCGATCTCCTCGTTGGTGAGGCCCGTGCGCTCGCGGCCGAAGAGGATGCCGGTCTTCTGCCCTGCCCGGAAACGGACACGCAGGTCGTCCGCCGCGACCACCGGCGAGCGCACCGGCTTGTAGCCGTAGCGGTCGCGCGCCGTCGTCGCATAGACGAATTCGAGATCGGCGACGGCCTCCTCCAGCGAGGGATAGACCTTCGCCGCCTCGATGACATGGTCGGCCTTGCTGGCGGCCGAGATCGCCTTCTCGCTCGGCCAGCCGTCCCGCGGATTGACGAGGCGCAGTTCCGCGAGGCCGAAGTTCGCCATGGCGCGCGCGACCATGCCGATGTTCTCGCCCAGTTGCGGATGAACGAGGATGATCGCCGGTCCCTCGGCGATCAGCCTGCGTTCGCTGTTCGTGCCTGCCATGCCCATATGTCCCTAGAAAGATGGGGCCTCACTGGCACAATCGGGCGGAAATGAAAAGTGCGGCGCCACCTATTCGGCACTCCCGCTGCCGCCGCCGGCCGCCTCCTGCGCGCCGTATTCCGCCAGCTCGGCCATTTCCTTCTTCAGCGAAGCCCCCTCCTCGAAGCTCGGCCGCTCGATGTCGTCGATGACCGCGCGACCGTCTTCCTCGACGAGCTTGAAGACAAGCCTTTCCGGTTCCCAGCCGGCGGCACGCTCGCCGAAGCAATGGCTGTTGTCAAAGGTCACGGTCACGTCTTCCGCGCCATCCGCCGGCCGGCCTTCCGTGATCGTCACGTCCTTCAGCGCACAGCCGTCCTGGCCGCCGATGACCGGATCGTAGTCGAAGGGAGAGCCGCCGTCGTCATAGGCCGGGTACTTCGCGGCCTCCCGGTATCTGGCGACGAAATCCCTGCTGTAGAGCCGCTTCAGGAAATCCTCGGAGAAGTAGTCGACATTGGGCGGAGCCTCGCCGTTCGGGCCGGTATCCTGCCAGTTGGCCGCCGCCGCGGACATGATTTCCGAAACCGGCGCCTTGAAATCGGCGGCCTCGGCGCAAACCGGAAGCACAAGGGCAAGCGCAGCGAGAGCGAAACGCGGCATCACATTCTCCATGGGTACGGCGGCCTCCTCGGGCAAATTCCCCGAACGGGATTCGGGCGGAACTTATTCCGCCGCCGCGCGAAAATAAACCGCCTCAGCCATTGGTCGGCTTTGCCTTCCCGGCCGTGAGTGCTATAGGGCCAAGCGGTTCTTTCAAGTCCACGCTCCGGGGCATCCCAGCCCCTACAAAACACGAGGCTCTCATGGCAAAGATCAAGGTCGCCAACCCCGTCGTCGAGCTCGACGGCGACGAGATGACGCGCATCATCTGGCAGTTCATCAAGGACAAGCTGATCCATCCGTACCTTGACATCGACCTCGAATACTACGACCTCGGCATGGAGAACCGCGACGCCACCAACGACCAGGTGACGATCGACGCGGCCAACGCCATCAAGAAGCACGGCGTCGGCGTCAAGTGCGCGACCATCACCCCGGACGAGGCCCGCGTCGAGGAATTCAAGCTGAAGAAGATGTGGAAGTCGCCGAACGGCACGATCCGCAACATCCTCGGCGGCGTCATCTTCCGCGAGCCGATCATCTGCAAGAACGTGCCGCGCCTCGTTCCGGGCTGGACCAAGCCGATCATCGTCGGCCGCCACGCCTTCGGCGACCAGTACCGCGCCACCGACTTCAAGTTCCCCGGCAAGGGCAAGCTGTCGATCAAGTTCGTCGGCGACGACGGCCAGACGATCGAGCACGACGTCTACGACGCACCCGGCGCCGGCGTGGCGCTCGCCATGTACAACCTCGACGAGTCGATCACCGAGTTCGCCAGGGCCTCGTTCAACTACGGCCTGCAGCGCAAGGTGCCGGTATACCTTTCGACCAAGAACACCATCCTGAAAGCCTATGACGGCCGCTTCAAGGACATCTTTCAGAAGGTGTTCGACGAGGAGTTCGCCGACAGGTTCAAGGCCGAGAAGCTCTGGTACGAGCACCGCCTGATCGACGACATGGTCGCCTCGGCGCTGAAGTGGTCCGGCGGCTATGTCTGGGCCTGCAAGAACTACGACGGCGACGTGCAGTCCGACATCGTCGCCCAGGGCTTCGGCTCGCTCGGCCTGATGACCTCCGTGCTGATGACGCCGGATGGCAAGACCGTCGAGGCGGAAGCCGCGCACGGCACGGTGACGCGCCACTACCGCCAGCACCAGAAGGGCGAGGAAACCTCGACCAACTCCATCGCCTCGATCTTCGCCTGGACGCGCGGCCTTGCCCACCGCGCCAAGCTCGACGGCAATGCCGAGCTGGCGAAATTCGCCGACACGCTGGAGCGCGTGTGCGTCGAGACCGTCGAATCCGGTTTCATGACGAAGGACCTCGCGCTCCTCATCGGTCCCGACCAGCCGTGGCTCTCCACCACCGGCTTCCTCGACAAGATCGACGAGAACCTTAAAAAGGCCATGGCGGCCTGAGCCGAAACATCCACGAAAAGCCCGGCCGAGCGCCGGGCTTTTTCGTTTCCTGCCCTTGCGGCCGTCGCACCGCGCCCTATCCTCCGTTCCGCCGCTTGCAGAGGAGGAAGGCATGGCCGAGGACCTGGTTTTCTATAGCAACCCGATGTCGCGCGGGCGCATCGCCCGCTGGATGCTGGAGGAGGTCGGCGTGCCTTACCGCACGGAATGGCTGACATTCGAAGGCTCGATGAAGTCGCCCGACTATCTCGCGGTCAATCCGATGGGCAAGGTGCCCGCCATCCGCCACGGCGGGACGGTCGTCAGCGAGGCGGCGGCCATCTGCGCCTATCTCGCCGATGCCTTTCCGCAGGCGGGCCTTGCGCCGTCGACGGACAAGCGCGGCGACTATTACCGCTGGCTCTTTTTCGCGGCCGGGCCGCTGGAAACGGCGGCCTCGCTGAAGAGCTTCGGGATCGAGGTGCCGAAGGAGCGCCTGCGCAGCATCGGCTGCGGCAGCTTTGAATCGGTGATGGATACCCTGTCGTTCGCGGTGACGCGCCATCCCTTCATCGCCGGCGATACCTTCACGGCAGCGGACGTCTATGTCGGCGCCCAAGTGAGCTGGGGCCTGCAATTCGGAACGCTGGAGCCGCGGCCCGAATTCAAGGCCTATTGGGACCGCCTGAAGGACCGGCCGGCCAGCAAGCGCGCAACCGCCCTCGACGACGAGGAAATGCATCGCCAGCTTCAGGCGGCGAAGGACTGAACATCCGCTCGCCGCCGCGGCTGGGCAAGGCCCGTCAGACAGCCCGGCCGCCGCCTCCGCCCGGCGTCTCAGGTGCCGTAGAGCCAGCGATAGGTCACACCCATGTTCGCGTAGGGATAGGCGGAAAACGGGCCGATTTCACAAATCCTGCGCTTTCTTCCGTTCTGCAATTTTCGCAAGGCTTCGCCTTCCGTTATTGCAAAAATGGGCGACTCGGCGTGAGATGCCCTCGCCGGCTCCCGTTTCCCCCACCCACCGGTCTCCCGAGGCTCCCATGACCGATACATTGACGCCCAAGCTCGCCAGCGTTTTCGCGGAGGGCTACGGCCCGGCGCGTTTGCGGGCCGATGCGCTTTCGGGGCTGACGGTGGCGATCGTCGCCCTGCCGCTCTCCATGGCGATCGCCATCGCCTCCGGCGTCACGCCGGACCGCGGGCTCTATACCGCCATCATCGGCGGTTTCCTCGTTTCCGCGCTCGGCGGCAGCCGGTTCCAGGTCGGCGGCCCGGCGGGGGCCTTCATCGTGCTCGTCTCGGCCACGGTCGCGCGCCACGGCGTCGAAGGCCTGCTGCTCGCCACGCTGCTGTCCGGCGTCATGCTGACGCTTGCCGGCTACCTCCGGCTCGGCAAGTACATAAAGTTCATTCCCTACCCGGTGACGGTCGGCTTCACCGCCGGCATCGCGGTCATCATCTTCGCCAGCCAGATCGGCGAGCTCTTCGGCCTGAAACTCGACGGGCGCGAGCCGGGCCCCATCCTCGAAAAGCTCGCCGCGCTCTGGGCCGCCCGGCCGACATTCAATCCCGCCGCCTTCGGCGTCGCCGGGCTCACCATCGCCGTCATCCTGCTGCTCCGCCGCTTCCGGCCGTCCTGGCCGAACCTCCTCATCGCCGTCGCCGTCGCCTCCGTCGCGACGGCCCTCCTCTCGCTGCCGGCGGATACGATCGGCAGCCGCTTCGGCGGCATACCGCGCGGCCTGCCCGTGCCGGCCCTTCCGTCCTTCTCGCCGGAGCTCGTCATCGCCGTGCTGCCGGATGCGGTCGCCTTCACCCTGCTCGGCGCGATCGAATCGCTGCTTTCGGCGGTCGTCGCCGACGGCATGACCGGCCGCCGGCATCGCTCCAGCATGGAGCTGGTCGCCCAGGGCTTCGCCAATATCGGCTCGGCGCTGTTCGGCGGCATCTGCGTGACCGGCACCATCGCGCGCACCGCCACCAATGTGCGCTCCGGCGCCACCAGCCCGGTCTCCGGCATGCTGCACGCGGTCTTCCTGCTGCTCTTCATGCTCGTCGCCGCGCCGCTCGCAAGCTATATCCCGCTCGCGGCGCTCGCCGGCGTGCTCGCGGTCGTCTCGTTCAACATGGTCGAGCGGCCCGCCATCGCCGCCCTCTTCCGCTCCTCGCGCGGCGATGCGGCCGTGCTCGCCGTCACGTTCCTGCTGGTCGTCTTCCGCGATTTGACGGAAGGCATCGTCGTCGGCTTCCTGCTCGGCGCCGTGCTCTTCATCGATCGCATGGGCAAGGCCGTCGACATCAGGGAGGAAACCGTGCCGCGCCTCGTGCGCGCCATCGAGGACGCCGGGGAGGACAGCGGCCTGCCGGAAAGACCGGTGGTGGCGGACGACCCGGACACGGTGATCTATCGCATCAGCGGCGTCTTCTTCTTCGGCGCGGCGGCGAGCGTGGGCTCCGTGCTCGACCGCATCGCCGATCAGCGGCGCAATTTCGTGCTCGACTGCACCGATGTGCCGCTCCTGGATTCGACCGCGGCCAGCGTCATCGAAGGCATTGTCCGCAAGGCCGAGCGCGCCGGGGTGCGCGTGTTCATCGCGGGGCTGAAACCCGACATGCGGCGGCTCCTGGAGGCGCATGAGCTGCATGCGCCGCGCGTGACCTTCACGCCGACGGCGGACGCTGCCATGGCGCAGATCGCAGCCGGCGGGGCCGCGCGCTAGCCGGCGACGGCCGCGCCCGCGGCAGGCACGACCTGTGCGCGCATGCGCCCGGCAAGGCCGGCGAGCTCCGCGGCGGGCGTTGCCCGCACGACCCGGTCGCGGCCGGCCTCCTTCGCGGCATAGAGCGCCCTGTCGGCGGCCGAGTGCAGGCGGTCGAAATCCGCGCCGAAGGTGGCCGCATCGGCAAGGCCGATGCTCACCGATACGCCGATCTCGCGCCCCTCGCAGGAAACCGACATGGCGGCGACGTCGCGGCGCAGCATCTCCGCGAAGGCTTGCGCCCGCTCGATGTCGTGCCGCGGCGCGAAGAGCGCGAACTCCTCGCCGCCGAAGCGGCAGAACAGCATGCCCTCCTCCAGCCGGGAGGAAACGCGCGCCGAAAAGCCCGTCAGCACCGTATCGCCCGCGACATGGCCGTAAGTGTCGTTGACCGCCTTGAACCGGTCGAGGTCGAAGATCATCAGCGTGCCCTGCGCCCTGCCGGCAAGGCGCGCCTGCACGTCGTCGAGGAACGATCCGCGGTTCGCGATGCCGGTCAGCACGTCCGTGCGCGAGGCCTGCCGGTAGAGCGCTTCGCCGCGCTCCTTGATCAGCACCAGCATGGCGACGGCGGCGAGGATCGTATGGGCGAAGAGTTCGAGCGAGAAGAGGGCGAACCAGGCGGAATAGGCCGTTCCGTTGCCGAGGGCGGCGGGCGAGACGATCGCCATCGGAATGCGCAGGGAATAGATGAGGCCGTGCGTCAGGAAGAAGATGGCCGACATGGTGCGCGTCGGCAGATGCTCGTCGCGTCGCCCGCGCCACACATCGACGCCGATCCAGGCGGAATAGGTGCTGACGATCGCCGACGTGAGGACGATGCGCACGTTCACGTCCTGCGCCACCGGGGGCAGGCCGAGATAGGCGACGGTCCAGAGGAGCGGCCCGCCCAGCACGACGAGCGGGTAGACGGTGCGGCGGTCGAAGACCCGGAAACCCGCCCACATCAAGGCATAGGCGAGCGAGGCGAGCCCGTTGCCGAGGCCGACGGTGACGAGCGGAAACCCGAAGGGGCGAAGCGTGAACAGCAGCGTGCAGAAGGAGCCGACCCACATGGCAAGGCACCAGTAGCCGGCGGCCGCATGGCGCCGGTCGGTCAGCCACACCTGAAGCATGAAAATCCCGGCGACCGTGGTCGCCAGGAAAGTACAAATCATCAAGGTTGATATACTGATGATGTCTTCAATCAAAACACGCACTCCGCACGCACGGGATGCTAGGCAAAAACCTTGAAGACTTCGCAAACAAACGGCGGGCTGCCCACCCGCCGCCGTATCGTTACCTGTGTAAAGATGGGGCGATCAGCCGGCGATCGCCGTCGCGACGGCCTCGACGGCATCGGCCGCCCTGGCGCCGTCCGGACCGCCGGCCTGCGCCATATCGGGACGGCCCCCGCCGCCCTTGCCGCCGAGCGCTTCGGAGGCGCGGCGCACCAGATCGACCGCGCTGAGGCGCCCCGTCAGGTCGTCCGTCACGGCGACCACGGCGCTCGCCTTGCCGTCCGGCGAGACGCCGACGAAGGTGACGACGCCGGAACCGAGGCTCTTCTTGCCCTCGTCGGCCAGGCCCTTCAGGTCCCTCGGCTCGACGCCGGTGACGACCTTGCCGAGATACTTGACGCCCGCGACGTCGCGCACGCCCTCCTCGCCGCCGGAGGAGCCGCCGGAAAGCGCCAGCTTCTTCTTCGCCTCGGTCAGCTCGCGCTCCAGCTTGCGGCGCTCGTCGACCAGCGCTTCCACGCGGGCGAGCACCTCGTCCGGCTGCACCTTGAGCGCCGTCGCCAGCGCCTTCACGCGCTCGTCCTGCTCGGCGAGATAGGCGCGCGCCGCCTCGCCCGTCAGCGCCTCGAGACGGCGCACGCCGGAGCCGACCGCGCTCTGGGAGACGATGCGCACGAGGCCGATCTCGCCCGTGGCCGAGACATGCGTGCCGCCACAGAGCTCGACCGAATACGGCCGGTTCGCCTTGGCGCCGCGCACGCCGGTGCCCATGGAGACCACGCGGACCTCGTCGCCGTACTTCTCGCCGAAGAGCGCCATCGCGCCCTCCGCGATCGCGTCGTCCACGGTCATCAGGCGGGTGGTGACGGGCGAATTCTGCACGACGATCTCGTTCGCCATGTCCTCGATGACGCGCAGTTCCTCGGTCGAGATGGGCTTCGGATGCGAAATGTCGAAGCGCAGACGCTCGGGCGCGACCAGCGAGCCCTTCTGCGCGACATGGGTGCCGAGCACCTCGCGCAGCGCCTCGTGCAGCAGGTGCGTCGCCGAGTGGTTCGCGCGCAGGCGCGCGCGGCGGGCGTGATCGACCGCAAGCGCCACCGGATCGCCGACCCTGATCTCGCCTTCCTCGACGACCGCGCTGTGCACGAAGACGCCGTCGCCCTTCTTCTGCGTGTCGGTCACCGTCAGGCGGGCCGTGTCGGTGGTTATCGTGCCGGTATCGCCGACCTGGCCGCCGGATTCCCCGTAGAACGGCGTCTGGTTGAGGACCACCTGCACCGTCTCGCCGGCCTTGGCATCATCGACAGTTTTGCCGTCCTTGACGAGGGCCTCGACGACGCCTTCGGCGGTCTCGGTGTCGTAGCCGAGGAATTCCGTCGCGCCGAGCTTTTCGCGCAGCTCGAACCAGACGGTCTCCGTCGCCGCCTCGCCGGAGCCGGCCCAATGGGCGCGGGCTTCCGCCTTCTGGCGCTCCATGGCGTCGGTGAAGCCGGAAAGGTCGACGCCGATGCCGCGGCCGCGCAGCGCGTCCTGCGTGAGGTCGAGCGGGAAACCGTAGGTGTCGTAGAGCTTGAAGGCGGTCTCGCCGTCGAGCGTGTCGCCCTTGTGGAGCGTCGCGGTGGCGTCGGAGAGCAGGTTGAGGCCGCGCTCCAGCGTGGTGCGGAAGCGCGTCTCCTCCAGCTTCAGCGTCTCGGAGATCAGCGCTTCGGCGCGTTGCAGCTCCGGATAGGCGCGGCCCATCTCGCCGACGAGCGTCGGCAGGAGCCGCCACATCAAGGGTTCCCTCGCGCCGAGGAGCTGGGCATGGCGCATGGCGCGGCGCATGATGCGGCGCAGCACGTAGCCGCGGCCATCCTTGGCCGGCAGCACGCCGTCGGCGATCAGGAAGGCGGAGGAGCGCAGGTGATCTGCGATGACGCGGTGGCTGGCGCGCGCCTCGCCCTCGGCCGGAACGCCGGTCGCCTCGACGGACGCGTTGATCAGGGCCTGGAAGAGGTCGATGTCGTAGTTGTCGTGCTTGCCCTGCAGCAGCGCGGCGATGCGCTCGAGGCCCATGCCGGTGTCGATCGACGGGCGCGGCAGGTCGACGCGCTCTTCCCTGGTGAGCTGCTCGAACTGCATGAAGACGAGGTTCCAGATCTCGATGAAGCGGTCGCCGTCCTCCTCCGGCGAGCCCGGCGGGCCGCCCCAGATATGGTCGCCGTGATCGTAGAAGATCTCCGAACAGGGACCGCACGGGCCGGTATCGCCCATCGCCCAGAAATTGTCGCTCGTCGCGATGCGGATGATGCGGTCGTCGGAAAGGCCGGCGATCTTCTTCCACAGGTCGAAGGCCTGGTCGTCCGTATGGTAGACGGTGACGAGCAGCCGGTTCCTGTCGATGCCGAACTCCTTCGTGATCAGGTTCCAGGCAAGCTCGATCGCGCGCTCCTTGAAATAGTCGCCGAAGGAGAAATTGCCGAGCATCTCGAAGAAGGTGTGGTGACGCGCCGTATAGCCGACATTGTCGAGGTCGTTGTGCTTGCCGCCGGCGCGCACGCATTTCTGTGCGGTGACCGCCGTGGAATAGGGGCGCGTCTCAAGGCCCGTGAAGACGTTCTTGAACTGCACCATGCCGGCATTGGTGAACATCAGGGTCGGGTCGTTGCGCGGCACGAGCGGGCTGGACGGGACGACCTCGTGGCCCTCTCTGCGGAAATAGTCGAGGAAAGTCGACCGGATGTCATTCACGCCGCTCATATCGCGTCCTTCATCTCTGCACTGTCCGCGCCGGAAAGCGGCGCATCACCCACCCAATTGTCCCTGCAACGACGGCCAAGCCGCCTCGCCGGCCGGAGCGCCCGCCCGGAAGGCCGATCAGGGCCGTCCATCCGCGAATTCCGTCGAAACGTCACGCACCCGCCGCCTGTCTTGCGGAAAGGCCGAAAAACCCGGAGCGCGCGAGAACTGAAGGCTTTTATCGCCCGCCTCGCGCCCTGTCCAGACATCAAAAAACCGGCCTTTCGCGAAGAAGAGGCCGGTCCTTCGAGTTTTTTGAGAGCGTTGCGCGGCGATTACATTTCCGCCGCGTCGCCGCTGTCGTTGGGATCCGGGCCGCCGTTTTCGAGGAACCGGTCGGCGATGAGGCCGGCATTCTGGCGCAGCGCGGTCTCGATCTCGCGGGCGAGGTCCGGATTGTCGCGAAGGAAGGTCTTGGCGTTCTCGCGGCCCTGGCCGAGGCGCTGGCTGTTGTAGGAGAACCAGGCGCCCGATTTCTCCACGATGCCGGCCTTGACGCCGAGGTCGATGAGCTCGCCGGTCTTGGAGACGCCCTCGCCGTACATGATGTCGAACTCGACCTGCTTGAAGGGCGGCGCCATCTTGTTCTTGACGACCTTGACGCGGGTCTGGTTGCCGATCACCTCGTCGCGCTCCTTGACCGCGCCGATGCGGCGGATGTCGAGGCGGACCGAGGCATAGAACTTCAGCGCGTTGCCGCCCGTCGTCACTTCCGGCGAACCGTAGACGACACCGATCTTCATGCGGATCTGGTTGATGAAGATGACCATGCAGTTCGACTTGGAGATGGAGGCGGTCAGCTTGCGCAGCGCCTGGCTCATCAGGCGCGCCTGGAGCCCCGGCAGGCTTTCGCCCATCTCGCCCTCGATCTCGGCGCGCGGCGTGAGCGCGGCCACCGAGTCGACGACGAGCACGTCGATCGCCCCGGAGCGGACCAGCGTATCGGTGATCTCCAGCGCCTGCTCGCCGGTATCGGGCTGGGAGATGAGGAGGTTTTCGAGATCGACGCCGAGCTTGCGGGCATAGACCGGGTCGAGCGCATGTTCGGCGTCGACGAAGGCGCAGATGCCGCCCTTCTTCTGGGCTTCCGCAATGGTCTGCAGCGCCAGCGTCGTCTTGCCCGAGCTTTCCGGGCCGTAGATCTCGATGATGCGCCCCTTGGGCAGGCCGCCGACGCCGAGCGCGATGTCGAGGCTGAGCGAACCCGTCGGGACCGTCTCGATCTCCACGACGCTGTCCTTCGAGCCGAGCTTCATGATGGAGCCCTTGCCGAAGGAGCGCTCGATCTGGGAGAGAGCCGCTTCGAGTGCCTTGCTTTTATCCACTGTTTTATCCTCTACGAGCCGCAAAGTGTTCTGTGCCATTTGGTCCACCTTTAGGTTATTGAAGCAAGACAGGCAACGAAGCCGCCGATGAAAGCTATGTACACATTTTGTTCTCGTTTTGCAAGGTGCATTCATCCATTTGAATATTTTTGCGAATCGAGGGGGTGTTCTATTTTCGTTTCGGGTGCGCGGAAGCCGCGCGGGAACAGGGCGGGACCGGCCGCCCGAGCGGGCGGCGGCGGCCGAATCGGCGAAGGGACGTGAAGGAAGGCGATGACGGGCAGGACGATACTGGTGATGGGCGGCGCCCATGTGGACAGGCGCGGGCGCATAACCGGAGAGACGGTGCCGGGGGCCAGCAATCCCGGAAGCTGGTTCGTGGAGGCGGGCGGCGGCGCCTTCAACGCGGCGCGCAATCTTTCGCGGCTCGGCCACAGCGTACGCCTCGTTTCGCCGCGGGGCGGCGATGCGGACGGCGACATCGTCGCCGCGGCGGCGCAAGCGGCGGGCGTCGAAGACACGCCGTTCATCTTCCTCGACCGGGCGACGCCGAGCTACACGGCGATCATCGAGCGGGACGGCAACCTCGTCATCGCGCTGGCCGACATGGATCTCTACCGCCTCTTCTCGCCGCGGCGCCTGCAGCAGCGCGCGCTGCGCGAGGCGATGGCGGCGGCCGGCCTCGTCCTCACCGACGCGAACCTGCCGGCCGAGACGCTTGCCGCCATGACCGGGGCGGCAAGGGCGGGAGGCGTGCCGATCGCCGGCATCGCCATATCGCCGGCCAAGGTCGCACGCTTCCGCGACAGCCTTCCCGGCCTCGCCTTCCTGTTCATGAACGAGGCCGAGGCGCGCACGCTGACGGGCGCGGCGCCGGAAAACCCCGCCGGCTGGCCGGAGGCGCTGCGCGCGGCGGGCCTTCCGGCCGGCGTGGTGACGCGCGGCGGCAGGGGCGTGATCGCCTTCGACGCGAACGGCGCCGTCGTCGTCAAGCCGCCGCCGGTTCCGGCCCTCGGCGACGTCACCGGCGCGGGAGATTCGCTCGCCTCCGGCTTCCTCAGCGCCTTCCTCGGCGGCGCGCGGATCGGCGAGGCCCTGCGCCATGGCGTGGCGGCGGCGGCGATCACCGTGCGCTCGCCTCTCGCCGTGGCCGAGGAAATGTCGCAGGCCGCGCTTGCGGACGCACTTTCTCTTGTGCCGCAGGCCGAAATCCTGTCATGAGATTTTTTTGCCCGAAACTCCGCAAGGACACAGCATGACCAGACCCGCCTCCTCCCTCCTGCCGATGCAGTATTCGGACGAAGTCGCCGCCGCCAAGGCCCGCGGCGCGCCCATCGTCGCGCTCGAATCGACGATCATCACGCACGGCATGCCCTATCCCGGAAACCTCGACATGGCGCGCAGCGTCGAGCGGATCATCCGGGAGGAAGGCGCCGTGCCGGCGACCATCGCCGTCATCGACGGCGTGCTGCACATCGGCCTCGAGGAAGCGCAGCTCGAGGCGCTTTCCAGGACCGAGGGCGCCATGAAGCTTTCGCGCGCCGACCTCGCCTTCGCCATCGCGGAACGCCGCACGGGCGCCACCACGGTCGCCGCGACGATGATCGCCGCCGCCCGCGCCGGCATCAGGGTCTTCGCCACCGGGGGCATCGGCGGCGTGCACCGCAGGGCGGAAGAGACCTTCGACATTTCCGCCGACCTCGACGAGCTGTCGCGCACCGGCGTCATCGTCGTCTGCGCCGGCGCCAAGGCCATCCTCGACATCCCCAAGACGCTGGAGGTGCTGGAGACCCGCGGCGTGCCGGTGGTGACCTACGACAGCCCGAACTTCCCCGCCTTCTGGTCGCGCGATTCCGGCCTAAAAAGCCCGCTGACGCTGAACAGCCCGGCGGCGATCGCCAATTTCCAGGCGGTGCGCGACCAGCTCGGCGTCGACGGCGGCATGCTGATCGCCAATCCCGTCCCGCAGGCCGACGAGATCCCCCGCGAGGAGATGGAGATCTACATCGCCCGCGCGCTCGACAATGCCGAACGCGACGAGGTCGCCGGCAAGGCGGTCACGCCCTACCTGCTCGACAGCCTCTTCCGCCTGACGGACGGCCGCAGCCTGAAGACGAACATCGCGCTGGTGGAGAACAATGCCCGGCTCGCGGCGGAGATCGCCGTGGCGATGGCCGACTGAACTGGCGAGGCGGCCGGCTGTGCCGGCCGTTTTCCAGGCGCGTCAGGCATCCAGCATTTCCCGCACCGCCTCGGCAAGCTGCTTCAGCGAGAACGGCTTGGGAAGGAAGCCGAACTTGGCGTCGGCGGGCAGGTTGCGGGCAAACGCGTCCTCGGCATAGCCGGAGACGAAGATGAACTTCAGGTCCGGATAGGATTTGCGCAGTTCGCGCAAAAGCGACGGACCGTCCATTTCGGGCATGACGACGTCGGAGACGACGATGTCGACGGCGCCGTTCAGCTCTTCCATGATGTCCAGCGCCTCGACGCCCGAGCCGGCCTCGTGCACCGTGTAGCCGCGGGTTTCCAGCATGCGCTTGCCCCCGCGGCGCACCGCCTCCTCGTCCTCGACGAGCAGCACGACGGCCGAGCCGCCGGTGAGGTCGCGCGGCTCCTTCTCCGGAGCCTGCGCGGCAGCGGGGTGCTGTTCGCCGCCCTGCATCGCCCCGGCTTCCGTCGAGGGCTCCGCCACGGCTTCTTCCGTGTGGCGCGGCATGAGGATGCGGAAGGTCGTGCCCTTGCCGACCTCCGAATCGAGGTAGATATAGCCGCCGGACTGCTTGACGATGCCGTAGACCATGGAGAGGCCGAGGCCGGTTCCCTTGCCCACCTCCTTGGTGGTGAAGAACGGCTCGAAGATCTTGTCTATGATTTCCGGCGGGATGCCGGTGCCCTGGTCGGCGACCTCGACCTCGACATAGTCGCCCGGCGGCAGGTCGCGCAGGTTCCGCGCCGCAATCTCCGCGGCCTGGACATTGCGGGTGCGGAAGGTGATCGTGCCGCCCTCCGGCATGGCGTCGCGCGCGTTGACGGCGAGGTTGATCAGCACCTGCTCGAACTGGCCGAGGTCCGTCTTGACCGGCCAGAGGTCACGGCCGTAATCGACGTCGATCTTGACGTTGGTGCCCGTCATGCGGTCGACGAGCATGCGCAGGTCGCCGATGACGTCGGTGAGGTTCAGGACGGTCGGGCGCATCGTCTGCTTGCGCGAGAAGGCGAGCAGCTGGCGCACCAGCACCGCGGCGCGGTTGGCGTTGCGCTTGATCTCCATGAGGTCGGCGAAGCTCGCATCCGAAGGACGCGCGGAAAGCAGCAGGTGGTCGGAGGACAGGAGGATCGCGGTCAGGACGTTGTTGAAGTCGTGCGCGATGCCGCCGGCGAGCGTGCCGACCGCGTTCATCTTCTGCGTCTGCGCCATCTGCGTCTCGAGCGCCTTCTGCTCGGTGATCTCGACGGCATAGACGATGGCCGCCTCCTCCGGCGCCTCGTCGCTCTGGTCGATGACGGCGTTCACGTAGAAGCGGAAATGCCGGCCGTCGTCCGCAGGGTGCAGGGAATCGATCGGCGCGATGTCGCCCTGCCGGTCCTTTGCGGCATCGAGCGCGGATTGCAGGCGCAGGCGGTCCGTCTCGTGCACGATGGTTTCGAGCTTGGCGCCGCGGTCGATGTCGTCGCGCGAGACGACGCCGGAGAAGAGCTTGAGGAAGGGCGCGTTGGTGCGCAGGATCCGGCCGGCGCCGTCGACGGAGGCGATCGCCATCGGCGTATTGTTGAAGAAGCGCGTGAAGCGCATGGAAGCGATCGAGGCGGACTGGTCGCCCTCGCCTCCCTCCTCGCGCGCCAGCACGATGGTGCGGCTTTCGCCCGGCGCGCCGTCGCGCATCGAGGAGACCCGGTGCACGATGCGCACCGGCAGGCTCCGGCCGTCGGTCTTGCGAAGGTCGAGGTCCAGCGTCTCGGTGCGCTTCAGGCCCGGCTCGGCCTGCACGGACTGGATGAGCGCAAGCCCCTCGCCGGCCACGACATCGGCGATGGTGAGCGAGCCGGGGTGGAATTTCGCAAGATCGATGCCGAGCCATTCGGCCAGGGTGGCGTTGAGATAGACGATCTCGCCCCTGCGGCCGGCGGAGAAGAAGCCGGCCGGCGCATGGTCGAGATAGTCGATGGCGTTCTGCAGTTCCTTGAAGAAGCGCTCCTGGTCGTCCCGCTCGGAGGTGATGTCGGAAATCTGCCAGATGTAGAGGGACGGCTTGCCGTTCTGGCGGCTCGGCAGGACGCGCGCCTTCAGGCGGTACCAGTGGGCGCCGGCGCCGCTCGCGGCGGACGGGTTGAGCGCCTTCTGGACACGGAACTCCTCCGCGCCTTCCTTGCCCTCGTGCAAGCCGTTCGTCAGCCGGTAGACGGCCTCGGTGGCGTCGCGGTTGCGCGACAGAAGCGTCTCCAGCGTCTGCACCTCCGCGTCGCCCCTCGCGCCGGTCAGCGCGCCGTAGGCGGCGTTGGCGTAGACGATGCGGCCCTTGCGGTCGGTGACGACGATGCCGTCCGGGTGCGAATCGAGGAAGGAGCGCGCAAGCTCGTCAGAGCCGGCCGCCTGCGGCATGATCTCGATGAAGCCGATCAGCGCCGAGACGACGAAAAAGATGCCGGCCATGGCGAGCACGCCGAGGACGCCCAGCACGAGCTCGTTGTCGAGCTGGTTCTTGAAGACGATGAAGGCGCCGGCGGAGGCGGCCAGCACGAGCGCGAGCAGCACGACGCGAAGCGCCACCGCCGGCCGCACGCCGCGGTCCACGATCGGCAGATTGTCCTCGCCCGGCCGCTTCATCGTCGTCATCAATTCCCTCGCCTGCACCAGCCGGGCGCTGCGCTTCGCCCGGACCCGATGCCAGAATCATGTTTATCCGTCCGAGGGAAGCGCAAAAAGCCGTCCGTGGAAAGCAAGGCTGCGAATTCACAGGGAATATTCCCGCCCGAACCATCGCAATTTCCGCGCACTGCCATAGTTAGGCGACGATGAGGACGGCGATCGGCGCTGGACAAGCGGCGTCGGGCGCTTGTACCAACCCGTAAAAAGCCGTCAAATGCTGCCGACTTGACGAAAAGGCCCATCTGCCGACAAGGAGTGACCGCGCCATGTTCCAGGAGATTCTCGCAGAGAACGGCACGAAATTCGTCATCGCCGCCGTGGTGGTGCTGCTGGGCCTTCTCTGCCTTGCGCTGGTGCTCTGGATCATCCGGGGCCGCCCCTCCTCGCCCTTCATCCGCGGCGGGCGCAACCGCACCCCGCGCCTTGCCGTGCTCGATGCCGCCGCGATCGACACGCGCCGCCGCCTCGTGCTGGTGCGCCGCGACGACGTGGAGCATCTCGTCATGATCGGCGGGCCGACCGACATCGTCATCGAGTCCCGCATCGTCTCCGGCGCGTCCGAAAACGCCCGGCTGGCCGAAACCGCCCAGGCAGCGGACAAGCCCCTTCGCAAGGCCGAGCGCGCGGAGCCTGCGCCGGTGCTGCAGGAAACGCCGGCGAAGATCGCCGAAACGCCCGTCGCCGCGCGCTCCGCCGCAACGGCGACGGCGGTGGCCGAGCGCCGCCCGGCCGCCGCGCCGGAGGGTGTCTCCGCCATGGGCAAGGTGCTCTATGCGGGCGACGACGACGCCGCGTCCCGCGCCGTGCCGGCCCGCACGGTCTCCCAGCCGGTGACGGCGGCGCAGCAGGCGCAGGCCGGCGTTCAGCAGCGCACGCCCGAACGGCGGGTCGAGGAGATGCTGGAGCAGAACCGCCAGCGCGTGCTGTCGCCGCAGACGGCCGCAACGACGAAGACGCAGGCAGGCGCGGGCCAGATCGCGCAACGCCCCGCGGCGACCGCGACGGCGATCGCCCGGCCGGCCGCGAGCGCCACCGACAATCCGGCGCTGGTCAGCGAATTCGAGAAGATCCTCGAAGCCGAGATGGCCAGCAATGCCGCGGCGGCAGACGCAGCGCGCACGAGCGCCCAGCCGACCGCAAACCCCACGCAGACCGCCGCCATGACCGGACAGGGGCAGCCGGCGGCAAAGAGCCGCGAGGAAACGGAAGCGGAGATGGCGCGCCTGCTCGGCGAGATCGCCGCAAACCGCAAGGCGTGAATTGCCCCTCCCGGGCAGAAAAAAGCCGTTGGAAACGCCGGTTCCCAACGGCTTTCGCTTTTCGTTCCGATGCCCCGCAGCCCGAGACCTGCCGGCACCGGACATGTCCGGTGTTCGATCCTTGCCATGAAACCAGCGGGCCTCCTCAGACCCGCGGGAAGGCCTACTCGTCGCGATACACCTTTTCCCGGCGCTCGTGGCGCTCCTGCGCCTCGATCGACAGCGTCGCGATCGGGCGGGCGTCGAGACGCTTGAGGCCGATCGGTTCGCCGGTTTCCTCGCAATAGCCGTAGGTGCCTTCGTCGAGACGCTGCAGGGCGGCATCGATCTTGGCGATCAGCTTGCGCTGACGGTCGCGAGCGCGAAGCTCGATGGCACGGTCGGTTTCGGAGGAGGCCCGGTCCGCGAGGTCCGGGTGGTTGGCGCTTTCTTCCGCCAGATGATCGAGGGTTTCGCGCGCTTCGCGCAGGATGTCGTTTTTCCAGGCGTTCAGCTTCGCTCGAAAGTAAGCCCGCTGGTTTGCATTCATGAACTCCTCGTCCTCGTCGAGGACGAAATTGCTAAGATCGATCTTCTCACTCAACGCGATTCTCCTGAAGAACATCTCAAGGCGCGCTGTATATCCCCACGGGTAACGCGATTCAAGCCTGACGGGACTTACCCACGGTTTTCGCGCATGCCTTAATTTTAGACCGTGCCAGACTAATATTTCATCAAGATTACAACGGGATGGCGAAAACACCCGGCGCGAGCGCCCCAATATCCCCGCCGTAATCCTCCGGAACGATGCCGTAAAACGCCCCGCCCCCGGCGCGCCTGCCCCGAATATAGGCACAGGACTCTCGTCTCCACGGCGGATGATGGCGCGTTTTTCTTTCGCGAAACTGTCGCCCGCGGGATTCAGACTTATTTTAGCAACTCGTGCTTTTCTTTCCGCAGGGTCAGGAGCACGCATTCATGTTCAAGCAGATGCAGGCCATTCTCACGATCGAATCCGGCAATCCGGAGCTCGTGCAGGCTCAGCTTGCCGCCTTCACCAAGCAAGTGCCCCTGCTCTACTTCATGCTGGTGACGAATACGGTCGCCCTGACCGTCACCCACTTCAACGCCGCGCCCGCCTCCCTGACGCTCCACATCCCCTCGGCGCTCTATGCCATCAGCCTGTTCCGCCTCATCCACTGGTGGTTCAGCCGCAACCGGCTCTATACGCATGCGGAGGCGGTCAGCCGCCTGCGCTCGACCTACCGCCTCACCGCCCTTCTCGGCGCCGGCTTCTGCGCCTGGTCGCTCAGCCTCTTCCCCTACGGCGATGCCTACCAGCAGTCCCACGTCGCATTCTACATCGCCAACACGGTGATCGGCTGCATCTTCTGCCTCATGCACCTGCGCGCCGCAGCGCTCGCCCTGACGGCGATCGTGCTCGGTCCGTTCACGGTCTTCTTCGCGATCTCCGGCAACCCCGTCTTCACCGCGCTGGCGCTGAACGTGGCGCTCGTCACCGTCGCCATGGTGTTCATCCTCCTCACCTACTACCGCGACTTCCGCGCCCTCATCCAGTCGCAGAAGGAACTGACGGCGCGCCAGGCGGAAACGCAGCGCCTCAGCGACGAGAACCACCGCCTCGCCAACCTCGACAGCCTGACGAACCTGCCGAACCGCCGCCAGTTCCGCGCCGAACTGGAAAAGCGGATCACGGAGGCGGAAGCGAGCGGCGCCGGCCTCGCGCTCGGCCTCATCGACCTCGACGGCTTCAAGCCGGTCAACGACACGTTCGGCCACGGCATCGGCGACAAGCTGCTCGTCGAGGTCGGCGAGCGGCTGTCCGCCTTCGCCGGCCGGGGCCTTTTCCCGGCCCGCCTGGGCGGCGACGAGTTCGGCATCATCTTCCATGGAAAGCCGTGCGCCGACCGGCTCCGCGCGCTCGGGGACGGCATCTGCGCCGTGTTGCAGGAACCCTACGTCTTCAACGGCCAGACGGCCCGCGTTTCCGGCTCCCTCGGCATCTCGATCCTTGGCGATGCCGGCACGACCGCCGACCGGCTGTTCGACCGCGCCGATTTCGCCCTCTATCTCGCCAAGCAGAATTTCCGCGGCACGACGGTCGTCTTCTCCGCCGAGCACGAGGCGGAGATCAACGAGCAGGGCCGCCTTCAGCAGGCGCTGCGCGCGGCCGATTTCGAGAGCGAAATGCACCTCGTCTTCCAGCCGACGGTCGATGCGGACACCAACGGCATTTCCGCCTACGAGGCCCTCGCCCGGTGGCAGAGCCCCACGCTCGGCCCCGTTCCGCCGGGCGTCTTCATCCGCGCCGCCGAACGCGCGGGCATCATCGGCCGCCTCACCGAGGTCCTGATGCGCAAGGCGCTCGACGCCGCCCGGACCTGGCCCGAGCATGTCCGCCTCTCCATCAACCTTTCGACCCGCGACGTCATCTCCAACAGGACCGTCGACGCGCTGCTGGAGATCATCGCGGAAAGCGGCGTCAGCCCGGCCCGTCTCGATATCGAGGTGACGGAGACGGCGGTGATGCGCAACTTCGCGCTTGCCGCGGAGAACCTCAGCCGTTTCGCCGAACGCGGCGTCGGCATTGCGCTCGACGATTTCGGCACGGGCCATTCGAGCCTCAGCTACGTGCACAAGCTGCCGCTGACCAAGATCAAGATCGACCGCAGCTTCATCGTCGACATCGCGACGAACGAGCTCAGCCGCAGCATCGTCAAGACGATCGTCGACCTCTGCCGCAACATCGGCTGCGTCTGCGTGGTCGAGGGCATGGAGACCCATGAGCAGGTCGCCGCGCTCAGGAGCCTCGGCTGCCGCATGATGCAGGGCTACTACTTCGCGCGGCCCCAGAGGCTGGAGGACACCCTCGCCTACCGGGCCGCCTCCGACACGATCGTGAACGCCCCGGTTCGCAAAACCGGTTGATCTTTCCGGCGAGGAAAGACATGAAGTCGGAAAGCGGCGCGGATCCTCGGCCGCGGGCGTATGGAGGACAGACTTGGCATCTCTCGGCACGCCGGCCTTCCGGCTCTATATCCTTCGCCACGCCCGCGCCGCCTGGGCCCGTCCCGGCCAGTCGGATTTCGACCGCACGCTCGACGACGACGGCTTTGCCGAGGCCGAGGTGATCGCCGAGGAAGCCGCGGACCAGGGCTACAAGCCGGATCTCATCATCTCGTCCACCGCCGTGCGCTGCCGCCAGACCGCAGAACCGTTCCACCGCACCATCAGCGAGGAGCTGTCGATCGACTATGTCGATTCGCTCTATTCGGGAACGGTGGACACCTATGCCGAGCTCGCCTTCGCGGACCGGCAGGAGACATCCGTGATGATCGTCGGCCACAATCCGATGATCGAGGAGTTCTTTCTCCGCCTCGTCGGCAAGGAGATCGCCGAGACGGCCGCGCCCTTCGGCTATCCGACGGCGGGGCTCGCCATTCTCGATTTCGACAGGCGCCCGACGGAAATGGACTATGGCGGCGCCTGCCTCGCCGGTTTCATGACGCCGCGCCCGGCGCATTGAGCGAAACGGCGCGGCCTCTTTTCCCGCCGGATTTCGTTTCCTATATCGCCTTCGATGCTGGAAAGAGACCTTGCCGCCTAGCCTGACCACCCTTACCGACGAAGCCCTGCTCGCGCTCGACGCGCTGGCCGGCCGCGCCACCAATCTCGTCAGCCCGTCGATCCGCCTCGGGGTGACGGGCCTGTCGCGCGCCGGAAAGACGGTCTTCATCTCCTCCCTCGTGCACAACCTCCTCAACGGCGGCCGCCTGCCGCTGTTCGAGGCGGGACGCTCGGGCCGCGTCTCGAAGATAAGGCTGGAGCCGCAGCCGGACGACGCCGTGCCGCGCTTCCAGTACGAGGACCATATCCGCGCGCTCGTCGCCGACCGCGTCTGGCCGGATTCGACGCGCGCCATCTCGCAGCTGCGCATCACGCTCGACTACGAAAGCGCCTCCGGCTGGGGCCGCCTGTTCTCGCCCGGAAAGCTGTCGATCGACATCGTCGACTATCCCGGCGAATGGCTGCTCGACCTGCCGCTTCTCGCGCAGGATTTCCGCGCCTTCAGCGAAAACACCGTGGCGCTCGCGAAGTCCGGCGTCCGCGCCGAGCTTGCCCGCGACTGGCTGGCGCTCTCCCATACGGTCGACCCGCAAGCCGAGGCGCAGGAGGCGACCGCCCGAACGCTCGCCGAGGCCTTCACCGCCTATCTCAAGGCCTGCAAGTCCGACGAGCGCTCGCTCTCGACCCTGCCGCCCGGCCGCTTCCTGATGCCGGGAGACCTCGAAGGCTCGCCCGCGCTCACCTTCGCCCCGCTGCCCAACCTGCCGAAGGGCAGCCCCGCCAGGGGCTCGCTCCACGCGATGATGGAGCGCCGCTACGAGGCCTACAAGACGCATGTGGTGCGCCCGTTCTTCCGCGAGCACTTCGCCCGGCTCGACCGGCAGATCGTGCTCATCGACGCGCTGCAGGCGATCAACCGCGGCGCCGAGGCCGTGCACGACCTCGAACGCGCCCTCGGCGACGTGCTCGACTGCTTCCGCGCCGGCGCCAACAGCTTCCTCTCCTCCTTCGTCACGCGCCGCATCGACCGCATCGTCATCGCCGCCACCAAGGCCGACCACCTGCACCACGAAAGCCACCCGCGGCTCGAAGCCATCACGCGCCGGCTGGTCGAGCGCGCCATCGAGCGCATCGGCATGAGCGGCGCGGGCATCGAGGTGATGGCGCTCGCTTCCGTGCGCGCCACGCGCGAGGCGACCGTCAAGCACGACGGCGAGGACCTGCCGGTGATCGTCGGCGTGCCGATGGCAGGCGAGAGGATCGACGGCGAGGTTTTCGACGGCGAAAGGAAAACCGCCGTATTTCCCGGGGACTTGCCGGCGGATCCCGATGTCCTTTTCAAGGCGCTTGAATCGCATTCCGAAGGCGATCCGCCCCATCTGCTCAACTTCGTGCGCTTTCGCCCGCCCCATATCGAGGAGACCGGCGGCGGCCTGAAGCTGTCCGTGCCGCACATCCGGCTCGACCGCGCGCTACAATATCTGATCGGAGACCGGCTCGCATGACCGACCGACCGCGCAAGCCCGCCGCCTTTTCGCTTCCGCCCGACGCCACGGCAAGGCAGCCCGAGCGCGCCCGGCCCCGCGCGCCCGCCGCCTTCGACGAGGCCGTGCGGCTGACGCCGGATGCCGAGGACCCCTTCATCGCCACCACGGTGGACCTGCCGGAGCTGACGCCGCCGGTCGCGACGCCCCGCCCGCGCCGCATCACGCTCGGCCGCATCGCCTTCGGCGCGCTCGGCCTGCTCGTCTCGCTCGCCATCGGCCTGTGGGTCGATGCGCTGATCCGCGACCTCTTCAGCCGCAACGACTGGCTCGGCTATCTCGCGGCCGCGGCCGCCGCCGTCGCCCTCACCGCCCTCCTCGGCCTCGTGCTGCGCGAACTGGTGGGCCTGCGCCGCCTGGCCGCCGTGCAGGACGTGAAGCGCGATGTCGCCGAGGCCGCCGCATCGCCCGCGCCGTCAGTCGGCCGCGCCATCGTCGCCCGGCTCGTGCATCTCACCTCCGCCCGCCCGCAGACGGCGCGCGGCAGAGCCCGGCTGGCAGAGACCGAAGGCGAGATCATCGACGCCGCCCATCTCATCGACCTTGCCGAACGCGAGCTGATGGCGCCGCTCGACCGGGAGGCCCGCGCGCTCATCCTCGGCGCCGCCAAGCGCGTCTCCATCGTCACCGCCGTCAGCCCGCGCGCACTGGTCGATCTCGGCTATGTCGTCTACGAGAGCAGCCGGCTTGTGCGCGGCATGGCGGAACTCTACGGCGGCCGGCCGGGCAAGATCGGCATGCTGCGGCTGATGCGCGACGTCATCGCCCATCTCGCCGTCACCGGCTCCATCGCCATGGGCGACAGCCTGGTGCAGCAGGTGCTCGGCCACGGGCTCGCGTCAAAGCTCTCCGCCCGCCTCGGGGAAGGCGTCATCAACGGCCTGATGACGGCGCGGATCGGCATCGCCGCCATGGACCTGTGCCGTCCTATGCCTTTCCGCGCGCTGAAGCGGCCCGGCATCGGCGATTTCATCAGCGACCTGACGCCCGGTCCGGCGGCCGGCCGGCGCGACGAGGCGTGACCGGACTGCAACACCCCGGTTCTCAGGGGACACGAACCCGCCAAACGATAAAAGGCAGGACGCCGGGAAACCGTCCATTAACCATTTTCGCGCAAATCTGATCCCGTCAGAGCAGGCCAGATGGCCGTCGCCCATCAAGGATCGTTCATGTACTCGCGCACCTCTTTGATCGCCCGCGCTTCCGCAGCGGCCATCCTCGCAGCCACCGCCCTCGCCCATCCGGCTGCCGCCGGCCCGCGCGACAAGGCCTTTTTCGAGCAGGTCTCGGGCAACTGGCAGGGCAGCGGCGAAATCGTCGCCGGAAAGTACAAGGGCACCAAGTTCAATTGCGACCTGACGGGCGACCCCGCCGCCGCCAAGGATGCCGGCATCAAGCTCGACGGCTTCTGCCGCGTCGGCGTCTTCAAGCAGCCGATGTCGGCGCTGATCACCAAGGCGGGCGGCACCTACAAGGGCAGGTTCCTCGACGGCGCGGCCGGCAAGGGCCTCGACATCACCTCCGGCCAGGTCGCCGGCAACAAGGTCGTCGTCGGCATCAACCGCCAGAAGCTGAACGGCGCGATGATCGCCCGGCTGGAAAACAGCAACAAGATGAACATCACCATCTCGGTGAAGGTCGAGGACAAGATGGTCCCGGTCATCGGCCTGTCGCTCGACCGCAACCTCGACGACATCGCCGTCGGCTCGATCAAGTAGGTCTCAGCCCTTCCACCACTCCGCACCGGCGCTCGCGGGCTCGATGCCCGCGACATCGGCCTCCTTCAGCCAGGATTCGACCGCGCGTCCTTCAACCTCCAGTGCCGGTGCGACGTCGGCGAGCGGCATCAGCACGAAACCGCGCGCCGTCATGCGCGGATGCGGCAGTTCCAGGCGGCCGCCGGACTGCTCCACCCCCTCATAGGTCAGGACGTCGATGTCGATGGTGCGCGGTCCCCAGCGCTCCTTGCGCTCGCGCTTCATGCTCTGCTCGATGCCGAGGCAGGCGTCGAGCAGCGCTTCGGGCGCAAGCCGCGTCTCCACCAGCGCGCAGGCGTTGAAGAACCAGTCCTGGTCCGTCTTGCCCCAGGGCGGCGTGCGGTAGAGCCGGGACACCGCGACGACGCGGCAGTCCGCCCGCGCGTCGAGCGCCCGCAGGGCCTCGGCCATGGCGCGCACGGGATCGCCGATATTGCCGCCGAGGCCGAGCGCGGCCCGGCGGAATGGCTCAGACGACATGATCGACGGTCACCTGCACGTGGTCGAGCACGCCCGGCACCGGCGCGTTCGGTTTGCGGACCGTGATGCGCGCCCGGGAGATCTGCGGGAAGCGCGCACAGAGCACGGTGGCGATCTCCTGCGCCAGCGCCTCGATGAGGTAGCGGCGCTGGCCGGTGACGATCTTCTCGATCTCCTGGAAGGCGACGCCGTAGTCGACGGTCGATTCGATCGCGTCGTCCGAGAGCGGGCGCAGCGGCCGCACGTCCAGCTCCGCGTCGACGAAGAATCGCTGGCCGAGGAATTCCTCCGCGTCGTGCAGGCCGTGGCGGGCGAAGAAGGCGCAGTTCTTGAGCGTGATCGTGTAGGTGGTGGTCATGGTCTATCCTGTCTGGCTGGCTGCCGGGCCCGCGCCTCGCGCGCCTTAACCTTGCGCCCCGCGGCCAGCATAGCATCGGCGATGGTGAGGGCATCCCTGTTGATTGCGACATCGTGCACCCTGAAGACCGCCGCGCCGGCGACGCGCAGCAGCGCCGTCGTCGCAGCCGTGCCGACATCCCGGTCGGCCGCCTCGCGCCCGGTGACGGCGCCGACGAAGCGCTTGCGCGAGGTGCCGGCGAGGATGGGCAGCCCGAAGCCGTAGAGCTCGCCGAAACGCGCCATCAGTTCCAGGTTCTCGTCCGCATCCTTGGCAAAGCCGAAGCCGGGGTCGAGCACCATCGCCTCGCGCGCCACGCCCGCCTTACGGGCGATCTCCAGCGAACGGCCGAGGAAGAGATACTGGTCTTCCACCACATCCGGCATTTTTTCGCGGTCGCGGCCCGTATGCATGATGCACAGCCCCGCGCCGGTCTCGGCGGCCACATGCGCGATATCGGGCTCGCGCTGCAGGCCGCGCACGTCGTTGACGATGTGGGCGCCGGCGGCAACGGCGAGCCGCGCCGTCTCGGCGCGGTAGGTATCGACGGAGATGATGGCGTCCGTGGTCCCGGCGAGCGCCTCGATGACGGGCAGGATGCGGTCCTGCTCCTCGGCGGCCGTCACGGGGGCGGCGCCCGGCCGTGTCGATTCCCCGCCGATGTCGACGATTTCGGCGCCCTGCTCCAGGCAGAGGATCGCCTGCGCGACCGCCGCGTCGGCGCTGTCGAACCTGCCGCCGTCGGAGAAGGAATCGGGCGTGACGTTGACGATCGCCATCAGGATGCCGCGCGGGCCGAGCTCCAGATGCCGGCCATGGGCGAGCGCCCAGCGGAAGGGATCGAACGGCGAGAACATGGCGGTTTCCTCCCGCGGTTAACCAGTGCCCCGGATAGGGTGTTGCGCTCGCCGAGCCTATGCCCCAAGCTTAAGGGAAGTTCAACCGGCTGCACCGGCCGGCACACCATCGGCAAGCCGGTGGCGAAAGGAATGCTGATCCGAATGAAGACCATCGCACGCCTGATGGCCCTTGCCGCCCTTGCAACCCTTGCCCTTCCGCCGGCGCACGCCGAGACGATCACGTCGAAAAGCTTCGCCTATTTTTCCGTGGGCGGGCGCACCGCGGCAGAACTCGACGAGGAACTGTCGAAGCGCGGCCCCATGATGAAGCATAGCGGCTCGCGCCATCCGGGCGCAACGAAGATCAAGTGGGGCGGCTCCGTCACCTATGTGCGCCACGGCAAGCGCTGCGCGGTCGGCGAGGCGAAGGTCACGCTCTCCACCCAGATCATCCTGCCGCGCTGGAAGAACCGCAAGCGCGCGACGCCTTCGCTCGCCCTCATCTGGGATACGCTCGCCAGCGACATCAAGCGCCACGAGGAACGGCATGCGGAAATCGCGCGCAACCACGCCCGCGCGCTGGAACGCACGCTGAAGCGGCTGCGCCCTGAGGCGGACTGCGAGCGCATGCAGGCGCGTGTCGACCGGGTGACGGCGGATGCCGTCACGAAGCACGACGCCGACCAGGCGCGCTTCGACAGGATCGAATCCAAGAACTTCAACGACCGCATGACGCGCCTGCTGGTGCACCGGCTGAAGAACGGGAATCAGTAAGGCCGGACGGCCGCCCATGTATTTCCTGAGAAAGCCCTAATGGATTCGGACCGGGTCAAGCGCCGGACGACGCGGCATGCGTAAAATAACTGGTGAATTCTAGCGATGGCGCAATTTCGCAAATCACCGTAGTTTCGTCTCAACAGTGAACGGGAAGACGGTTTTTCCTTCCCGATGTCGCATGAAGCGGTTTGTAACAGGTTCTCCTGGCGCGTCTCTATCGAAGCAGCAGGTGTCTCCTCCCTCTCCTGCCTGCGATGCGCCCTCCTGGCCTCGCTCGTCCTGACAGACCGGCGAGGCTCTTTTTTTGTCCATCTATACTTCGCGGGGCGAAAATCCTCCCGATCTCTTCTTCGCCTCGAAGAAGAGAAAGCCCGTTCGGACGAAGCGTTCCGATGAATGGATGATGTCAGGCCTGGCGTTCCGGCACGTGGACCACGAGCCCGTCGAGCGCGTCCGACATCTTGATCTGACAGGAAAGCCGCGAGGTGGGGCGCACATCGTAGGCGAAGTCCAGCATGTCCTCTTCCATCGCTTCCGGCGGGCCGACGACGGCGCTCCAGGCGTCGTCGACATAGACATGGCAGGTCGCGCAAGCGCAGGCGCCGCCGCACTCCGCCTCGATGCCGGGCACGGAGTTGCGCACGGCGTTCTCCATGACCGTGGAGCCGTTGGCGACCTCCAGTTCGTGGCGCGTGCCGTCGAAGGCGACGATGGTGAGTTTGCTCATGATGGGTACCGGATCCTGTAGGCTGCCCTGAAAAGGCGAATGGCGGGCCGGCGGGCAATGTTCCTGGACCGCCGGTTTTCCGGCGGTTGTTTCCAACAAAACCCCTCCCCAGTCAACATCGCGCGCCCGGTCGTCTAAGGCGCCTCCGGGCGCGTCGCCGGCTTTTCCCATAGCGCCGGCTTGAGCCCGGCGGAAACGGCGGTCAGCGGCAGAGCTTCAGGATGAAGTTCTCCGCCTCGACCACGGCCGCCGTCACCGCCGCAAGGGCGATCGCATTGGCCGGGTTTTCCTCCAGCGCCGCCGCCGCCTTGCTGACGGCGCCGGCGCCGACGGACTGGGCGGAGCCCTTCAGCCGGTGCGCAACGGCGGCACGGGCGGCGCCTTCGCTGGCCGCCAGTTCCTTCATGCTCGCGCGGGCCTGCCGCGCGAACATCTGCAGCACCTCCAGTTCGAGGGTCTTGTCGCCCATGGTCTGGCGGGCAAGGTGTACCAGATCGATCGGCCGTCCGTTTGAGGGACACATGCCGCCTGCATTATCGGGCGCCTCGAATGCGATGTTAAGCGCTGCCATTTGCCAATATCCTTATATACGCTACGCACGCTGTTTCGTTATGATGCACGCAGAAGCCGGCGCGGCGGGTGCGCTTTGCGCCCTCGTTCGCCACGGACGCGGCGATGCCATCCTGCGTGGCCACAGCGCCTATCCGATTAAAAGGAGGCGCAAAATGGGCATGAATCGCAAACTATGGTTAACGACTGAAAAATTGCCTTTTTCTCAAGCTTTCCATCGCGATACAGAATCCCGCGATATTAACTTCCTGTTAAGTTTCAGGCGAAGGGAGATGGCAATCAATTGTGTGATACAGGCTAATGTGTCACTACGATACGGCCGGATAGTCCCGGTGGATAAGCCGTGCGCGGAGATACACCGCTTCGCCGTTTCGGTTTATCGAGCGAATTGGAATGAACGGCGGCCCGGACGCTGCTTGCCATGAGGGTATGCAGCAAGACCGGCCGCCAACCGGACGGTTCGAATGCGCCTGAGCAGCGGCAGCGCGCATGAAGCCCGATCCCGGACATGGTAACGAGGCGTAACCGCATGGCGACGAACAAGTCCACCGAGTCGATCGACGAAAAGGCATTCCAGGCCCTCGAAGAAGCATTGAAGATCGACTTCGACGATCTGGAGCCGGAGACGCCCGCGAAGAGGGACGCGTCGGAAGCCCGCGTATCCGACCCTGCAAGCCGCATTCCGAACAAGGCGCAGGACAAGGCGGCCAACCAGCCCGCGTCCGGCGAGACCGCGCGCGGCCTGGGCCCGGAGCCGGGGCCGAAGACCCCCACCTTCACGCCTGCGAACGACGCCTCGCGCAAGACGCCGGCGGCGATCCTGAAATCGCTGGACATGCGCTCCTCGCGCGGCCCGATCCGCATGGCGGTCCTCGCCTCCGTTTTCTGGGTCATCGGCGGCCTCGGCGTCGCCAACCTGCTCTATGCCCCGCAGATCTGGCAGATCCGCTCCGTCGCCGACCTGGTCGCCCTGCCCGGCGCCATCGGCATGATCGTGGCGATCGTCATGCCGATCATGCTCTTCTTCGCCTTCGCCATCATGATCGCGCGTGCCCACGAGCTTCGCAGCGCCGCCCGCTCCATGGCCGAGGTCGCCCTGCGCCTTTCCGAGCCGGAAACCGTCGCGACCGACCGCATCATGTCCGTCGGCCAGGCCGTGCGGCGCGAGGTTTCGGCGATGAACGAGGGCATCGAGCGCACGATCGCCCGCGCGACCGAGCTCGAAACCCTCGTGCATTCGGAAGTCAACGCGCTCGAACGCAGCTATTCCGACAATGAGATGCGCGTGCGCACGCTCGTGCAGGAGCTCGGCGCCGAGCGCGAGGCGATCATCAGCCACGCCGAACGCATCCGCTCCTCGATTTCCGGCGCGCACGAGCAGCTCAAGGACGAGCTGGCAAGCGCGGGCGAAAGCATCACCGCGCGCATCGCCACCTCGGGCGAGGCCTTCGCCTCGATGCTCGATACCCGCGCGGCGATGCTGATGGAGAAGTCGGACAGCGCGACGCAGACGATCGGCGCCATGCTTTCGGCCCGGACGGACAGCCTGCTTTCGACGCTCAGCTCGTCCGGCCTCGCGCTCGCCAACGAGTTCGACAGCCGCCTCGACCAGCTCACGAAGAGCCTCGATTCCCGGGGCCGCGACCTGCTGCACCAGTTCGAGACCCGCGCGAGCTCGCTCGACGCCAACACGGAAAAGCTGAACGCGGCGCTCAACGAGCGCGCCAAGCAGCTCAACGAGACGCTGATCGCCCGCACCCGCGAGATCAGCGAAAGCCTGACGATCGGCCAGCAGGCCGTGACCAGCGGCCTCGACCACGTGCTTCAGTCGATGAACGCCTCGCTCGACGAGAAGGGCGCGCAGTTCCGCCAGAGCCTCAAGAACGCCGCCGACGACACCGTCATGGACCTCGACCTGCGCACGGGCTTCTTCGACGAGCGCATGCAGGCGACCGTCGGCCAGATCGCCAGCGCCTTCGACCAGCGCGTGGAGGAATTCGCCCAGGCCTTCGACCAGCGGGCCGGCTCGCTCGATTCCAAGCTGATGGAAAGCCTTGCCCGCATCAACGAGACGGTCGCCAGCGGCCGCGAGGCGATCGACGGCATCCTGACCACCAGCATCGACCGCCTCGGCAACACGCTGACCGACCAGTCCTTCGCCCTGGCGACGACGCTCGGCACCAGCCAGGAAGTCTTCGAAAGCGCCGTTTCCGGCCATGCGGAGGCCATCGCCAATGCCGTCAGCGGCGCGCATGAGCGCATGGGAGCGGTTCTTTCGGAAAAGTCCACCCTCCTGCTCGGCGGCCTCGCCGACGTGCAGAACCGCATCGAAACCGGTTTCGGCGCCCGCGCCGATGCGCTGGCGGAAAGCATCTCCGGCAGCGAGCGCCGCCTGACCGAAGCGCTCGACAGCCGCGGCACGTCGATCGCGACCGACATCCAGGCCGCCCAGGAGCGCATGGAGGAAGCCCTTGGCGCCCGCGCAAGCGCGCTGGTGGAGAGCATTTCCGGCAGCGAACGCCGCCTGACGCAAGCGCTCGACAGCCGCGGCATGGCAATCGCCACCGGCATCCAGGCCGCCCAGGAGCGCATGGAAGAAGCCCTCGGCGCGCGCGCCGACGAGATCACCTCGACCATCGCGGCAAGCCACAACCGCCTCGACAGCGCGCTCACCGAGCGCACAGCGGCGCTTTCCGCCATGCTGAACGAGACCGGCAGCCAGCTCGAGCAGTCGGTCGGCTCGGCCGCAAGCCGCGTCGAGACCGCGCTGACGGGCGCCGCCCGCCAGATCGACGAGGTCATCACCGGACGCACGGCCAACCTCGCCTCGGTGCTGTCCAACAGCGCCGGCTCGATGCAGTCGGCCATCGATGCGGCCGCGAACCGCGTGGAGACCGTGCTCACGGAAGGCAGCCAGCAGCTCGGCGGCGTCCTGCACGGCCAGGCGGCCGAATTCGCCGACGCCTTCTCCGGCCGCGCCGCGGAGATCGCCGAAGCCCTTTCGGGCCGCGCCTCGCAGCTTGCCGGCTCGCTCGTCTCCACCCACGAGCAGATCCGCGCCACGCTCGACGACCGCATCAACGCGATCAACCTCGCGATCGAGGACGGCCGCAACCAGCTTACCGAAACGCTCAACGATCAGGCGACCTCCATCGGCACCTCGATCGCGACCAGCGCCGGCATGCTGGAAATGACGCTGGAGCAGCACGAGGAGGCGCTGCGCCGGACGATCGACGGCAGCGCCGCCCTGCTCGACCAGCGCGTGCGCGAAAGCGCCGGTGCCGTTGCCGAGCGCCTCGGCGAAACGACCTCCAAGATCGCGGAAGCCGCCGATGCCTTCGGCGCGCGCATGGAGCAGACGGTCGACGGCGTCGCGAACCGCTTCGACGCGACCGGCAGCCGGCTCGAGGAAAACCTCGGCAAGCTGGAATCCCGCATCGAGCACAGCGTCGAGAACGTCTCGGGCATCGTCGACACGGCAGCGGCCCGCATCTCCGACACGCTGTCGGAACGCCTCGCCGATCTCGACCGCGTCGGCACCGACGTCTCGCTTCGCGTCTCCGACGCCCTCTCCCGCCCCATCGCCGAAGTCGACCGCATCGGCGACGAGACGACGGCCCGCATCGCCGCCGCGCTTGCCGGCCGGGTCGGCGACATCGAGCGCGTCAGCTCGGACGCCGCGGACCGGATCGAAGGCGCCCTTTCCGGCCGCCTCAGCGATATAGAGCGCGTCAGCGCGAGTGCGGCGGACCGGATCGAGGGCGCGCTCTCCGGCAGCCTCAGCGACATCGAGCGGGTGACCGGCGAGGCCGCCCAGCGTATCGACGGCACGCTTGCCGAGCGTGCCGGCCAGATCGAGCGCGTCACGAGCGAGGCCGCCCAGCGCATCGACGGTACCCTTGCCGAGCGCGCCGGCCAGATCGCCCGCATCACGGGTGAGGCGGCCGAGCGCATCGAGGAAACGCTCGTCAGCCGGGCCGGCCATATCGAACGCGTCTCCGGCGAGGCGGCCGACCGCATCGCCGCGACCATCGACGAGAAGACCGGCCGCATCGAGGAACGCCTCGGCACCATGGACCGCGCGCTGACCATCGGCCTCGACAGCGTCAACCGCACCATCGACGGCAAGGCCGCGGGCCTCGCCCAGACGCTGCGCGACGCCGTCACGCAGGCGACCCAGGACATGGACGCCGAGGCGATCCGGTCGGTCCAGTCGCTCGCCAAGACGGGCGAGCAGTTCGCCAACCTCGGCCATTCGCTGCGCGGCGCGGTCTCCCGTGCGGCGCAGGAGATGGGCGCGGAAGCCCAGCGCGCCACCGAGGCCATCGCCCGCACCGGCGAGGAATTCGCGGAAACCCTTTCGGCCCGCAACGAAGCGTTCACCCGCGCCGTCGAGGAGACCACCTCCTCCGCCGTCGCCCGCTTCGCCGAGACGGAAGACCGCCTCGCGAACCAGGCACAGTCGCTGCGCTCCAGCCTCGGCGACGTCGAGAAGGCCCTGGAAGCGCGCGGCGCCTCCATCCGCTCGACGCTCGACGAGCGCACGCGCGAGCTCAATTCCATGCTGGCAAGCCGCACGGAAGAGCTGTCGCGCCTGATCAACGAGGAAGCCCGCCCGGTCATCGACGACTATGCCGCCGTCGGCCGCGAAGCCGCCGAGCGGATCAGCGGCGTCGCCCGCGAGAGCGCCGAACGGCTGCGCAACGAGAACGCCGCGCTCATCAATGCCATCTCCGCCCGCACGGCCGATACGCTCGCGGCCATTTCCGCCCGCACGGAGGAAGCGGCCGGCACGATGCGCGAGATCGAAAGCGGCCTGCAGGCGAATGTCGAAAGCCTGATCGCCCGCCTGTCGGAAAGCAACGGCGCGATCGCCAGCGTCGTGGACGCGGCAAGCCAGACGCTCGGCGCGATCGACGGCCGCCTCACGAGCACGGCGGAGCGCTTCTCCACCTCCGCCGAACGCGCCTCCGACATGGTCGCGACGACGTCGCGCCTCCTGGAAGGCAAGGTCGACCGCCTGTCCGACATCTCGGCCGGCACGCTGTCGCAGATCGGCGGCATCGTCGGCCGCTTCGAGGACCACTCGAAGATCCTGTCGCAGGCCTCCGACCTGCTCGCCGCCGCCCAGTCGAACCTCGTCTCGACGCTGGAAGAGCGGCAGGATGCGCTGCGTTCGCTCTCCATCGGCCTCGTCCAGCGGTCGGAGGAGATCGAAAAGACGATGCAGTCGCTCGAAGGCATGGTCGAAGGCGTCTTCAGCCGCGCCGAGGAGCGTTCGAGCCTGATCGCCGGGAACCTGCGCGGCGGCATCCAGAACTCGTTCGCCGAAGTCGGCCGCATCCTCGGCGAGACCGAGAAGCGCGCCGAGGCGGCCGCCAATACGCTGCGCGATTCGCTGGTCAAGGCCGGCGAGGAAGCGGGCCAGTCCGTCGAGGGCGCCTTCACGCGCGCCGAGGAACGGACGAAGGAAGTGGCGAACCGCCTGCGCGGCAGCGTCAGCGCCTCGCTTTCCGACGTCGATCGCCTGCTCAGCGAATCCGGCAAGAAGTCCGAGGCGGCGACGACCGTCATGCGCGAAACGCTGCGCCAGGCCGTCGAGGAAGCCGTCGGCAAGTTCTCCGGCGCGACCGAGGAAATCCGCCGTGCCGCCGCCGATATCCGCAAGGAGCTCGACCAGACCCGCGGCGAACTGAAGCGCAGCGCCTTCGACCTTCCGGAGGAAGCGAAGGAAAACGCCGCCCAGATGCGCCGCGCCGTCAGCGAGCAGATCAAGGCGCTTCAGGACCTCTCCGACATCATCGGCAAGTCCTCCTCGGCGCTGGAAGTCTCCCGCCCGGCGGTGCAGGCCACGGCCGCCCAGCCGGTGCAGCAGACCCGCGCGGAACCCCGCCGCGAGGAAGCGACGCCGCTGCGCGGTAGCCTCGGCCTGGAACGTGCGGCGACCGCCACGGTCCCGCAGCGCACGCAGCCCCTGCCCTCCGCCGAGGCCGAGAACAAGACGGCCGGCGAAGGCGGCTGGATGCGCGACCTGCTGCGCGGGGCCGTCTCGCGCGAAGAGGCGCAGTTCGGCCAGCCGCGTGCCGACGGCCAGGCGGCCCGTCCGGCCGACAACCGCAATCCGCGCCATGTGGTCGAATCGCTGAACTCGCTTTCGGTGGATATCGCCCGCGCCATCGACCACGATGCCTCGGTCGACCTGTGGCGGCGCTACCAGCGCGGCGAGCGCGACGTCTTCACCCGCCGCCTCTACACGCTGAAGGGCCAGCAGACCTTCGACGAGATCAAGCGCAAGTACGAGCGCGAGCCGGAATTCCGCACCGCGGTCGACCGCTACATCTCGGACTTCGAGAAGCTGCTCGCCGACGTCGCCCGCAACGACCGCGACAAGGTGATGACGCAGACCTACCTCACCTCCGATACCGGCAAGGTCTACACCATGCTGGCCCACGCCGCCGGCCGCTTCAGCTGACGGGAACCCGGCAGGAACCAAAGGACGGCCGCCCCTCGGGCGGCCGTCCAATTTGGCGACGAACATTCCCCCAGGCACGCTGCCGTCCTCGCGCTTGATCCAACCATGACGACGGAGAGGCTTGGCGAACTTTGCCGGCAACCTGGGGCGGCCGCGGCTGGGGCTCCGTCTTCTTTTGTGCCGCCGAACCTTAAAATCCGCGCCGTCATCCTCTATATGCCTTCCGGAGCGCCACGGGGCGCAAGGGAAGAGAGACGAGAATGATTTTGATACAGGGATTTGGCCGCGTGCTGGCGACGCTGGCGCTGGCGCTGATGGTGATCATGACGGTGGTGGACGTGGCGGAAGCCCGCCGCGCCGGCGGCGGTTTCGGCAGCCGCGGCAGCCGCACCTTCTCGACGCCGTCGACGACGCGCACGGCCCCCACCGATGCCCAGCCGATCGACCGCACGATGACGCGCCAGCAATCGGCCCAGCCCTCCGCGAGCCGCAACACGAACGCGAACAATCCGCGTCCCGGCCTCTTCAACGGGTTCGGCGGCAGGCTCCTCGGCGGCCTGATGCTCGGCGGCCTCGTCGGCATGCTGCTCGGCTACGGCCTCGGCGGCGGCATCGGCTTCCTCGGCCTCATCCTGCAGGTGCTGCTGATCGCCGGCCTCTTCATGTTCCTGCGCCGGATGTTCGCGCAGAGGAACGCACCCGCCTATGCTGGCGGCGCCTCCGCCCGCAACGTCCATGACGGCGGCGGCGCGCACTTCGAGATTCCGCGCATCGGCGGCGGGAGCCGCCAGGCCACCGCACAGCCGAAGCCGGGCGACGAGATCGGCATCAAGCAGGCCGACCTCGACCGGTTCGAGGCCCTGCTGAAGGAGTTGCAGGCGGCCTATGCCGCGGAAGACTTCCGCACGCTGCGCCAGATCACCACGCCGGAGGCGATGTCCTACCTCGCCGAGGAGATCGGCGACAATGCCACGCAGGGCCTGAGGAACGAGGTGCGCGACATCCATCTCGTCCAGGGCGATGTCGCGGAGGCCTGGCGCGAGGGCGCGGACGAATATGCCACCGTCGCCATGCGCTACGAGAGCATCGACGTGATGCGCGAGCGCGAGGGCGGACGCGTGGTGTCCGGCAATCCGGACGAGCTGACGGAAGCCGTCGAGGTATGGACGTTCGTGCGCCGCAACGGCGGCGACTGGAAGGTCTCGGCGATCCAGGGCGTCGAAGCCGCCTGACGCGGCAAGGCCGTGCGCTGCGGCCTGCGGCGCACGAGCCTGAACTTCACGGGGGGATCGCCGGTCAGATCGACGCCAATGTCCAGCCGACGATATCGGCGGTGACCGTCGCGAAGGCCGCGTCCAGCGCCTTCACGAATGCGGTATTGCCCGAGCCGCGCACCGGCGAGGCCGCGCGGAACACCTTCTGCGCCCGCACCGTGCCGTTGCGGTCGTTGAGCAGCTTTGCCGAGATCTCCACGACGGCGGTGTCCGCGCCGGACGTCTGCACCTCGAACGAGCGGATGTCGGTGACGATCTGGTAGTCGATCGCCAATCCCTGGCCCGGCATGCCGACGCCGCCGAGGCGGCCGGTATTCTCGAACGCCTGCACGAGCCTGGCCTGCACCATCTTGGTCAGGCTGTCGCTCCACTGCGCCTCGGCGAGATACTGGATTTCGGAAGGCGACGGGCGGACGACGATCTGGCCGCTGTCGAGCGCCTTCAGGGCCGAGGGCTGGGGCACGAGGATCTGCCGGTTCTTCGCCGAGGGTCCCTCGACGGAAGGCTCGGCCGAGAGGCTGAACGTATCGTTCTTGGCCTGGCCGCCGCCGCAGGCGGCAAGCGTCGCCGCCAGAACGGCAATGAGAGCGGCGCGCGCCGCAGTCCCGTTCCGCAACAACTCCATACCCGGTACCGTCATTTCATCCTCAAACCCTGATGCATCCTGTGTAGCAGCGGCTTGGCACGCTGTCACGGTTGCGCGGGCGGACAAATTCGCGTCCGGGCACGACAGGTTCTGCGTTGTGGAGATAGGGCCACACTTTCCGGCCGTTCTCAGCGCCGGGTGCGGCCGTCATACTGCTTGACCGTCTCGCCGCCGAACAGCAGGCGCTGGGGATTGCGCTCGAAACCGGAAATGGCGCTGTCGAGGTTCTGGATCGTGCGGCGCGTGTCGAGCACCAGCGCCTCCACGTCGCGCAGGCCGGAGCCGGAGAAGCGCTGCAGCCCGTCGGCGATCGGGCCGATCCGGCCGTTCAGCGTGTCCGCTGCCTGCTTGATCGACTGCAGCGTCGCCTTGGCCTCGGCGAAGAGCGATTCGGAATCGCCCTCGCCCAGGAAGCCGTCGAGCTTGGCGAGCACGCCGTCGACCCGCGAGGAGGCGGCGTTCAGCTTGTTGGTCATCTGCTGCACGTCGGTGATGATCTGGTCGATGTCCTCCTCGCGCTGCCCGATGCGGTTGGCGACGCCCGTCACGGAGGCGATCGCCTTGCGGGCATCCGCCGTCGCGACCGAGATGTTGTCGATGGCGCCGCCGACCTTCTGCGTGTCGACGGCCGCCATCAGGCTGTCCACCTTGTCGAGCGTCGCCGACGCCTGCTTGCCGAAGGCATCGAACGTCTCGGCGGTCCTGCGGAAGCTCTGCACGGTCGCCTTCACGTCGCCCGAGGCGTCCGCGATGTCCTTGCTGACCTTGTCGACATTGCTGACGAAGTCCTCGACCTTCTTCGGATCGACCGCCTTGATGAGCGAATCCACCGCGGCGAGCGTGGAATCCAGCCGGCCGGAAAGGTTGCGGAAAGTTTCCGAAAGCCCGCCGACGCTCTGCAGGAACTCGTCGATGTTCTCGCCGTTGCGGGCGAGCGAATCGGAGAACTGCTCGGCGTTGCGGATCGTGGTGGTGAGCGGCCCGCGGGCATCGGCCACGAAGCCCTGGATGTCGGTGATGGCCGCATCGGCGCGCTTGAGGATCTTGTCCGCGGTCGAAAGGATGTTCGTCACGCTCGACTGCTCGGCCTCGAGCACGGCGGCGGTCTCGTTTTCCAAGGCCTCGCGCAGGATATTCGGATCGTCGGCATTGCCGCCGCCGAGTTCGATATAGGCCGCGCCCGTCAGGCCCTGCACCTCCAGCACGGCGGAGGTGGACTTCTTGACCGGCGCGCTCGTCGACACCTCCGTCATGGCGACGGAGAAGCGCGGGTCGTCCGCGTCGATCGCAAGGCTGCGCACGGAGCCGACCGGGATGCCGTTGAAACGCACGGGAGAGCCGACGGAAAGGCCGTTCGCCGAGCCCGGAATGCGGATCATGAGCTGCGCCATCTCGCCGCCGCGGCCGTATTGCGACATCCAGTAGACGAAGACGAAGGCGGCGGCCATGACCAGCACGGTGAAGAAACCGACGAGGGCGTAATTGGCTTTCGTTTCCATGCTTCAGGCTATCCTGTTCGCAATTCCATACATCGGGGCCCTTAGGTCCCGGATATTCCTCATGCCTTCCGCACGATCGAGCGTGCGCGCTTGCCCTGGAAATAGGACTGCACCCACGGATCGTCGAAGGCCAGCATGTCCTCGATCGTGCCTTCGACCAGAACCTTCTTCTGCCCGAGGACGGCAATGCGGTCGCAGACCGAAAACAGGCTGTCGAGGTCGTGAGTCACCATATACACGGTCAGCCCGAGGGTGTCGCGCAGTTTGGCGATCAACTCGTCGAATTCCGCCGCGCCGATCGGGTCGAGGCCGGAGGTGGGCTCGTCGAGGAAGACCAGCGCCGGATCGAGCGCAAGCGCCCGCGCCAGCGCCGCGCGCTTGATCATGCCGCCCGAAAGCTCCGAGGGGAACTTGTTCGCCGCCTCGGGCGCAAGGCCGACCAGCTCGATCTTGAGGCGCGCCAGCTCGTCCATCATCGCCTGCGGCAGGTCGAGATATTCGCGCATCGGCACCTGGATGTTCTCCTTGACCGTCAGCGAGGAGAACAGCGCGCCGTGCTGGAAGAGCACGCCGAGCTTCATGTCGAGCGCCAGGCGCTCCGCCTCGCTCGCCTTGTCGAAATCCGTGCCGAAGATGCGGATCGTGCCGGCGCGGCGCGGCAGGAGCCGCAGCACCGTGCGCATCAGGACGGACTTGCCCGTGCCGGACGCGCCGACGAAGCCGAGGATCTCGCCGCGGTAGATGTCGAGGTTGAGCTTGTCGAGGACGATGTTGCTGCCGAAGCCGACGGTCAGGTCCTTGACCGAGAGCACCACGTCGTCCTGTTCTGCCGAAACCGAATCCATGGGCCTCCTCAAAAATCGATCGCGGCGTAGAACATGGCGAAGAGGCCGTCGACGAGGATGACGACGAAGATCGCCTTCACCACGGAGGCCGTGACGTGGCGGCCGAGCGATTCGGCGCTGCCGCCGACCTTCAGCCCCTCGACGGAAGCGACGATGCCGATGATCAGCGCCATGAACGGCGCCTTGATCATGCCGGAGACGACCGTGGACAGGTCGATCGCCTCGCGCAGGCGCGACTGGAAGGTCTCAAAGGTGATGCCGGAATAGGACCAGGCGACGAAGGCCGCGCCCGCGAGCGCCGCGAAATTGGCGATGATCGTCAGCAGGGGCAGCGCGACCGTCAGCGCCACAAGCCGCGGGAAGACCAGCACGCCGATGGGGCTGAGGCCCATGACCTTCAGCGCGTCGATCTCCTCGCGCATCTTCATCGAGCCGATCTCGGCGGTGATCGCGCTGCCGGAGCGGCCGGCGATCATGATGGCCGTGAGCAGCACGCCTACTTCGCGCAGCTGGAGGATGCCGACAAGGTCGACGACGAACACTTCCGCACCGAAGTAGCGCAGCTGGAAGGCGCCCTGCTGCGCGATGATCGCGCCGATGAGGAAGGACATCAGGAGGATGATCGGCACGGCGCGCACGCCCATGTGGTCGATCTGGTGCACGATCGCCGCCGGCGACACGCCGCTCTTGCGCCCGAGCTTCAGCTGCGCGCCGCGCACGGCCGAGCCGAGGATGAACATGGCCGCCACCGCATCGTCCCAGACATCGGCCATGACGCGGCCGATCGGCGCGAAGATGCGCTCGAACCGCGAACCCGGCGGCCCGTTCTCCTCGCGCGGCTCGGCGAGCTTGTCCGGCAGCGCGGTGATCAGGTCGGCATAGCGCCCCTCCTTGTCCGTGACGCTCACCTCGGCGCCGTTCGCCTGCCGCTCGGTGATGGCCCGGCGCAGCAGCCAGGCGCCCGCCGTATCCATCTCCGCGACGCCGCTGAGGTCGATCTCGAGGTCGCCGCCCTGCCCGCCGGCCATCTCGGCCAGCCGCCTGCTCGCGCCGACGGCGGTCGTGTTCACCCACTGGCCGGAAAGACGCCAAATCTCTCCGCCCTTGCCGGGCAGGCTCTCGGTCACGATCTCGGCTGTGGGGCTGGCGGCGGCGGTCAAGTCTCTTGCATCTTCCCGTGCTTGGGACAACATGCGCCTGTCTTACCGGCTTGCCGGCCTTCTGTCACCGAACGAACGGCCAAAAGCCGCTTCCCGCCTTGAAATTTTCAGGCCTCCCAGGATCGACCCCATGCGCCGCACCCTTCTCGCCGCCGCCGAAAGCTTCCCGATCGCCGGATCCTTCACCATTTCGCGCGGCGCGAAGACGACGGCGGAGGTATTGACCTGCACGATAACCGCGTCCGGCCTTGCCGGCCGCGGCGAATGCGTGCCCTACGCCCGCTACGGCGAATCGGTCGCCGGCGTGCTTGCCGCCATCGAGGACATGCGCGGCGCCGTCGAGGACGGCATCGGCCGCGAGGACCTTGCCCGGCGCATGCCCGCAGGCGCCGCGCGCAACGCCATCGACTGCGCGCTCTGGGACCTCGAGGCGAAGCTCTCCGGCGTGCCGACCTGGCAGGTCGTCAACACGGCGGCGCCGCGCAAGCTCGTCACCGCCTACACGCTCTCGCTCAGCGAGCCGGAGACGATGCGGCGCCAGGCGGCGGAACAGGCCTGGCGGCCGCTGCTGAAGGTCAAGGTCGGCACCGCGGACGATGCCGCGCGCATAAGGGCCGTGCGCGCCGGAGCGCCCGAAAGCGCCATCATCCTCGACGCCAACGAGGGCTGGACGCCGGAAAACCTCGTCCATCATTTCGCGGCCTGCGCCGAGGCGGGCATCGCCCTCGTCGAGCAGCCGCTTCCCGCCGGCAACGATTCGGCGCTGCGCGGTCACGCGCGCCCCATCCCCGTCTGCGCCGACGAGAGCGTGCATCGCACGGCGGATGTCGCAAAGCTCGTCGACCGCTACGACGCGATCAACATCAAGCTGGACAAGGCGGGCGGCCTGACGGAGGCGCTGGCGCTGCGTGAGGCGGCGCGCGAGCACGGCCTGAAGGTCATGGTCGGCTGCATGGTGGGAACCTCGCTCGGCATGGCGCCGGCGGTGCTTCTGGCGCAGGGCGCCGATTTCGTCGACCTCGACGGCCCGCTTCTGCTCGCCCGCGACCGGGAGCCGGGCCTCCATTACGAGGGTTCGGACGTCTACCCGCCGGAAGCGGCGCTCTGGGGCTGAACGGCGGCCTGCGGCGCGACGAACCGGCCGGCAACGACGAAGACGAGTCCGGCGGCGGCGATGGCCGACATCAGGTAGAATCCGTGGACGCCGTACCAGTTGAACGCATAGCCGGACAGGAAGGTGGCAACCGCCATGAAGATGCCGGTGTAGAAGAAATAGAGGCCCTGGGCCGCGGCCTCCTGCTCCTCCGCGACGCGCTCCACGAGGCGGCTCTGCACGCTGATGTGGAGGATCGCGAAGGTGAAGGCGTGCAGGCATTGCAGCACGAAATAGCCGGCAAAGCCCGTTTCCAGCGGAAAGGCCAGCCAGCGGCCCACGGCGACCAGCGAGCCGAAGATCATCATGGACCAGAGGTTGAAGCGCCGCCGCAGCCGAATCGCGAAGACGAAGAGAATCACCTCCGCGAGGACCCCGGCGCTCCAGAGGATGCCGATGGCCGTGCCGCTGAAGCCCATCTTCTGCCAGTAGATCACCGAGAAGGCATACAGCATCGCGTGGCTGGCATTGACCAGCGATACGCCGATCAGCATGAGCTGCACGTCGCGCTGCCGCAGCGTGGCTGCCGGCGCCGCCGCGATGGCCGCGATGGGCGACGGGCGGCGCGGCTTGCCGATCTTCGGCACGATGAGCGCGCCGAGCACGGTCAGCGCGAAGGCGGCGACCATCGTCGGCAGCACGATGGCCCCGCCATGAAGGCCGGCCAGCCATCCGCCGATCATGGTGGCGAGGATGAAGGCGAGCGACCCCCACAGCCGCATCCGGCCGTAATCGAAGTTCCAGCGGCGGACGCCGGAAAGCGCGATCGCGTCGGTGATCGGCACGTAGGGCGAATAGACCGCGCCCTGCAGCGTGTAGAGCAGCAGGATCGGCCAGAAGCCGCTCGCGCCGAAAAGGGCAAGCCCCGTCAGCAGCGATAGGATGCCCGACCAGAGCAGCACGATCGACCGCTCGCCGAGCCTGTCGGCCGCCATGCCCGCCACCGGCGCCGTGAAGACGCGCACGAACATCGGCACGGCCAGCACGATGCCGATCTGGAAATCGCTCATCGACAGGGTCTCGAGCCAGAGCGGAAAGAACGGCAGGGCGATGCCGTTGACCATCATCGGCGCGCAGAAAACGAGGGCGATGCGCGCGGCGAAGAACGGCGGCGCGCCGGCGGACACGGTAAACCCTGAAGGGGCGGTCATTGGCGGGGAACCCGGGTTGGAATGCCTTCCGCTGTACCACGCCGATGTACGTACGCCAATCCGCTATTTCTGCGGATGCGCTGCCCTTCCGGAGCGGCGATCGCACACCGCCGCCCTGCCCTTCCGCGGAGGCGTTTCCAGTCCCTAGGCGGCTTCGGCGCTGGCCGGCTCCATCGCCTCGATCGCCCGCATCTGGCGCGACACTGGCACCACTTCGGCCGCGGCCGCGAGCTTCTGCCAGGTGATGAGCTCCATCGTCCCGTCGTGATGCTCGGCGATCGCCGTGCAGCTTTCCACCCAGTCGCCGCTGTTGATGTAGCGTATGCCATCGATCTCGGTGATGACGGCATGGTGGATGTGGCCGCAGATGACCCCGTCGGCATCGTTCCGGCGCGCCTCCTCCGCGACGACCTTCTGGAATTCGCCGATGAAGTTCACGGCCGATTTCACCTGCTGCTTGGCCCAGGAGGAGAACGACCAGTACGGCAGGCCGAGCTTGCGGCGGATGGCGGCGAAGACGACGTTGATCGCGATGGCCGCGTCGTAGGCCCAGTCGCCGAGATAGGCGACGACGCGGGCGTGGCGCACGACGACGTCGAACTCGTCGCCGTGCAGCACGAGGTAGCGCCGCCCGTCCGCCGCCTCGTGGATGATGCGCTCGGCCACCTCGACGCCGCCGAAATGGGTGCCGGGGAAGTCGCGCAGGAATTCGTCGTGGTTGCCGGGGATGTAGATGATGCGCGTGCCCTTGCGCGCCTTGCGCAGCAGCTTCTGCGTCACGTCGTTGAAGGCCTGCGGCCAGTACCAGTTGCGCTTCAGCCGCCAGCCGTCGACGATGTCGCCGACGAGCACGATGGTCTCCGCTTCATGATGCCGCAGGAAGTCGATCAGGAAGTCCGCCTTGGCCGCCTTCGATCCGAGGTGCACGTCCGAGATGAAGAGCGTGCGGAAGTGGCGGATATTGGGGTCAACGGGGGTCGCGGTCATGCGTTTGTCTCCGGGTGGCCGGCCGCCGCGATCACCTCGTGACGGGCGGCTTTCGTCCCGTTGAAAACCAGAGTCCTGTTTCAGATTGATGACACACCTATGCATTTTTCGTCCGCAAATAGGCATTGCGCAGGCGGCTGATTGCGGCTTTATGGAAGGTTCCGGAAACTTCACGTCGCGGCGGTTTCGTGCCACGAAGAGCCGCGACGAAAACAGCATATGGCAGGAAGCATCATGAGCACGGGTGACAAACCGAGGACGCAGAACGGCCCCGCGAGCGGCGACATCGACCAGCAGGCCCTCTTCTTCCACCGTCATCCCCGTCCCGGCAAGCTCGAGATCAACCCCACCAAGCCGCTCGGCAACCAGCGCGACCTGGCGCTCGCCTATTCGCCCGGCGTCGCCGCGCCGTGTCTTGCCATCCGCGACGACCCGAACACGGCCGCCGACTACACGGCCCGCTCGAACCTCGTCGCCGTCGTCTCCAACGGCACGGCCGTCCTCGGCCTCGGCAATATCGGGCCCCTGGCCTCCAAGCCCGTGATGGAGGGCAAGGCCGTCCTCTTCAAGAAGTTCGCCGGCATCGACGTCTTCGACATCGAGATCGACGCGCCGACCGTCGACGGGATGGTCGGCGTCATATCCGCGCTGGAGCCGACCTTCGGCGGCATCAACCTGGAGGACATCAAGGCGCCCGAATGCTTCGAGGTGGAGCGCCAGCTGCGCGAGAAGATGGACATTCCCGTCTTCCACGACGACCAGCACGGCACCGCGATCATCGTCGCCGCCGCGGTGCTGAACGGCCTGGAGCTCGCCGGCAAGGCGCTCGCCGACGCCAAGATCGTCGCCTCCGGCGCCGGCGCGGCGGCGCTCGCCTGCCTCAACCAGCTTGTCGTCCTCGGCGCCAGGGTGGAGAACATCTGGGTGCACGACATCGAAGGCCTCGTCTACAAGGGCCGCGAAGCGCTGATGGACCAGTGGAAGGCCGTCTACGCCCAGGAGACCGACAAGCGCCAGCTTTCCGAAACCATCGACGGCGCGGACGTCTTCCTCGGGCTTTCGGCCGCCGGCGTTCTGAAGCCCGAACTCCTCGCCCGCATGGCGGAAAAGCCGCTGATCATGGCGCTCGCCAACCCGACGCCGGAGATCATGCCGGAAGAGGCGCGCGCCGCGCGGCCGGACGCCATGATTTGCACCGGCCGCTCGGATTTCCCCAACCAGGTCAACAACGTCATCTGCTTCCCCTACATCTTCCGCGGCGCGCTCGACTGCGGCGCCCGCACCATCAACGAGGAGATGAAGATGGCGGCGGTCAGGGCGATCGCCGGCCTCGCCCGCGAGGAGGTCTCCGACGTCGCCGCGCGCGCCTATTCCGGCGACACGCCGAGCTTCGGGCCGAACTACCTGATCCCCTCGCCCTTCGACCAGCGCCTCATCCTGCGCATCGCGCCGGCCGTGGCCCGCGCGGCGGCCGAAACCGGCGTCGCCTCGCGCCCGATCACCGATTTCGACGCCTATCTCGACCAGCTCAACCGCTTCGTCTGGCGCTCCGGCTTCATCATGAAGCCGATCTTCGCCGCCGCGAAGAAGGCGGAGAAGAAGCGCGTTATCTTCGCCGAAGGCGAGGACGAGCGCGTGCTGCGCGCCGCCCAGGTGCTACTGGAGGAGGAGATCGCCAGGCCGATCCTGATCGGCCGCCCGCAGATCATCGAGACGCGCCTCAAGCGCTACGGCCTGCGCGTGCGCCCGCACACCGACTTCGAGGTGGTGAACCCGGAAGACGATCCGCGCTACCGCGACTATGTGGACGACTACTTCCGCATCGTCGGCCGCAAAGGCGTGATCCCGGAAGCCGCCCGCACCATCGTGCGCACGAACCAGACGGTCATCGGCGCGCTCGCCGTCAAGCGCGGCGAGGCCGATGCGCTGATCTGCGGCGTGGAAGGCCGCTATGCCAAGCACCTTCGCGACGTCAGCCAGATCATCGGCAAGAAGGAGGGCGTGCTCGATTTCTCCGCGCTCAGCCTGCTGATCTCGCAGCGCGGCGCCACCTTCTTCACCGATACCTACGTGACGATGGAGCCGACGGCCGAGGAGGTCGCGCAGATGACCATCATGGCGGCGCAGGAAATCCGCCGCTTCGGCATCACGCCGCGCGCCGCCCTCGTCTCGCATTCCAACTTCGGCTCGCGCGATTCGGAAAGCGCCTTCAAGATGCGCAAGGCGATGGAGATGGTGCGCGACATGGATCCGGACCTCGAGGCGGACGGCGAAATGCACGGCGATGCCGCCATTTCCGAGGCGCTGCGCCAGCGCGTCATGCCGGATTCGACCCTGACGGGCGAGGCGAACCTGCTGGTCTTCCCGAACCTCGACGCCGCCAACATCACGCTCGGCGTGGTGAAGACCATGACGGACAGCCTGCATGTCGGGCCGATCCTGCTCGGCGCCGCCATGCCCGCCCACATCCTGTCGCCGTCCGTCACCTCGCGCGGCGTGGTCAACATGGCGGCGCTCGCCGTCGTGGAGGCGTCCAACCCGGCCTGACCCGCGCCATCCGCCTTATGAAGCGGCCGCCGCTCCGGCGGCCGTTCTCGTTCAAAGCTCCAGCCGGCGCGTGATGCCGATCGCCGCCAGGAACGGCTCGTCGTGGCTGGCGACGAGGAGCGCGCCGTCATAGGCCCGCAAGCCCGCCTCCACCGCCTCTATGGAGGCGATGTCGAGATGGTTCGTCGGCTCGTCGAGGATGAGAAGCGCCGGCGGCCTGGGGCCGCCGAGCACGCAGGCAAGCCCGGCGCGCAGGAGCTGCCCGCCGCTGAGGCTGCCGGCGGCCTGCAAGGCGGCGTCCGCGCGGAACATGAAGCGCGCCAGCGCCGCACGGCAGGCGTTTTCGTCCGCCTCCGGGTTGATCCGCAGGAAGTTGTCGCGGATCGGCAGCAAGGGGTCGAGCAGGCTCACGCGCTGGTCGAGCATGGCGACGTCGGTGAAGCGCCGCACGCTTCCCTGCCAGGGTCGAAGCCGGCCGGTGACGAGCGCCAGGAACGTCGTCTTGCCCGAACCGTTCGGCCCCGTCACCGCCACGCGCTCCGGCCCGGTCATGGCGAAGGAAAGATCGCGGATCACGGGCCGCGCCGGCAGGTGGCCGGCCGTAACGCCGTCCATCCTCAGCACCATCCGGCTTTCGGGAAGATGCGTCGGCGGCACCGTGACGGTCAGCGGCTGGAGGATCTCGATGCGCTCGCGGGCCGCCGAGACCGCTTCGGCCGCCTTGGCTTGCCGGCTTTCGGCGAGCCGCGCATGGGCGCCTCCCGTCAGCTCGCTTCGCTCCTTCATCGCGCCGAGCACGATGCGCGGAATGTCGCCCCGCGCCTTCCTGCGACGCCCCGCACCGTCCTTGCGCGCCTTGCGCTCCGCGATGGTCTGCATGGTGCGCGCCACGTCCGCCGCCTGCTTTTCCGCGTCCGCGAGGTCCCGGTGCGCGGCCGCGAGCTCCAGCGCCTTGCGCTCGCGATAGGCGCTCCAGCTGCCGCCGTAGCGCGCCGCGCCGAGCGTCGTCAGCTCGACGATGGCGTCCATGGTCTCGAGCAGTTCGCGGTCGTGGCTGACGACGATCGCGCCGGCCCGCCAGCCGGCCAGCATGTCGACGACGGCGCGCCGCCCGTCCCTGTCGAGATTGTTCGTCGGCTCGTCGAGCAGCAGGAAGTCCGGTTCGCGGAAGACGAGCGCGGCCAGCGCCGCGCGCGTATGCTGGCCGCCGGAAAGAGCGGCAAGCCGCGTGTCCGGCTCCGCCTCCAGCCCGACGCGGGCGAGCGCGGCGGTAAGCCGCGTCTCCAGCGTCCAGTCGGCCTCGGCAAGGTCGTCCGCCTCCGCCTCGCCCCGCTCGGCCCGGCGAAGAAGATCGAGCGCCTTCCCGACGCCGAACAGGCCGGCGACGGTTTCCTCCGGCGCAACCTGCACGCTCTGGCGCAGGAAGCCGAGCGTCCCGTCGACCGTGACGGCGCCGGCCTGCGGGATGAGATCGCCGGTCATGAGCCTCAGCAGCGTCGTCTTGCCGACGCCGTTGCGGCCGACGAGGCCGGCGCGCTCCGACCCGAAGGTCAGGTCGATATCGGAAAGGAGCGTGTGTCCGTCAGGCGTGGACCACGTGATTTTGGAAAGCGTGATGGAATGCGGCATGGATACGGATTTCCCCGATGGCAAAGCGAAGTCGGTTTGCGGTCGGGTCGAAATCCATGGTGCACCATCCGGTCGGCGTTGACGACGGCCGGTATCTAGAGCCGAATGGTGGCCCTTGCAAGGCAAGCGGTGCCGCCGCCGTTAATCACAAATGCGGGAGGACGTTGCGCGCGCCCCCGCACGACCTATGATAGGGGCCGATCGGATCGGCTGCGCCGGCCGGCAGCACCAGGCGTTCAGGGATCGGGAATTGAAGGGACGCGCTCGTCTTCTCCTTGCCATTGCAACCGGCCTGCCGCTTCTTCTGTCGGGCGGCACGGCGGCGGCGGATGTGTGCGGGCGCATCCGGGCCGAGCTTGCGAACATGCCGAAGGTCCTCGTCGACACGGCGAGCGCGCGCAAATATGCCGGCGCCATCACCCGCCAGAACATCCAGCTGCGCAAGGCGAAGAGCGACCAGCGCCGCCTCGGCTGCTCGTCGGGCAGCATCGTCGTCATCGGCGGCGCGAATGCGAAGGCCTGCGCCACGCTCGCGTCCGTCATCGGCAAGATGGAGCGCAACCTCCAGATTCTCGACAAGAAGCGCCGCGAATTTTCCGGCGGCGGCGCCTCGCAAGGCAGGCGCAACGTGCTGAAAGCGTCGCTGGAGACGAACGGCTGCAACGGCAAGCCGAAGGTGACGCCGGTCGCCGCGACGGAGACGCTGCGGACGATCGACGAGACGCGCACCCTGCCGCTCGGCACGGCGCCGGAGGGCAGCGAGCGGCTGCAGCTGCGCTCCCTCGGCGGCAGTTCCGGCCATGGGAACCTGCGCACCGTCTGCGTGCGCACCTGCGACGGCGGCTTCTTCCCGATCTCCTCCGGCGCCACGCCGCTCGATTTCCGCCGCGACCAGAAGGTTTGCGCGATGATGTGCCCGCAAACCGAGACGGAGCTCTTCTACCAGTCGATGACGAACGGTGAGGAGACCGAGCAGATGACCTCGACGGTCACCGGCCGCCCCTATTACGAACTGCCGAACGCCTTCTCATACCGCACGCGCGATCTCTCCAAGCCGGGATCCTGCGGCTGCAATCTCGCCGCCTACCATCAGGAAATGATCAAGCGCGGGAAGGCGGCGAAAGGCGATGGCACGCAGACCGCCAGCACGGGCGGGGCCGGCGCCGAGCAGAGCGGTTCGATCACCACCATCCGCACCTTGCCGAAGAAGGAGGAAGCCGCGGCCGGGACACCGGCGAGGGTCGAGGAACGCGTCTACGATCCGTCGACGAGCAAGGTGCGTACGGTCGGCCCGGTCTTCCTGCCGGAAAACTCCACCGCCATCGATCTCGGCCGTCCGGCCGATGCCGGCGTCGACTGACGTCCGCTCCGCCGTCCGGCCAGCGCTCCTCGAACACGAGGTCCTCCAGCGGCAGGCGCTGCCGCCATCCCTTCACGGCAAGCTCCGGCTCCGCGTAGAGCCGGTCCACGAAACCGACGCAGAGCCAGGCGACGATCTCGACATGCTCAGGAATGCCGAGGATCTGCCGGATGTCGCTGTCGTGGAAGATGCTGACCCAGCCGACGCCGACCCCTTCAGCCCGCGCGGCGAGCCACAGGTTCTGCACGGCGCAGACCGTGGAATAGACGTCCATGCGCGGATTGTGCGTGCGTCCCAGCACCACCTTGCCGCCGCGCGTCGGATCGCAGGTCACGCAGATGGAAAGCGGCGCCTTCAGGATGCCTTCGAGCTTCAGCGCCCGGTACTGCGCCTGCCGCCCGCCCTCGAACATCGCCGCCGCCTCGGCATTGGCCTTGAGGAAGGCCGCATGCACGGCGCGCCGCGTCGCCTCGCTGCGCACGATGAGGAAATTCCACGGCTGCATGAAGCCCACCGAAGGCGCGCTGTGCGCGGCATGCAGCAGGCGGCGGACGAGGTCGTCCGGCAGAGGATCGGCCAGAAACTCGTCGCGCACGTCGCGGCGCGTTTCGATGGCGCGGTAGACGGCCTGCCTGTCCGCGTGCGGAAAGGCGCCCGCCCGGACCAGATGGTCCCAGGGTTCGGTTCGCATCGTCATCTCCCCAACAATGCGCACAACCTGCCGCCGTCCGCGCGGTCCGGTCTATCTCGCCAGGCCGGTCTTCTGACTTCGGTTCCCGCAGCGAGCGCCTGCCTTCCCGGTTGAAAAGCCAGTGGCAAAAGCTTGAATCGATTCAAGCTTTGCGGCGCACGTCATCCCCGTCACAGCGTTGGGCACGTTCCGGACCTGGGGTCTGCCCCGCACCGGATTCCCGATTCTCCCGCAAAGCGGGCACCTGACGGAAGGGATATGCGCACGGCTTTCGCGCGCGAGCAAGCCCGGCCGCACCGCACGCCTGTCCGAAAACGCCTCAGAGCGGCGCGGCCGGATGGGGCGAAGCGTCGTAGGCACCCCAGATCGACTGGTCGAAACAGATGACCGAGCCCGTCATCAGGCCGGACTCCTCCGAGGAAAGATAGGCGCAGGCGCGCGCCACCTCCGCCGGATCGACCAGGCGCCCGAAGGGCTGCGCCGCCGCCGCCTTCGCCAGCCAGTCGTCGGCCGCACCGTGGTATTCGCGCTGGATGCGGTCCTCGCCTTCCGAGGCCATCCAGCCGATATTGAGGCCGTTGACGCGGATGCGGTTGCGCAGGACCGCATAGGCCGTGTTCCTGGTCAGCGTCTCCAGCGCGCCCTTGGAGGCGCAATAGGCGGCGATGAACGGCTGGCCGGCCCTGGCCGACATCGAGCCGATATTGACGATCGTGCCTTCTATCCTCTCCCGCCGCATCACCCTGATCGCCTCCTGCATCAGGAAGAACGGCGCACGCACGTTGACCGCGAACATCCGGTCGAAGAGCTCCGGGCTCGTGTCGAGGATCGTGCCGCGGTCGGTGATGGCCGCGGCGTTCACCAGCGCGTCCACGCGGCCGAAGGCGTTGTCGGCGGCGGCGATCACCGCCCGCGCGTCCTCGACCCTTTCGAGGTCCGCCCGCACATAGACCGTCTTCACGCCCGTCCCGTCGTAGATCTCGGCGGCCTTCGCCTCGCCCTTTCCGGCGTTGCGGCCGCAGATGACGAGGCCCGCCGCGCCGCGCTCGGCAAACAGCCGGGCGATCGTTGCGCCCAGCCCCTGCGTTCCTCCCGTCACGACGGCGATCCTGCCGTCCAGCCGTGCACCGTTGCTCATCGCATTCCTCCCTCCATAAAGCGGTTCGGGCCCCTCCGAGCTTCGGAGGAGCCTTCGATCCGGATGATTCGATTTGTCAGCTCACGCGCCTTTCGGACTGTTCCTGAAGCGCTTTTTCGAATTTTTCCGCCTCCCAGCCTTCGGCCAGCGCTTCGCGCATCAATGCCGCCTGGGTCTTCGGCGCCAGGCCGCCGATCGGAGGATCGCGGTCGAGATTGGTCGGGAAGGAATAGCCTTCCGCCGTGCTGGCGATCGCGTTCTCCGCCTCCGCGTCGCTGATCGCGCCGGCATCGCGCAACGCCTTCAGCGCCGGATAGAGCGCCGCCGACATGCGCTGCCGGTTCACCGTCTCCATGGCGCGCCCGAAGGCGGAGGAGACCTGGAGCAGGTTCGCGACGCGCCGGATGTCGGCGGAACTGTTCGTGCCCGCGGCGTGGAAGAGCGCCGGGTTGAAGAACACGGCGTCGCCCTTTTCCAGCGGCAGCTGGACATGATGCGCGTCGAAATAGTCGCGGAATTCCGGCCGCTTCAGCGCGAGGTAGCCGGGCTCGTAGGTCTGGCTGAACGGCAGGAAGAGCGTCGGCCCGCTTTCAAGCGGCATGTCGCAGTGGGCGACGGCTCCCTGCAGGGTAAGCACCGGCGAAAGGCGGTGCACATGGGCCGGGAAGCGCTCGATCTCCGCCTGCGTCTGGAAGCCGAGATGGTAGTCGCGGTGCGCCGATTGCGCCGCCCCGCCCGGGTTGACCCGGTTGACCTGCGCCGTCATCTGATAGTGCGGGCCGAGCCAGGCCTCGCTGACCAGCGCGACGACGGCGTTGCCGTAGTACCGGGCAAAGTTCTGCGGATCGGCGAGGCAATGCTTCTCCAGCGAGTTCCAGATGCGGTCGTTCGCGCCGGGCTTGGCGAAATGGTCGCCGCCGCCGGTGTTTTCGCGGCGCTGCGCCTCGATGATCGCATCGAAGATGGCCGAAGCCCGGTCGATGACGGAAAGATCCGCATAGGCCTGCTTGAAGACGATCACGCCCGGACCGTCGGCAAAGGCATCGCAGATTTCCGAAAGGATCGCCCGGCGGCTGTCCCGGCCGGCGGCGGCCGCGGCAACGACGGCCTCGGAATCGTAGATCAGCACGTTCTTCTCGACCGAAGCCGCGTTCGGATAATCGGAAAGCGAGGTCGTGCGCTGCACCTCGGTCGCGAAATCGGCGATGTCGCAGGCCTCGACGCTCAGGAACACGCGGTCGCCGCGCAGTTTCGCAAGATTGTCGGTCTTCATGGGGTTCCTCCTCCCGGATCGAATGAAGGAACTATACGGCAGGGCACGATCCGAGGTAGATCGGGAAACCATCAAAAAACCATCAGAAGCACCATGGCCCATCCCTTCCTCGTCAAGGACATCGCCTTCCAGGCCGGCCTCAGCACCGCGACGGTCGACCGCGTGCTGAACGGCCGGCCGGGCGTGCGCCGGCAGACCGCCGCCCGCGTGCGCGCCGCCGTCGAGGAGCTGGAGCGCCTCCAGGAGGCCGGCCACGAAAGCCCTGCCCGCGTCCACGCCATCGACGTGGTGATGGAGGCGCCGGACCGCTTCACCAGCGCCGTGCGGCGCGCCTTCGAAAGCGAGGCCGGGGCCTTCGGCACCACCGTCTTCCGCGCCCGCTTCCATTTCGCCGAGGTCATCCGTCCCGCGGACATGGCGCAGGTCCTCGACCGCATCCGGCTGCGCGGCACCGACGGCGTCGTGCTCAAGGCGCCGGACGTGCCCGAGGTGGCGGGCGCCGTCGAACGGCTGGAGGCGGCGCGCATCCCGGTCGTGACGCTGGTGACGGACCTGCCGAACACGCCGCGCGCCGCCTATGCCGGCGCGGACAACCGGGCGGCGGGGGAAACCGCGGCCTATCTCGTCGGCGAGCGGCTGAGGGGCGAGACCCTGCGCATCCTCGTCACGCTCAGCTCCAACCGCTTCCGCGGCGAGGAGGAGCGCGAGATCGGTTTTCGCCGGCTGATGCGCGAGCGCTATCCGGAGATCGGCATCGTCGAGGTCAGCGAAGGGTTCGGCCGCGACGCTGCGACGGGCGCGCTCGTTGCCGCCGCCCTCGCGCGGCATCCCGACATAGCCGGCGTCTATTCGATCGGCGGCGGCAACCAGGCCGTGCTTTCGGCCTTCGAGGTTGCCGGCCGGCCGTGCCGCGTCTATGTCGCGCACGACCTCGACGCGGAGAACCTCGACCTGCTGAGAAGCGGGAAGCTCTCCTTCGTGCTGCACCACGACCTGCGGACGGACGTGCGGCAGGTGTTTCGCGCCATGCTCGCCCGCAAGCGCCCACGGGCCGCCGCCAGCCCCGCGCGGCTTTCCGCCGTGGAGGTGATAACGCCCTTCAACATTCCGGCCGATTTCCTGCGTTAGGCGGCCGGCGCATAGCGCACGAAGGCGAATTCCGTCCCGTCCGGCGACCAGTTCGGCACGTTCATCGTGCCCTGCCCGCCGAAAAGGCCGAAGAGAATCCGCGCGTTGCCGCCGTCGACGTCCATCAGCCGCAGCCGCACATCGAGGTCGCGCGGATGATCGACGACGTCGCCGTCATAGGAGAGGACGAGAAGGTGCCTTCCGTCCGGCGAGGGATGCGGGAACCAGTCGCCATAGGGGCTGTCGGTGATGCGCGTCGGTGCGCTGCCGTCCGGCCGCACCCGCCAGATCTGCATGCGGCCGGTGCGGCTGGAGTTGAAATAGATCCATCCGCCGTCCGCCGAATAATCCGGCCCGTCGTTGCGCCCCTCGCCGAAGGTCAGCCGCCGTTCCGCGCCGCCCGCGACCGGGATCGTGAAGATGTCGAAGAGGTCGTCGCGGATGCCGCAATAGGCGAGCGTTCCGCCATCCGGCGACCAGCCGTGCCAGTAGGACGGCAGGTTCGGCGTCACCAGCCGCGGCGTGCCGCCTTCGGCGGGCAGCACGTAGACCGCCGACTTGCCGAACTCCGCCTTGTCGCTGATCGCCAGCAGGCTGCCGTCCGGCGAGAGCCCGTGGTCGTTGTTGCAGCGCGTGGCAAAGCCCGTGTCGATCCGCACCGGCCCGCCGCCGTTAAGCGCAAGGCGATAGATGAGCCCGTCGCCGTTGACGATCAGGAACCGCCCGTCCCGCGAGAAATTCGGCGCCTCGACCAGCCGCTCCGTCTGCCACACGACCCGCGTCTTGCCGGTCGCGATGTTGTGGATTTCGACCGAGCTGCGCATGGCCTCAGCCTCGGTCCCGGAACCGGTTGGTGATCGGGTAGCGCCGGTCGCGGCCGAAATTCTTCCGGGTGATCTTCACGCCGGGGGCCGACTGGCGGCGCTTGTATTCGGCGATGTAGAGCAGGTGCTCGACCCGGTGCACGGTCGCCGCATCGTGGCCGCGCGCGACGATCTCCTCCGTGCTCATCTCCTTCTCGACGAGGCATTCGAGGATGTCGTCGAGCACCGGATAGGGCGGCAGGGAATCCTGGTCGGTCTGGTTGGGGCGAAGCTCCGCGGACGGCGCCTTGTCGATGATGTTTCTCGGGATGACCTCGCCGGAAGGGCCGAGCGCGCCCGGCGGCACATGTTCGTTGCGCCAGCGCGACAGCGCGTAGACCTGCATCTTGTAGAGGTCCTTGATCGGGTTGAAGCCGCCGTTCATGTCGCCGTAGAGCGTGGCGTAGCCGACCGACATTTCCGACTTGTTGCCGGTGGTGACGACCATCGAGCCGAACTTGTTGGAGATGGCCATGAGGATCGTGCCGCGCGCGCGGCTCTGGAGGTTCTCCTCCGTGATGCCCTCCTCGGTCCCCTCGAAAAGCTCGGAGAGCGAGGAAAGGAAGCCGGCCACCGGCGCCTCGATCGGCACGACGTCGTAGCGGCAGCCGAGCGCCCTGGCGCAATCGGCCGCGTCCTTCAGCGAATCCCCGGACGTGTAGCGGTAGGGCAGCATCACGCAGCGCACCCGCTCCTCGCCGAGCGCATCGACGGCGATGGCGGCGCAGATCGCCGAGTCGATGCCGCCGGAAAGGCCGAGCACCACGTTCTTGAAGCCGTTCTTGTTGACGTAGTCGCGGAAGCCGAGGAGGCAGGCGCGGTAGTCCGCCTCCTCGCGCTCGGGAATGCGCGACATCGGCCCGCCGTCGCAGACCCAGCCCTCGCCCGCCCTCTTCCAGGTGGTGAGCGCGACCGTCTCCTCGAACTGGCTCATCTGGAAGGCGAGCGTCTTGTCCGCGTTGAAGGCGAAGCTCGCCCCGTCGAAGACGAGCTCGTCCTGGCCGCCGAGCTGGTTGGCGTAGAGGAGCGGCAGGCCGGTCTCGATGACCTGTTTCAGCACCACCTGATGGCGCACGTCCACCTTGCCGCGATAATAGGGGGACCCGTTCGGCGAGATGAGGATTTCCGCGCCGCTCTCGGCCAGCGTCTCGCAGACGCCGAGCTCGCCCCAGATGTCCTCGCAGATCGGAATGCCGAGCCGCACGCCGCGGAAATTGACCGGGCCGGGCATGGCGCCCTGGTCGAAGACGCGCTTCTCGTCGAACTCGCCGTAGTTCGGCAGGTCCACCTTGTCGCGGATCGCGCTCACCTTGCCGCCGTCGAGCACGGCGACGGCGTTGTAGCGCCCCGTCTCGTCCTGCCGCGGAAAGCCGACGACGACGCCCGGCCCGCCATCGGCGGTGTCGGCGGCAAGATCGTCGATCGCGCGGCGGCAGGCCTTCAGGAAGGCGGGCTTGAGCACGAGGTCCTCCGGCGGATAGCCGGAAATGAAGAGCTCCGTCAGAAGCAGCAGGTCGGCGCCCTGACGAGCGGCGTCCTCGCGGGCGGCGCGCGCCCTGGCGAGGTTGCCGGCCACGTCGCCGACGGTCGGGTTCAATTGCGCGACGGCGATGCGCAGCGTCGCCTTTTCAGTGTCGGAAGTCATGTCTGCGGGCCCGTCTCCTGCTCGTGTCCGCCGTTTCCCCGTGCAAAGCGGCAGGAAACTGCGGACGGTCGATACGCTCTTTAGAGCATGCCGGACGCTTTGGGAATGAAGAGCGGGGCAATTGCCTGCGCTTTCGGCAAAAACGCTCGTTTTTCAGCGGGTTCCGCACACCATTGCGACAATGCAACAGGAGGAACCAAAGGACGGGAAGAACGTTGCGGGAAACGTTCATCTCCTGTTCAAGATGACAGCCGTATGACAGATACACGAAAGTTTTATGAAGTTTGGAGACGGCCTTGGCCTTGTTCACTCCCGCAGCCGTGGCGATCGAAGCCACCGAAGGACTTGCCGTCGAGACAGGCTTCCTCGCCCGCCACGCCAAGACGTTCGCCGTTCTGCGCTCGCTCGCCGTCTCCGGCCTTCTTGCCCTTGCCACCGTCGCCGTCATCGAGCTCATCACGCGCGGCTCGCTCCAGCAGACCTATGCCTACCTGACCAATCTCCAGCAGCCCGGCTGGACCACCACGGGCCTGTTCTTCCTGGTCTATCTCGCCATCGACGCGCTGATCGGCCGGCAGCACAAGGCCGTCCTGCTCGTCTCGCCGCTCGTCATGCTGATGGGCGTCATCTCGCAGCAGAAGCAGGTTTTCCTCACCGACCCGCTCTATCCGACCGACCTGCTCTTCGGCCGCCAGATCCTGGAGCTGATGCCGGTGCTGGTGCAGGACCGGCCGTGGACGGCCGCAGGCCTCGCGCTCGCCGTCGTCGCCGCCGTCGTCGGCCTCGTCGGCCTCTGGATCTTCGCCTGGCGCCGCTTCCGGCCGCTGACGAAGAGGGAACGCCTGACGCGGCTCGCCGTCGCCCTGCCGCTCATCGCCGGCTTCGTCTCCATCATGGACTACAACGAGTTCTCCTGGATCCGCGACCGGCTCAAGGTCTTCCCGATCATGTGGGACCAGGCGGAGAACTACCGCCACAACGGCTTCGTCATGGCGTTTGCCATCAACCTGCCGATGGCCAACGTGCAGGCGCCGGCCGGCTACATGATCGACGCCATCGACAAGATCCCGTCCAAGCCCATGCCGGCCGGCACGACGCACCGCTCCAAGCCCGACGTCATCGTCGTCATGAGCGAGTCGCTGTGGGATCCGACGCGCATCCAGAGCGTGAAGCTGTCGCCCGACCCGATGCCCGTCATCCGCAAGAACCAAAGCGGCAACGTCTTCTCGCCAGAATTCGGCGGCCTCACCGCCAATGTCGAGTTCGAGGCGCTGACCGGATTTTCCAACGCCTTCCTGCCGACGGGCAGCATTCCCTACCAGCAGTACGTGCGCAAGCCGATCCCCTCGCTCGCGACGTTCTTCCGGGCGGAAGGCTACACGGCACGCGCCATCCATCCGTTCTCCGGCTGGTTCTGGAACCGCAGGAGCGTCTACAAGGCCTTCGGCTTCGAGACCTTCAAGGACGTCGACAAGATGCCGCCGCTCGCAAAACGCGGCAACTTCACCTCGGACGAGGCGCTGACCAAGGAGATCATCCGCCAGGCGGACATGCAGGAGAACCCGTTCTTCTTCTTCACCGTCACGCTCCAGGGCCACGGCCCCTATGACGACGGCCGCTACGCCAAGACCGACGTCAAGGTCGACGGCAGCCTCGACGCCCGCGACACCCGCATGCTGGCGAGCTACGCCCAGGGCGTGAAGGAGGCCGACAAGAGCCTGAAGATGCTGATGGACTGGGCGAGGAAGCGCGACCGCGAGACGATCATCGTCGTCTTCGGCGACCACCTGCCGCCGCTCAACACGGTCTACAAGAACTCCGGCTACATGAAGGGCATCACTGCCTCGCGCAAGGGCACGCCCGAGCAGATGAAGAAGGAGCACGAGACCCCGCTCGTCATCTGGTCGAACAAGACCGGCGTCGAGAAGGAGGTCGGCACGATCAGCCCGGCGTTCCTGTCCTACCACATCCTCAAGGAGGCAGGCTACGAGCATCCCTACTACACCGGCTTCCTCGGCGCGGTGCACGACAAGCTGCGCGTCATCGACCGCTACATGCTGATCGACGCCAACGGTAAGGCGACGGCCGACTGGGCCCGCAAGAAGACGATCGACCCGCTGGTGCGCGATTTCCGCTTCCTGCAGCACGACATCATGTTCGGCAAGCAGTACGGCCTCGAACGCTTCTTTGATTCCCATGCCGAGCTGATGGCCGCGGGCTTCTGACACCACAACCGGACGCAACCGCGGATAGGCGCAAACCCGCCTAAATCAATCTATAGGAGAAATTAAGACTCCGGGTGCACGATAAAGGTGCATCCTTTTTGGATGCGGGAACGCCTTGTCCTCAGACGATCCGAAGAGGAGATGTCATGCACGCCCTCACCCGCCTGTCGAAGGACCGCGCCGGCACGTCGGCGCTGGAATTCGCGATCATCGCGCCGCTGTTCTTCCTCGCGCTCTTCACCCTCATCGCCTACGGCATCTATCTTTCCGTCACCCATTCGGTGCAGCAGATTGCCGCCGACGCGGCCCGCACGGCGGTCGCCGGCCTCAACCCGGCCGAGCGCGTCACGCTCGTCAACCGCTACCTCCACGCCTCGCGCCTCGACTATTCCTTCATCAACCGGGCGAAGATGCAGGTCGTCGTCACCGACGATCCCGGCAATCCCGAGCAGTTCACCGTGACGGTCTCCTACGATTCCAGCGACCTGCCGATCTGGAAGCTCTTCACCTTCGCGCTGCCGCACGAGAAGATCGAGCGCTACGCGACGGTGCGCGTGGGAGGGCTGTGACATGAAGCGCCCCGGCCTCCTCGCCGACCGTTCCGGCAATATCGGCACGCTCGCCGCCCTCAGCCTGCCGCTGATGGTCTTCTCCCTCGCCCTCGGCGTCGACTACGGCTACCTAACCGTGCAGCAGCGCCAGTTGCAGGCCGCCGCCGACCTTGCCGCCATCGCCGCCGCATCCGACATCGCCGAGGCGGAAAAGGCGGCGGCCGCCTATTTCGCGCTCAACAACCTTCCCGTCGCCGTCACCGGCGGGAACGGCGTGACGATACCGGCGTCCGCCTCGCTGCACCTCAACGCCGCCACCGCAAGCGTCGAGCGCGGCCGCTACGTCGCCGATCCGCACATCGCGCCCGAGGAGCGCTTCAGGCCGGCGGGCGCCGACGCCGACGCCGCCCGCGTGACCCTCTCGCGCCCCGCCGACCTCTTTCTCGCCGCGATGTTCATGCCGAAACCGCCGCACCTTTCCGCGACGGGCTCCGCCTCCCGCACGAAGCTCGCCGCCTTCTCCATCGGAACGCGGCTTGCGAGCCTCAACGACGGCGTCCTCAACGCGCTGCTCGGCAAGCTTCTCGGCACCAGCCTTTCGCTCAAGCTGATGGACTACGAGGCGCTGGCGGACGCCGACATCGCGATCCGGCCGTTCCTCGGGGCGGTCGCGACGGACCTGAACCTCACGGCGGCGACCTATGAAGAGGTGCTGGACGCCGACCTCACCATGCCGCAGGTCCTCGCCTCCATGCGCGCCGTCCAGGGCCTTTCCGGTCCCGTGCGCTCCGCCCTCCACGCGATCGAGAAGGCGACGGCCGGCTCCGCGGTGAAGCTGCCGCTCTCCCGCATCCTCAACCTCGATCCCAAGAAGGGCCTTGCCGTTGCGACGGGCGGCGACTGGCAGATGGCGGTCAATGCCTTGCAGATGGTCACGGCCGCGGCGGCGCTTGCCAACGGCGGGAACCAGGTGGCCCTCGACCTCGGCGCCGCCCTGCCCGGGCTCGCCTCCGTCAGCGTGCGCCTTGCGATCGGCGAGCCGCCGGCCGAAACGCCCGCCCACCGGCTCGGCGCGCCGGGCAGCGCCGTGCGCAGCACCCAGACGCGGCTTGCGGTGGAGATCGGCATCGACGGCCTCGCCGCGCTTGCCAACCTGAGGATAAAGCTGCCGCTCTATGTGGAGGTCGCCGCCTCCGAGGCGAAGCTTGCCGACATACGCTGCCTCGGCGGCGCGCCGGCCAACGCCAGCGTATCGATCGACGCCGTCCCCGGCGTCGCGGAAATCGCCGTCGGCAAGGTGGATCCCGCGGTGCTGTCCGACTTTTCCGACGAGCCGCGCGTGAAGAAGGCCCGCATCGTCGATTCGGCGCTCCTCAACATCGACGCGATCGCCCATGTCGAGGCCAAGAACCTCGGCAAGACCCGCCTCTCCTTCTCCCCGACGCAGATCGCCGCCCGCGAGACGAAAACCGTCTCGACGCGCGACACGCTGACCTCGGCGACGAAGAGCCTCCTGGAGAAGCTCGACCTCGACATCCAGATCCTCTTCCTCACCCTCGGCACGCCGAAGGCGATCACCGCCGCGCTCGCCTCGACGCTCGGCACGGTGACGCCCGCCATAGATGAGCTGCTCTACAACCTGCTGCTTGCCGTCGGCGTAAAGGTCGGCGAGGCGGACATCCGCGTGACCGGCGTGGCCTGCCAGCGCCCCGCCCTCGTCCAGTAGGGCCGCTCACCGGTTCTGGGCGTATTGCGGCAGGCCGTCGTCGATCTCGTAGTAATCGCCTTTGTCGGCGCAGTAGATGTGCACGCCGATCTTCAGCCCCGTCGGCAGGTCGAAGGTTCCGGCCATCACCGAGGTATAGTCCGAGCCGTCGCCCTTCCAGAACAGCGCGGAGCCGCAGATGCGGCAGAAGCCGCGGCTCGCCGTGTCGCTCGCCCTGTACCAGGTGACGTTCTCGCCGCCCTCCACCGTCAGCCCCACGTCCTTCACGTTGGTCGCGGCATAGTGATGGCCCGTCTGCCGCCGGCACTGGCTACAATGACAGGCGATGACCTCGCGCAGGGGCCCGACGGTGCGGAAGCGCACCGCGCCGCACAGGCAATGCCCCGTATGTTCCTCGCTCATTCTTCCTCCCGGACGAAACCGGGCCAGCTTTGCGAGCCGGCCCGGTCCTGTCAAATTCACGTTTCTGAATGCTTGCATCAGCCCCGCTAATCTACGGAACCGAAGCGTGAACGGAAGGCGATCAGCCGTTCACCACCATGCGCTTCTCGTCGCGGCCGCCCTTCATGCGCTCGGCGAGAAGGAAGGCGAGCTCGAGCGCCTGGTCGGCATTGAGGCGCGGGTCGCAATGGGTGTGGTAGCGGTCGGCGAGGTCGTCGCCCGACAGCGCCCGCGCGCCGCCCGTGCATTCCGTCACGTCGTTGCCGGTCATCTCGATATGGATGCCGCCCGGATGCGTGCCTTCGGCGCGGTGGATCTGGAAGAAGCTCTCCACTTCCGACAGGATCCGCTCGAACGGGCGGGTCTTGTAGTTGTTGAGCGTGATCGTATTGCCGTGCATCGGATCGCAGGACCACACGACCTTCTTGCCCTCCCGCTCGACGGCGCGGATAAGGCGCGGCAGGTTCTCGGCGACCTTGTCGTGGCCGAAGCGGCAGATCAGCGTCAGGCGGCCCGCCTCGTTGGCCGGGTTGAGCAGGTCGATCAGTTCGAGGAGGCCGTCGCTGGTCAGCGACGGGCCGCACTTGAGGCCGATCGGGTTCTTGATGCCGCGGCAATATTCAATATGCGCATGGTCTGGCTGGCGCGTGCGGTCGCCGATCCAGATCATGTGGCCGGAGGTCGCGTACCAGTCGCCCGAGGTCGAATCGACGCGGGTCAGCGCCTGCTCGTAACCGAGCAGCAGCGCCTCGTGGCTGGTGAAGAAATCCGTCTCGCGCAGGCTCGGATGGTTCTCCGAGGTGATGCCGATGGCCTTCATGAAGTCCATCGTCTCGGAAATCCGGTCGGCGAGCTTGCGGTAGCGCTCGGCCTGCGGCGAATCCTTGACGAAGCCGAGCATCCACTGGTGCACGTTGTCGAGATTGGCATAGCCGCCCATGGCGAAGGCGCGCAGCAGGTTCAGCGTGGCGGCGGACTGGCGGTAGGCCATGATCTGGCGTTCCGGGTTCGGAATGCGGGCCTCTTCCGTGAACTCGATGCCGTTGATGATGTCGCCGCGGTAGGAGGGCAGCGTCACGTCGCCCTGCTTCTCGATGCCCGAGGAGCGCGGCTTGGCGAACTGGCCGGCGATGCGCCCGACCTTCACCACGGGCTGCTGCGCGCCGAACGTCAGCACGACGGCCATCTGGAGGAAGGCGCGGAAGAAGTCGCGGATCGTATCGGCACCGTGCTCGGCGAAGCTCTCGGCGCAATCGCCGCCCTGCAGCAGGAAACCCTTGCCCTCGGCGACGTTCGCAAGCGCCGATTTCAGGCGCCGCGCCTCACCGGCGAAGACGAGCGGCGGAAACTTCGCGAGGCGCTCTTCGGTCGCCGCCAATGCGGCGAGATCGGGGTAATCCGGAACCTGCTGGATGGGCTTTTCCCGCCAGCTGCTCGGCGTCCAATTCTGTGCCATGATACTCACCTGTCCTGGAAAGCGCCCGCAAGAGCGGCGGACGCCCCTTCGTTTGAAGATGCGGGCTTATAAACCGTTAGATGGTTCTTGCATAGCCGCAGTTCCAGCGACGGCGACGCATTTGCGGCGGCCCGCCGCCGCCGAAAAATCCGCCCGGCCGGCGGCATCGGGCCGCAAGCCGTGCGAAGCCGCGTCATGCGCGGGCATCCGGTCGGAAAAGTCCGTTCCGGAAGGCGCCGGGCCCCGCATGCGGCGCCCGCCCAGCAGCCGGCAGAGCAGGCCGGCTGCCCATTGCAGGCCCCCCCACTCCTCCCGTTCCAGGGGATCGGCAAGCGGGCCCGCCTCGCGCCGGCCGCCCGCCGCGCGCATGTTCTCGAAGGCGATCATCCATTCCGGGCTCATGGCAAAGCTCCTGATCTTTCGGTGTCTGCCATGACGTAGCGAGCGCGGCCCTGCGATCGTAGATGCGAAAATGAAACGCCCGTTTCACCGGTGAGCGATACCGGCCGGCCGGTTTTGCGTTAAACAGGGGAGCAAGAACGAGGAGCCGGCGATGTCCGAAGTCGATTGGAGCGACCTGCAGCTTTTCTTCCACGTGGCCTCGGAGGGCGGGCTTGCCGGCGCCTCGGCCATGACGGGCATCAGCGCGCCCACGATCGGCCGCCGCATGCTGGCGCTGGAGCGGGCCATGGGGCGCACGCTCTTCATCCGCAGCCAGCAGGGCTACCGCCTCGCTCCGGACGGCATGGTGCTGTTCGAGCACGTGCAGACCATCCGCCGCACGACGGCCGACATCACCCGCTGGCACGGCGATGCCTTCGCGCTTCCCATCGTCTCGATCGCCGGCGACATCTGGCTGAGCGGCTTCATCGCCGAGAACGTCGGCACGTTGCGCGGCCCGGACGACAGCTTCCGCCTGTGCTGCAAGCGGCTGCCGCCCGGCGAGGACCTGACCTACCGGCACGGCATGATCGCGCTCTTCGACAGCGCCCCCCGGATCGGCAACGTCGCGGTCCGCAAATCCGTTGACGTCGCCTATGCGGTCTACCGGGCCGCCGGCGCGGCCTCGAAAGATGACCTGCCCTGGGTGTCGATCGGCACGGAGGTCGCGGCGTCCGATGCGGAACGCTGGGTGTTCCGCAACCACGAGCAGCAGATCCACACCTGGACGAACGCTCCCGACGTGCTCGCCCGGCTGATCGCAGGCGGGGCCGGGCGCGGCGCGCTGCCGGCCTTCGTCGGGGACGCCCTGCCGTCCCTCGTGCGCGAAGGCGAGCCGATCGGGGAGCTTGCCCATCCCCTGTGGCTTGCCGTCAACGACGACGACCGCCACCGGCCGGAAATGCGCCTCGTGATCGATCGCCTCTCGGCGCTTTTCAAGCGCAACGAGGATCGTTTCGCCGGACGCCTGCCGGCCGGAAATGGAGTGCCGGCTAGATCCGCTGCCCGTTCCTGACGCGGTAGCTCGGCTGGTACATGGTCACCAGCTCCTCCGCCGCCGTCGGATGGACCGCCATGGTGCGGTCGAAGTCGTCCTTGCCGACGCCCGCCTTCAGCGAGATGCCGAGAAGCTGCGCCATCTCGCCGGCCTCGTGGCCGAGGATGTGCGCGCCGAGCACCTTGCGGTCCGTCGCGTTGACGACGAGCTTCATGATGGTCTTCTCCTGCCGGCCGGAAAGCGTCGCCTTCATCGGGCGGAATTCGGCGCGGTAGATTTCGAGATCGTCGAATTCCTTCGCGGCCTCCTCCTCGCTCATGCCGACCGTGCCGATTTCCGGCTGCGAGAAGACGGCGGTGGCGATGAGGTCGTGGTCGGGCGAGACCGGATTGCCGCGGAACTCCGTCTCGATGAAGCACATGGCCTCGTGGATCGCGACGGGGGTGAGCTGCACGCGGTCGGTCACGTCGCCGAGCGCGAAGATGCCGGCCACGTTGGTGCGCGAATAGGCGTCGACGACGATGGCGCCCTTCTCGTTCGTCTTGACGCCCGCCGTCTCCAGCCCGAGGCTGCCCGTGTTCGGCACGCGGCCGAGCGCCAGCATCACCTGGTCGAAGGTGAGCGTCTCGCCCGCCTTCGTCGTCACGGACCGGCGCCCGTCCTCCGCCTCCGCGACCTTCGTGATGATGTCCTCGCAGATGACGCGGATGCCCTTGGCGATCATGGCGGACTGCACGCCCTGGCGCATGTCCTGGTCGAATCGCGACAGGATCTGCCTGCCGCGATAGATCAGCGTCGTCTTGACGCCGAGGCCGTGGAAGATGTTGGCGAACTCGACGGCGATGTAGCCGCCGCCGGCGATCAGGATGGATTTCGGCAGCTCCGGCAGGTCAAAGGCCTCGTTCGAGGTGATGCAGAGCTCGTGGCCGGGCAGGTCGAAATGCGGCGTCGGATGGCCGCCGACGGCGATGAGGATGCGCTCGGCCGTCACCAGCTCGTCCGTCGCAGTGAGGCGGATGGTGTTCGGCCCCACGAGCACGGCGCGTGTCGCAAGAATGGTCGCGCCGGCGTTCTCCAGCCCCTTGCGGTAAAGGCCTTCGAGGCGTGTGATCTCCTTCTCCTTGGCGGCGACGAGCGCCTGCCAGTCGAAGCGCGTTTCCCCGACCTTCCAGCCGAAGCCCGCCGCGTCCTCGAAATGCTCGTGGAACTGCGAGGCATAGACGTAGAGCTTCTTCGGCACGCAGCCGCGGATCACGCAGGTGCCGCCGAAACGGAACTCCTCGGCGATCGCCACCTTCTTGCCCATGGCGGCGGCAAGGCGCGCGCTGCGCACGCCGCCGGATCCCCCGCCGATGACGAAGAGGTCGTAGTCGAATGCCGTCATGTCGAGATCTCCTGCGGGCAAGCTGGCCGGTCGGCCGTCGGGGGACCCGCCGGACGAATCCGCGCGAGGCTTTCCACATATAGGAACAGCGCAGGAAAAAGGGAAAGGCCCCGTCGCGACGGCCTGCAAGGTCCGCCTCGGCGCAGGCATGAAAAAGGCGGCCGGGGCCGCCTTCCGCGTTACTGTTGCTGCGCTTCACCGCCGTCGCCGGCCGGCGGCGTGCCGATTATCGCGTCGAGCTTCTTGCCGCTTTCGGTGCGCAGGTCGCGGTCGATGCCCGCGGCCCAGATCTCGGCGGCCTTCATGACTTCGCGCGTGGCGATCGGGCCGTCTGCCAGGAGCTTCTTGCCGACCGGGGAATTGTAGAAGTCGGCGATCGCCTTCAGCTCTTCCTGCGTGAAGGTCTTGGCGTAGATGGTCGCGGCTTCCCTCTCGAGATCGGCGCGGCGCGGCGCGAGCGCGAGCGCCTGTTCGTCAACGACGGCGTTGATTTCCGCCTCGTGATTCGGCGAAGCCTGGACGAACGTGGACTTCACGCGGTTGGCAAGGCCGGGCAGGATGTTGTCGAAGTTGGTCGTCGCGCCGATGGCGTCGATGGCCGAACGCGCGGTCTTGATCTGCTCGTCCGTGACGTCCTGCGCCTTGGCGGCGCCGGCAAGGCCTGCCGAAACGATGAGGGTCGCCGCGAGGGTCCGGCCGAAACCAGCAAATTTGATCATATCGGTCTGTGCTCCTGTCTATTCTTTCGCCGTCAGCGTGCGCGCACCGGCGGGTCCCGCGATGATGGCAAGCGACGCCATATTGATGAAGAGGCCGTGTTCGACGACGCCCGGTATGTCATTGAGACTGCTTGCGAGCGCATCTGCATCAGGAATGCGGCCAAAAGATGCGTCGAGGATATAGTGCCCGCCGTCCGTCGTGAAGGTATCGCCCCCGGAGGTGCGCAGCGTGATCGCCCCGGAAAGGCCGAGGCGCGACGCCGTCTTCTCGATGGCGATGCGGGTCGCGACCAGCCCGAACGGGTTGACCTCGATGGGCAGCTTGAAGGCGCCGAGCGTCTCGACCACCTTGCTCTCGTCGGCGATGACGATCATGCGCTGCGAGGCGCTGGCGACGATCTTCTCGCGCAGCAGCGCGCCGCCGCCGCCCTTGATGAGGCGCAGCCTGCCGTCCACCTCGTCGGCGCCGTCGATGGCAAGGTCCAGTTCCGGCAGTTCGTCGAGCGACTTCAGCGGCACGCCAAGCTCGAGGCAAAGCCGCGCCGTGCGCTCGGAGGTGGGCACGCCCTCGACCTTGAGGCCGCCGGCCACCTTTTCGGCCAGAAGCCGCACGAACTCCTCCGCGGTCGATCCGGTGCCGATGCCGAGGCGCATGCCGTCTTCCACGTGGGCGAGCGCTGCCTCTGCGGCCTTGATCTTCATTTCCCGGGCGTCCATGCCCTCAAGCTCCCTGAACAGATACCAGCCGTCGCACGCGAAGCGGCCGCAATTCCGGTGAGACACTTACACGCCCTGAATGGCAAACGAAAGCCAAAATCGCCGGCCTCCTGCGGCACAGAAGCGGATTGCAAATGCCCGCGCCATCGCATACCGGAGAAGTCCCTCCCCTCTGCCCGCAAGGTTTTCCCATGTCCGCTCCACTCGTTGTCTTCGATCTCGACGGTACGCTCATCGATACGGCGCACGACCTCGTGGCGAGCCTCAACCACACGATCGGCCTAGAGGGCCTGGAGCCGGTGGGATACGGCGACCTCACCTACCTCGTCGGCCATGGCGGCCAGGTGATGATCAAGCGCGCCTTCGCGCTGCGCGGCCGCGAGATTTCCGACGGCGACCTCCAGCGCATGCTCGCCATCTTCGTCGAGCACTATTCCAACGCCATGCCGGGCGTCTCGGTGCCCTATCCGGGCCTCGCCGACGCGATGGACCGCCTCGACGGCGCCGGCTACCGCCTCGCCGTCTGCACGAACAAGCTGGAGGGCCTTGCCCGCCGCCTCATCGAGGGCCTGGGCCTCTCCGCCCGCTTCGCGGCGATCACCGGCGGAGACACCTTCCCCGTCCGCAAGCCGGATGCCGAGCACCTGCTCGGCACCGTCCGCCTCGCCGGCGCCGACCCCAGGCGCACGGTGATGATCGGCGACAGCCTCAACGACATGCTCGTCGCCCGCAATGCCGGCGTTCCCTCCATCGGCGTACCCTTCGGCTATTCCGACGTGCCGGTCGCCGATCTTGAACCGGACCACGTCATCGCCCATTTCGACGAGCTGACGCCCGGCCTCGTCGAGCGCCTCATCGCCCCCCGACCTTCGATGGAGTGATCTTGGACTGGATTGAAACGCTGCTCGACATCCGGTCCGGATGGACCCCGGCGCATCAGGGCGAATCCGGCGATCGCGTCTTCCGCAGCGCGGATGCGAGGCGCTACGCCAAGCTCGCGGCGGGCCCGCGCGCGGCCGAGCTTGCCGGCGAACGGGACCGGCTCGGCTGGCTCGCGGGCAAGGGCATCGCCTGCCCCGAGCCAGAGGATTGGCGGGAGAACGAGCACGGCGCCTGCCTCGTGATGAGCGCGGTGCCCGGCGTTCCGGCGGCGACGCCTTCCGGCGCGAGCCTCTTGGAGGCCTGGCCGTCCATGGTGGAGCAGCTTGCGGCCATCCACGCCCTTCCGGCCGGCGATTGCCCCTTCGGCAAAAGCCTTTCCGACATGTTCGCCCGCGCCGCCGGTGTCGTGGCGCGCGACGCCGTCAATTCGGATTTCCTGCCGGACGAGGACAAGGACGTACCCGCCCGGGATTTGCTGGCGCGCGTGGAAGCGGAGCTGCCCCTGCGGCTTTCCCAGGAGGCGCAGGACCGCGTCGTGTGCCACGGCGATCCCTGCATGCCGAATTTCATGGTGGACCCGGCAACGCTCCGCTGCACGGGCGTCATCGACCTCGGCCGCCTCGGCACGGCGGATCGCCATGCCGATCTCGCGCTCATGCTCGCCAATGCCGGGGAAAGCTGGAACACGCCGCAAGAGGCCGGACGCGCCTTCGACATCCTCTTCTCGGTCTTGCGAATCGAGGCGCCCGACAGGGAGCGCCTCGCCTTCTATCTCAGGCTCGACCCGCTGACTTGGGGCTGAGGGCTCAGCCCTGCGCCTGCCGCACCGTGCGCGTGGCGGCGAAGGCCTTGCGCATGTAGTCGTCGCGGCCATAGACGTCGTCGAAATATTCGACCGTGCCGTCCTTGTTCGGCCAGGCGGTGAAGTAGGCGATGTAGATCGGGATGTCCGCCTTGACGCTCAGCGCCTTGTTGCGGCCGGCGGCGATCTCCCTGCCGACCTCCTCCTCCGTCACGCCGAGCACGGCGGCGGCCATCTTGCGCGGCTCGGCAAGGCGCACGCAGCCGTGGCTCAGCGCCCGCATGTCCTTCTTGAAGAAGCTCTTCGAGGGCGTGTCGTGCATGTAGATGGCATGGCTGTTCGGGAAGAGGATCTTCAGCTCGCCCAGCGCATTGTCGCCGCTCGGCGGCTGGCGCACCGAAACGCCTGCGGTCGAACCGTGCCAGTTGACCGAGGAGGACGGCACGGCGCGGCCGCCCACGGCCACCTCGTAGCCCATGCGGTCGAGGTAGGACGGGTCGCTGCGAAGCTTCGGCAGCATCTCGTTGATGATGATCGACTGCGGTACCCCCCAGTACGGATTGACCTCGACGGTCTGCACCCGGTCCTGGAAGAAATAGGTCTGGTTCGACTTCGAGCCGACCACCGTGCGCATCGAGAATTTCTCCGCGCCGTTCTCGTGGTAGTAGACCATGTAGGCCGGCTGGTTGATGAAGACGTGGCGTGCGCCGAGGTCGGCCGGCAGCCAGCGCGCCTGCTCCAGCGCCACCTCGACCTTGGCGATCTTGTCGGCGATCGAATCGCCGCCGGTGAGCTTGCGGATCGAGGCCTTGCCGACGACGCCGTCCGGCTTCAGCCCGTTTTCCTTCTGGAAGGCTTCGACGAGGGCGACCAGTTCGGGCGTGTATTCCGGCGTGCCGTGATAGGTGGCGATCGTCACCGAATGATCGGTCTTCAGCGCGTCGGAGCCGTGCTTGACGATGCCCTTGACGATATTGGCGAGCTCCGGGCTGCTCTGGCCGGGCTTCAGCAGCGTGCCTTCCGCGATTTCGACGCGGTCCTCGCTGTCCTTCTCGGCCTTGAGCCTGGCGAGCTCGGCCTTGAGCGCGAGGAAGTCGGCGCTCGCCGGAGAGCGGCTTTCCAGATAGGCCTTCACGTTGCCGCTGAGCGCGACGTTCCTGAGCGCGGCGACGAGGTTGACGTCCTTGCGCTTGAAATCGTGGTAGCCGGAAATGCGGTTGGGATCGATCCGGCCGCGCACCGCATCCTGCACATAGGTCGCGACGGCGGCGGACAGGGCGATCTCGAAGGTGGCAAGCTCCTGGTAGCGCTTGCTCATATCGGCGCCGTCGAAGCTCTCCGGCGGAATTTTCACCGCGTAGTCCCAGGGATCGAGGCCGACGGCCGCGGCATCGGCCAAAACGGCGATCGCCGTCTTCGCCTTCTCGGTGATGCCCGTGCCGTCGACCCAGACGAACCTCTTCTGCGTGCCGTAGAAGGTCTCGACCGCCTTTGCGGCATCGGGGGTCGCCCGCACGTTCACCGCCGAGAAGGCGGCGCGGATCCCGGCGTCGCCGGCCGGCGCGAGGTCGGCCGAGATCGAGCTGGTCACGACCGGATCGGCAAGCTTGTCGACGGCAACGCGCTTCAGGGCGTCGGCCTTGTAGGTGTAGTAGCGCGGGCCGGTGACGCGCGGCAGGGGCTTTGCCTCTCGCTTCGCCTCGCCTCCCGGCAGCATGACGCCGGGAAGGCCCTCGCGCGCCGGTTCCCTCTTCTTGCCGCCGCGGATGATGTCCATCAGCGTCAGGGCGTTTGCGGGCGCGGCGTTGAACGTGATGGTGGCGCAGGAGAACGCCAGCGCGGCGGCCAGCACGGCAGTCTTTGTCAGCTTCATATGTATTCCATTCCCCGTATGAACCGCACATCGCGGTCTTCTGGCGACGCCCGAACCAGCAGGCCGGTAAGTTATAGGAAAGGATGGTGAATGAAAAGGAAACGCCCGTTTCCGCCAGCCCTGCCGAACCTCACGAAGCCGTCATTCCGGAGCCTGGAAATGAGGACGAACGACACGGCGTAAAAATTTGAATCGACGCGGATTTTTTGCGTTCGGTCGGCCTTTCTCCGCGGCCGTGCGAAAAAATCCGAAAAAATGATCGGGCGGTTGTGATGGAAAAGGCACAAGCCCGGGACGGCTCCGGCAGCCTCCGCAAAGCGCCTGTCTGCGCCTAATCGATTTTAACCGAAAGTCTCGCCTCCGGCGGGGATTCCACCCTTGCAAGCAGGTCGCAGATGAGCCAGAGACTTGTGCGATTTATTCGCACAGGCGCGGCCGTCTCGCACGGCCCGCGCTCGCCCGGCCTGCCGCGTCCCATGCGGCGGCGGCGCCGGCGGCAGGACGAAGCGCATGGGCTTTAAGCGGGAAGCACAATGACATCGACGCGCACGGAAACAGACACGTTCGGCCCCATCGAGGTGGACAGCAGCCGCTACTGGGGCGCCCAGGCCCAGCGCTCGCTCGGCAACTTCAGGATCGGCTGGGAGAAGCAGCCGCTTTCGGTCGTGCGCGCCCTCGGCATCGTCAAGCAGGCCGCCGCCCGCGCCAACATGGAGCTCGGCCGCCTCGACCCCAAGCTCGGCGAGGCGATCGTCGCGGCCGCGCAGGAAGTCATCGACGGCAAGCTGAACGACCATTTCCCGCTCGTCGTCTGGCAGACGGGCTCGGGCACCCAGTCGAACATGAACGCCAACGAGGTGATCTCCAACCGGGCGATCGAGATGCTCGGCGGCGTCATGGGCTCCAAGAAGCCGGTGCATCCGAACGACCATGTCAACATGAGCCAGTCGTCGAACGACACCTATCCGACGGCCATGCACATCGCCTGCGCCGAGCGCATCGTCCATGACCTCATCCCGGCGCTCAAGCACCTGCACGCCGCGCTTGAGGCCAAGGTCAAGGCCTTCGACCACATCATCAAGATCGGCCGCACGCACACGCAGGACGCGACCCCGCTGACCCTCGGCCAGGAATTCTCCGGCTACGCCGCGCAGGTCGCCTCCTCGATCAAGCGCATCGAGCTGACGCTGCCGGGCCTGTGCGAGCTCGCCCAGGGCGGCACCGCCGTCGGCACGGGCCTCAACGCCCCGGTCGGCTTCGCCGAGAAGGTCGCCGAGCACATCGCGAAGATCACCGGCATCGACTTCAAGACCGCGCCGAACAAGTTCGAGGCGCTTGCCGCGCACGATTCCATGGTCTTCTCGCACGGCGCGATCAACGCGGCCGCCGCCGCGCTCTTCAAGATCGCCAACGACATCCGCTTCCTCGGCTCGGGCCCGCGCTCCGGCCTCGGCGAGCTGGCGCTTCCCGAAAACGAGCCGGGCTCCTCGATCATGCCGGGCAAGGTGAACCCGACCCAGTGCGAGGCCCTCACCCAGGTCTGCGCCCAGGTCTTCGGCAACCATGCGTCCCTCACCTTCGCCGGCAGCCAGGGCCATTTCGAGCTCAACGTCTTCAACCCGCTGATGGCCTACAACTTCCTTCAGTCCGTCCAGCTCCTGTCGGATGCGGCGATCTCGTTCACCGACAACTGCGTCGTCGGCATCGAGGCGCGCGAGGACAACATCAAGGCGGCGCTCGACCGCTCGCTGATGCTCGTCACCGCCCTTGCCCCCAAGATCGGCTACGACAACGCCGCCAAGATCGCCAAGACGGCCCACAAGAACGGCACGACGCTGCGCGAGGAAGCGGTCGGCGGCGGCTACGTCACGAACGAGGAGTTCGACGAGGTTGTGCGCCCGGAAAAGATGATCATGCCGGGTTGAGGACGGCGTTTACCAGAATGCCGCCATCGAGGCCGCAGATCCTTGGATTTGCGGCCTTTTTTCTGCCCGCTTTCCCTTGCGGAACATACAACCGTTAATCATTCCCAAAGCATTTTCGCCTTATTTTACGGGATGGGAGCCAACGAACGAAAATCAGGAGCAGCCGACATGAACACGGCAGTTGCGCAGAAGGTCCAGGTGCCGGACATCGCGGCGCAGGTGACCTACGCGATGCGCATAATGGGTGTCTCTCCCATCCCGCGGAACTACGAGCTGTTCTACGAGGCCTATATCGGCTCCAACCCCAAGCTGACGCGCGAGCTCGCGGCCCTCGGCAGCAAGGCCTCGCAGGAGGAGCTGGACGAGATCGGCCAGCAGTATTTCGGCCATCACCACGGCGCGACCGCCATCGACGGCGCGCACACGAAGATCGTCGGCGAACTGGAAGGTCTGCTGCGCCTCCTCAAGCAGGAACAGAACTCGCTCGAAAGCTACAACAAGCTGCTCGACGAGACTTTCGTGCGCATCACCAGCAAGAACGCCACGAGCGTCGACATCATCAAGAGCGTCATCGGCGTCCTGACGGAAGCCACCGGCGACACCATCACCCAGGGCAAGGAGATGGTGGAGAACGTCACGCAGAAATCGCGCGAGATGGAGAACGTGCGCAAGGAGCTCGACGAGTACAAGCGCATCGCCAACACGGATTCGCTGACGCAGCTTTCCAACCGCCGCGCCTTCGACGACAAGCTTTCCGCGATCTACAACTCGACCCTGTCGCGCAACGTCACGGCGCTCATTCTCGCCGACATCGACCATTTCAAGAAGATCAACGACACCTACGGCCATCCGGTCGGCGACAAGATCCTCGCCTCGGTCGGCAGCCTGATCCGCGCCAACGTGCGCAAGGACATCCTCGTCGCCCGCACCGGCGGCGAGGAATTCGCCATGATCGTCGAGGGCAATACCGAGGAAGAGGCGATGGCGATCGCCGAGCGCATCCGCGTCGCGCTGGAGCACACGCCTTTCAAGAACTCCAAGACCGGCGTCAACTACGGGCCGATCACCATCTCGCTCGGCCTGTGCATGGCCTCCTGGGCGGAAGGCCCCGGCGAGCTCTACTCCAAGGCCGACATCGCCCTCTACTGCGCCAAGAACGGCGGCCGCAACCGCACCATGGCCTTCGAGGACGGCATGAAGAAGGATTTCGCGAAGAGCTGGCTGATCTACCGCAAGTAGGAAGGCCCACCCGTCCCGAAACGGTGCCCGCGGGGCGCCGTCGGTGTGACGGCAAACATCGCCAACCTCTCCTCCGTCATGGTCGGGCTTGACCCGACCATCCATAAGCCTTTGAAAAGAATGGATCCTCGGGTCACGCCCGAGGATGACGGCGTGCCTGGGGCAATGTCTCGCATCAAACTGACCGCCCCCTCCAAGCATCTTTTCACGTTTCGGCAAGGATTTTTCCCTCCGTGCCCCATGTCGGGCGGAACCACGGCGGAAATCGCGCGTTCTTGCGGCAAAGGAGGAGCGTGCCATGCAAACCGGATTTCTCGAAATGACGATGATCGCCGTCCTGATGCTGAGCAGCCTCGTCTGGATCCAGCCCTTCTGACGGAATGGCGGGAGCGTCCTGTTCCCGCCGGAACACCGCGAAAGGCGGCGCTGTCCTAAAAGGTCCCCATCAGAAGACGCCGGGCATGAATGCCCCGGCCGCTCCGGACAGGGACAGGACCATGAAAAAGCTCGCCGTCGCCGTCATCGCAGGCCTTCTTTCCACCGCCGGCAGCGCCCTTGCCGCCGGCAGCGCCATCGACCCGATCGAAGTCGCCTCGCTTTCCTCCTCCACGCAGAAGACCGGCTGGCTCCAGGTGCTTTCCGGCGGCAAGCCGGTGAAGTCGAGGGAAAGGGTCGCCGCCGTCTCCCGTGCGCCCATCGCCCGCGAACTCGTCGCCTTCCATGAGAAGGCCGCCCCCGGCACGATCATCGTCGACAATTCCGAGCGGCGCCTCTACCACGTGCTCGGCAGCGGCCTTGCGATGAAATATGCCGTCAGCGTCGGCCGCGAGGGTTTCCTCTGGACCGGTACGGAGAAGGTGACGCGCAAGAGCGAATGGCCGACCTGGACGCCGCCGCAGGACATGCGCGCCCGCGAGGCGAAGAAGGGCAAGATCCTGCCGGTCTCGATGAAGGGCGGCCTCGACAACCCGCTCGGCTCGCGCGCCATCTACCTCGGCTCGACCGTCTACCGCATCCACGGCACCAACCAGCCGTCCTCACTCGGCAAGGCGCAGTCCTCGGGCTGCATCCGCATGGCGAACGAAGACGTCGAGCACCTCTACGAAGAGGTCCGGGCGGGCACGACCGTCATCGTGCGGGACTGACCGCTCACCGGCAGGCGGAAGCGCCCGCCGCCCTCGCTATCGCGACGATTTCCGGCCGATACTCGAAGTGCATCGTGTCGTAGTGATACCACCGGCCGCCCCAGATGAAGCCGTACCGCTCGAATATCTCGACGATCGCCATCGGATACCTGTTGGCATGGCCCGGCACATTGCCCGGCTTGCCGCCCGACCAGACCCAGTAGTCGGCGAACTTCGTATTGAGGTCGATGGCCGCGCCGAAACTGTGGACCGACAGGTTCGGCGCGCCCGCGACCTTGCGCCAGTTGAACGTGCCGGCGGACGGCGCGAGGTAGCGCCTCAGCTCCGGTTTCGCCGCAAGGTCGTCGCGCACCTTCTCGAGGGCCGCCGCGGCGCCCTGCCGCTTCGTCACGCGAAGCGTCGCGCCGAACCATTCGACCGGCACGAGGCTGGCCTCCACCGCCTTCGCCGACCGGCCGTAGAGCCGCATCATCAACGGATCGCTGCGGATGCGGCCGGGATCGAAATCGACCGCGGGTTCCGTCTCGCAGGCCCCGAGCGGGTAGACCTGCCGGAGGCTGTCCTCCACGTCGCCGGCGGAAAGCGCCGCCTGGTGGTCCTTGGTCTTCCCGTCGTCGATCTCGAGCGGCGGCCCGCCGTCCCGGAAGACGAGCCTGTCGTCCTCGACGCCCGAAAGGCTCTCCGGATAGGCTTCCACCAGCAGCTTGAGGCGGGTCGCGAGGTCGGGCTCGGCCGCGCCGGCCGCCCGCACGGCAGCCAGCGCGATCGCGACGGCGATCCAGCGCTCAGTCCACCGAGATATTGATATAGTCGCCTCCCGCCCCGCGCCAGATTTCCACATGGACGCGGACGTCGCCGTCGAGCAGCCGGCGGGCGGCATCGCCCTCGATGCGGCCGTGCCGGATCATGCGCTCGGCAAGATCGCGGTTGCGGGGGGAAGCGAAGAAACCGTCGATGTCGTCGCCGGGCTGGCGGATCCCGAAGCGGTGGACATTGGCGCGGTCCTGGCGGATGACCTGCCAGGGCTGGGTCAGCCGCTCGTTGCTGGAATTGTAGAGGTCGTCCTGACCGATATAGGCACTGTAACTTTCCAGCAGCTCGTCGGCATGCGCCGCGCCGGCCGAAACCATCATCGCCGCCGCGCAAGCCGCCGCAAGAATTCCTGTCCGCATTTCCCACTCCAGATCCGGCCGAAGCCCTTTACAAACAATGACAGGACGGGCCGGAGCGGCAAGATATTCGCTTCCTCACCACATGGTGCCTGCCCCTTGCCGGCGCATCGCACCCCCGCATGACAGGGTCAAGACGGAAAAGCCGGTCAGGCGGCGATGCGCCGCCCGTCCTCGGCAAGGAAATCCACGATGCGGTCGATCACCGGCTCGGCCGAGACGATGCGGCGGTGGCCGAAGCCGTTCGCCCATTCGAGCGTGACGTTCGGCCCGGCCGCGGCATAGCGGCGGGCATGCAGCGCCGGCACCTCCTTGTCGTCCTCCGCGTGGACGACCAGCATCGGCGTGTCGAGCCGCCCGGCCCCGTTGGCCGCGTCGAAAGCCGAAAGCGGCGCGCCGGCGATCCGTTCCACATGGCTTTCCAGCGCCGCCTGCGCCTCGGGAGCGAGCTTCAGAACGCGCCCCAGGTCCTTGAACAGCCATGTCATCTCGCTCGGCGAGCCGATGGTCACGAGCCGGCGCGGACGATGGGCGGGCACGGACGGCACCAGGCCGCTCGCCGCGCAGGCGAGCGCCGCCCCGCCGAAGGAATGGCCGCAGAAATAGTCGAAGCCGCCGAAACGCCGCCAGGCCGCATCGATCGCCTTGACGGCCATCGGCAGCGTCAGCGTGCGCCCGCGCGAAGCCCCGTGGCCCGGCAGGTCGAGCGCGACGACCTCGTGCCCGGCCGCCACCAGCCTCTCCGTCAGCGCCGTGAGGTAGGCCGCCCGCGAGCCCCAGCCGTGCACGACAAGGACGCGGCCGGTGAAAGCCTCGCAGGGACGCGCCGCGAAGCGGTGCGCGACCGCCCTGCCCCCGGCAAAGGAAAGCTCCACCCGCTGCGCTTGGCGCATCCAGCCCTCGGACCGGGCGAACAGCTCCTTCTCCTTCGCCGTGCGCGGCCGGCGGCCGGGCGTCGTCGCGAAGAGACGGAAGGCGGCGCGGCCGGCCGCCCGGGGGGAAACCGCGGAAACGCCGGCAAGCGCGAGCCGGATGACCTTCAAGCCAAAGGATGCCATATTGGGAATCCATAAAAATGTTCAATGCTGAACAATAAAGTACAACGATGAACAAAAATCAAGCCTTCCCCTGGGATCATCCGCGCTTTCGCAGCTGGGTCGGCGTGGCGCGCGCCTGCCAGCTCATGCAGCAGGCGATGACGAAGGCGATCGCCGGCCTCGACATCAAGACGCCGCACCTCGACATCCTGATCAACCTCTACCGCTTCGACGGCATTTCCCAGCAGGAGCTGGCGCGAAAGCTGCTCGTCGGCCGCTCGAACATGAGCATGCTGCTGCCGCAGCTCGAAAGGCGCGGCCTGATCGCGCGCAGGCCCGATGCGAAGGACAAGCGCGTGCTGCGCCTGTCGCTGACGGAGGCCGGCCGTGCCCTGACCGAACAGGCGATGGCCATCCAGACCGGCCTCATCGACCGCATCATGTCGCAGACGCCCGCCGACCGCTGCCTCCAGGTGGCGGAAGCCATGGAGGACATCATCGGCATCCTCCAGACGATGGAGACGGACGAGGACGAATCCTAGACCGTCGCGACGTCGTCCGCCCGCGTCGATTTCAGCGCCAGGAACTCCCACAGCGCCACGCCGAAGAGCACCGCGGCGGCGGCGATGAAGAGCTGGTAGGGCTGGACGATCGGCACGATCAGGCAAAGCGCCAGCAGCGCGCCGATGCCGGCGAGGTGCGACAGGGGCCAGCGGCCGCGGATCGCCGCCTTGAACCAGATATTGCCGAGGAGGAAGACGACGGGCCCGCCGATGATGGCGCTCGCCGTCTTTATGTCGACGTCCCCGTGCGGGTGGTCGAGCGCGAATTCCTCCGCCACCGCCGAAAGCACGATGCCGGCGACGATCGGGATATGGGCATAGGTGAAGGCGAGCCGCGCGATTCGCCCCGGCGTCGCCGAATGCTCGATCAGGTGCGCCGCCTCGCCATGGCCGAAGCGGAAGTAGATCCACCACATGGTCGCGGTGGAGAGGAAGGCGGTGGCCAGTAGGATGATCGTGAAGCCGTCGAGCAGTTCCATGCCGGCGACCGTGCGGCCGGTGACGAGGATCGTCTCGCCGAGGCAGATGATGACGAAGAGCGCGCAGCGTTCCGCCATATGCGCGCCCGAGACCTGCCAGTCGCTCGCCTTCGAGCGCCCGAGGCCCGGCACGGGAAAGCCGAGCGCCGGCGAGGCGTATTCGATGGCGAGCGCGAGCAGCCAGAGCGCCAGCCGCGCCTCGTCCCCGGCAAGGCCGCCCGCCAGCCAGAACACGGCGGCAAACGCCGTCCAGGCCGTGATGCGGGTGAAGTTCAGGCTGTTCTCCGGCCAGTCCCGCCGCATCACGTAGGCGGTGAAGGCCGAGCGGCCGATCTGCATGGCGACATAGGTAAGCGCGAAGAGGAAACCGCCGACGCCGAAGGCGGTCGGGATGGCGATCGACAGCATCAGGCCGAGGAACATCAGCACGAAGAGCAGGATGCGCACCGGCGCCTTGTCGGGATCGAGCCAGTTCGTCGCCCAGGTCGTGTAGATCCACACCCACCAGACCGCCAGCATCAGCACCGCCGCCTCGACGAGGCCGAGCAGCGAATAGTGCGCGGCCAGCGAATGGGAAAGCTGGATGATCGTCAACACGAAGACGAGGTCGAAGAAGAGCTCGGCGAACGCCACCTTGCCTTCCTGCGCGGTGCCGCGCGTGCGCAGGCAAGCCGATCGGGCGAAACGCTGGTCGTCCTCTTCCGTCATCCCTCAGCCGGCCTCTTCCTGCGCGTGGAGCAGGCGCTCCTCCTCCGCCGCGCGCTCCCGCGCCGTGCGGGCCGCCACGAGGTCGGCCGGCTGCGCATTGCCGCGGATGAGCTGGCGGCCGGCATAGATGCCGCCCACGGTCTCGAGCGCCAGGCGCTCCCGGTCGACGTCGCGGAACTCCTCCACCACCTCGGCGGCGACGTCCTCGTCCTCGCCGAGCGCCTTCAGCGTCTCGCGGCTGAAGAGCAAGGCCGATTCGAAGGTTTCGCGGATCTGGTAGTCGACGCCGGCATGCACGAGGTCGATCGCATGGCCGCGGTCGTAGGCGCGCGCCAGGATCGGCACGAGCGGGAATTCCTCGCGCACCACCTCGGCGATCTTCACGGCGGCCTCCTTGTCGTCGAGGCAGATGAGGATCGCCTTGGCGGTCGCCGCGCCGGCGGCATGCAGGATGTCGATGCGCGCGCCGTCGCCGTAATAGACCTTGAAGCCGAAGTCCGAGGCGTCGCGCACGAACTCGGCATCCTTGTCGATCAGCGAGAGCGTGTAGCCGCGGGCCAGCAACGGCTGGCTGACGATCTGTCCGAAGCGGCCGAAGCCGATCATCAGCACCGTGCCCTCGACGTTCTCCGGCAGCGCCAGCCCTTCCGTGGACGGCTGCTGCTTCGGCACCAGCCGGTCGTGCAGGATGACCATCAGCGGCGTCAGGACCATCGAGATGATGATGGTCGCCGTCAGGATGGCGTTCTCCTTACCGTCGAGGATGCCGGCCGAGACGGCCGCCGCATAGAGCACGAAGGCGAATTCGCCGCCCTGCGCCATCAGCACCGCGCGCTCCAGGCTCTCGCGGTGGCAGGTGCCGAGCAGCCGGGCGACGACGTAGATCAGCAGCGTCTTCGCCACCATGTAGCCGGCGACGCTCGCCACCACGAGCGGCCAGTTCGCGGCGATGACCGATAGGTCGATCGCCATTCCGACGCCGAGGAAGAACAGGCCGAGCAGGATGCCGCGGAACGGCTCGATGTCCGCTTCGAGCTGATGGCGGAAGCTCGATTCGGAAAGCAGCACGCCGGCGAGGAAGGCGCCCATGGCCATGGAGAGGCCGGAAAGCTGCATGGCGAGCGCCGAGCCCAGCACCACCAAGAGCGCCGCCGCCGTCATCACCTCGCGCGCGCCGGAGGCCGCGAGCACGCGGAAGAGCGGATTGAGCAGGTACCGTCCCGCCAACACCAGCGCCACGAGCGCGCCGACGGCGATGCCGATCGAGAGCCAGCGGTCGGAGGCATCCGCCGCCGCCGCGCCCGTGCCGAGCAGCGCGACGATGGCGAGCAGCGGCACGATGGCGAGGTCCTCGAACAGCAGGATCGCGATGATGCGCTGGCCCTTCAGCGTCGAGAGCGTGCCGCGCTCCTGCAGCATCTGCATGACGATGGCGGTGGAGGTGAGCACGAAGCCGGTGCCGGCGACGAAGGAGGGAACGAGCGGGAAGCCGAAGGAAAGGCCGATGCCGGTCAGCGCCGCGATGGCGCCGAGCACCTGGAACGCCCCCAGGCCGAAAATATCCCTGCGCATGCCCCAGAGCCTGGACGGCTGCATTTCCAGGCCGATGAGGAAGAGGAACATCACCACGCCGAGTTCGGCGACATGGATGATCGCCTGCGGGTCGGAGAAGAAGCCGAGCCCGAAGGGGCCGATCGCAAGCCCCGCCGCCAGGTAGCCGAGCACCGAGCCGAGCCCGATCTTCTTGAAGACCGGCACGGCCGCCACGCCCGCCGCCAGCAGCACGACAACCTGCGTCAGATCGTTTGCATTCGCCTCTGCGGCCAAGGGCATCTCCCGTTCTCTCTGGGTGGACGCGGCCTCCGGCAGGCAGTCCAACAGGTTATCGCGGCTTTTCCGAAATATCGCGGCTCATGCCCTTCTCCGCAAGCTCGCGCTCGTATTCGGCAAAGAGCTCCGCCCCCTTTTCCCCCAGTTCCCTGAGATAGGACCAGGTATAGATGCCGGTATCGTGGAAGTCGTCGAAGCCGATGCGCACGGCATAGTTGCCCGTCGGCGTCATGGAGATGATGGCGACGTTGCGTTTTCCCGGCACCGTCACCTTCTGCCCCGGACCGTGGCCCTGCACCTCGGCGGACGGGGAAAGCACGCGCAGCATCTCGGCGGAAAGGTCGAAGCTCGCCCCGTCGTTGAAGGTCACGACGAGGCGCTGCCGGTCCTTGGACACGCGCAGCTCGGTCGGCCAAAGGTCGCTCATGCCGTTTCCTTTCCATAGGATTTCGCGAAGGACTATGCCGCAAGCCGGGGATGTGCAAGGCGGAAAATGCTGTCATAATCACAGCACCGGCTTGACGCCGCGTGCCCGGCGCACGACATGTCGGTCATGGAGGATGTTTCTTGAACTCGTATGCAGGTCCCTGGAACGGCGCGAAGGCGATCGCGCAATCCGACACGCCGATGATCGACCCCTTCGGGCGCGCGATCACCTATCTGCGCGTATCCGTGACCGACCGCTGCGACTTCCGCTGCACCTACTGCATGGCGGAGAACATGACCTTCCTGCCGAAGAAGGACCTCCTGACGCTGGAGGAGCTGAACAGGCTCTGTTCCGCCTTCATCGCCAAGGGCGTGCGCAAGCTCAGGCTTACCGGCGGCGAGCCGCTGGTGCGCAAGAACATCATGCATCTGGTGCGCGAGCTCGGCCGGCACGTGCACGAAGGCCGCCTCGACGAGCTGACGCTCACCACGAACGGCTCGCAGCTCGCAAGGCACGCGGCCGAGCTCGCCGACTGCGGCGTGCGCCGCATCAACGTCTCCCTCGACACGCTCGATGCGCAGAAATTCCGGACCATCACCCGCTGGGGCGACCTTTCCAAGGTCATGGACGGCATCGACGCGGCGCAGGCGGCCGGCCTGAAGATCAAGATCAACGCCGTGGCGCTCAAGGACTTCAACGACCGCGAGATCCCCGAGCTGATGCGCTGGGCGCACGGCCGCGGCATGGACCTCACCCTCATCGAGACCATGCCGATGGGCGAGATCGAGGAAGACCGCACCGACCGCTACATGCCTCTTTCCGAGATGCGCGCGCGCCTGGAAGACGAATTCACCCTGACCGACAACGCCTACCGCACCGGCGGGCCGGCGCGCTACGTCACGGTCGCCGAGACCGGCGGCCGCCTCGGCTTCATCACGCCGATGACGCACAATTTCTGCGAAAGCTGCAACCGCGTCCGCCTCACCTGCACCGGCACGCTCTACATGTGCCTCGGCCAGAACGATGCGGCGGACCTGCGCCTGCCGCTGCGCGCGTCGGAAGACGACGCCCTGCTCTCCCAGGCGATCGACGAGGCGATCGGCCGCAAGCCGAAGGGCCACGATTTCGTCATCGACCGCCGCAACCGCCCCGCCGTCGCCCGCCACATGAGCGTGACGGGCGGCTGATCCGCCCGATTGCCGCCCGCCGGGGTAGGCCCGGCCGGCACCATCTCAAGGCCGGGGACGACGATAGGCGGGGTGAAGGTCTCCAACGAAAACGGCCGGGCTTTCGCCCGGCCGCCTTTGCCCCCGGCCCCTCTTGCTGAAGAGCCGCCCCCTCAAGCCGCGTAGGTCTGTCCGTGAACGCCCTCCGGCCGCGCATCGGCGTCGCGCGTCTTGAAGTGGTCGATCTTCTGGTTGAGGATTTCGACGCGGCGGCGCAGGCCGTGGATCTCGGCCGTGTTCTCCTCCACCATCGCCGCGTTCTGCTGCGTGATGAGCTCGACTTGGTGCACCGCCTGGTTCACCTCGTTGATGCCCTCGTACTGGGCGGCCGCGGCCGCCTCGATCTTGCCCACCAGGGCGTGGATCGACGAGATGTGCTGGTTGATCACCGTCAGCGCCTCACCGGTCTCCGTGACGAGCGCGACGCCGTTCCTGACCTGCGACGAGCTGTCGGAGATGAGCCCCTTGATCTCGCGGGCCGCCCCCGCGCAGCGCTGGGCGAGCTCGCGCACCTCCTGCGCCACGACCGCAAAGCCGCGGCCCGCCTCCCCGGCCCGGGCGGCCTCGACGCCGGCGTTCAGCGCCAGGAGGTTCGTCTGGAAGGCGATCTCGTCGATGACGCCGATGATCGTGCTGATCTTCTCCGATGACCTGTTGATCTCCCCCATGGCGTCGACGGCCTTCGCCACCACCTCGCCGGAACGCCGGGCGTAGCTGTGCGTCTCGTCGACCGAGACGGCGGTCTGCTGCGCGCTTTCGGCCGTCGAGCGCACGATCTCCGTGAGCTGGCGCAGCGCCCGCGAGCTCTCCTCCAGCGCCGCCGCCTGCTGCTCCGTGCGGCGGGCGAGGTCGTCGGCGGAAGCGGCGAGGTTCCCCGCCCCGCCGTTGATCTCCATCGTCGTGGCGCGCACGTCCGAAAGGGTCGCGCGCAGGGCCTCGACCGCGTTGTTGTAGGTGCGGGCCATGGCGACGTACTCGGCGGCCAGCGCCTCCGTCATGCTCTCTTCGAGGTTGCCGGCGGCGAGCTGGCCGAGGACTTCGGACAGCGCGGTGAGCGCCTCGGTCTGTTCCGCCTCGATGCGGGCGCGCTCGCTGGCGCGGCGTGCCTGCTCCTCGGCCGTCAGCTGGCGCTGGGCTTCCGCCTCCCGCTCCAGGCGGATGTTTTCCAGCGCCGCGTCGCGGAAGACGGCGACCGAGCGCACCATGTCGCCGATCTCGTCGCCGCGGTTGCGTCCGTCGATGGAGATGTCGAGGTCGCCGCTGGCGAGCCGCGACATGGCTTCGGTCACGCGCTTCAGCGGGCCGCGCAGCGTCTCGACGAGCATCAGGCCGCCGATGATGGCCAGCAGCGTGCCGGCGACCATCGCGATGATGGAGACGTTGGCCGAGCGCTGGCTGTCCTTCTTGCCGGCTTCCTGGGCGCTGGAGACGAACTGCTCGAGCGTCTGGCTGGCATCGGCGACCGAGGCATAGGCCGCTGCACGCGCCGCCTGCCACTTCTCGCCGACGGAGATGAGGTCCTGCGTGCCCTTCTCGATCCTTTCGAGCGAGGGCGCGAGCTTGGCGGAAAGATCGCGCAGCGCCGCATTCTTCCCGCCGAGCTTGGCAAGCTCGGCAGCGCTCGCGGACACGGCCTTGACGTCGGCCAGCACGGCGTCGCGGCTTGCCTGGTCCAGCTTGCGGTGCAGTTCGCTGATGTGGAGGCGCGTCTCGTCGATGCCCTTGAAGGTATCGCCCATCAGGGTGATCAGCGTCTTGAGCAGCGCGATCTCGGCATCCATGCCGACGAAGCGCTTGGCGGCGGTGTCGGAATTCTTGCCCGCCTCCTTGAGGAAATCCGCGTCGAACTTGGCGAGCTTGGTCAGCACCGGCACGAACTTGGTCTTCTTGGTTTCGGCATCCTCGCCGCCGGCGAGGATTTCCTTCACCTTGGCGATCTCCGCCTCGAAGGGCGCGATCTGCGCCAGCGCCTTCTGCGAGGCGATCGCCTTGGATTCGCCGAGCTGCTTCAGGAGCTGCGGCAGGTAGGTCTCGGCCGCCTTGACCTTGTCTTCCGGCTTCATCGCCAGCGCGACGGGCTTGCGGAACTTGCCGATGCGCTCGGCAAGCCCCTGGTAGGCCGCGGCGTCGAAGAGCAGCGCCTTGGCGAAGGCTTCCTTCTCGCCCGATTCGCTGCGGATGACGCCGATCTGCTTTTCGGCGAATTCGCCGTCCTTGGCCATCGCCGCCAGCGCGCCCTCCAGGCCGGCGGTCACGGCGTTGCGTTCCTGGTCGATCGTCCAGAGCGTCTCGGTCTGGCTGCGCATGGTCGCGGCGAGCGCCACGACGGAGGCGATCTTCGCCTTCTCCGCCGCGTCGGGCAGCAGGGCGTCGAGATCGCGGATGCCGGCCTCCTGCTCGTCGATCCGCGCGCTCAGCGCATCGCGGGTCTCTTCGCCCGGCCTGTCCACGAAGTCCTGCAACCCGGTGCGCAGGTTCTGGAAATGCGACAGGCTGTTGATCGTCTCGCGCGTGACCGTCATGTGGCCGTTCAGCGTGCTCGCCGTGAAATAGCCGACGAGGCCGATGCCCGCGATCAGCGCGACGAGAGGGATGACGAACAGCAGCACCTTGGTGACGATGCGGCGCTGCTGGAGCAGGCGGTCGATGAAGGACATGGGTTCCCCGACGTTTTATGACGACCAAAGATCCCCTCGGGTGCTTCTCAAAGCCGAGCGGCCGCTCGGACTCGCCATCGCGAGCGCGGCCGTCCTTGCACTGTCGGGGCTCGGCCGATCTTCCACCAGGCGGCACGCCCTCACCCGTCGCATCATGCGATCGCTCATTGGGATAACGCAACGATAGGTGGGGAAACTTAATGAAACCCTTCGCCAAAGCGGCAGTAATTCAAGCTGTTGCGCCGAATTGGTCATACTTTTCTGCCCAAAATCCGCCCATCCGCCCCTTCTTTCGGCAACCGGCCCCCTCGTGTAGCGCGCAAAATCGAATGGCACGCCGCGCAAGATCATGTGGCAGCAAAATGGCGTCGGTTGACGGCAGCTCTGCCTCCCCCTATTTCCTCCCGCGCGGCGACCATAAACGAAACCACAGGGGGTAGACGGTGAGGATACGTGTGCTCCGATCGACCGCGTGAAACATTGCTGGGTGGCCCGACGCCGGAGGCGAAGGGACTACAGGCAGAAGACAACTACACCATTGAGGTTTGGAACCGTGAGGGCGGCGAGCTGATCGGCATCTGCCTGCGCACGTCCTTGTGGATCATCCAGTGCCAGGCCTGGCCGGAGGCGATAAAGGCGTACCCAGGCCGCTACCTGATCAGAAAGAACGCGCACTTCGTGATCAGTGCAGCGAAGGTGCCGACCGATGACGACGTCGGCTCCGGTCCCGGCCGGGACACCAGCTACAAGAGCATCGCGCTTGAAGACCTGCCGCAATGGTACGGCATCGAAGCTCGCTGCAGCTGCGGTCGCTCCCGAAAACTCGATAGGTACGCGCCGCCGGTAGCAAAGTGGAAATCGTTCTCCCTGGCGCTGATCGAGGAAAAACTCACCTGCACTCTCTGCGAGGAAGCCGGCCGTGCAAACCCGAAGATCGAGCTCGAACTGGTCAAACTGCCTCGCTAGACCGAAAAGCCCTGCGGCTCTCACCGCAGGGCTTTGGCGCTCTTCGTGCTCGGCTCTGGCTTAGAGCGGCGTCATGCGGTGGATCGCCCGCGCCGCAGCCAGAAGCGAGGACAGCCGCTCCAGGGTTGCGTCGACCGGCGCCAGGGCGCCGATCGCTCCGTTCCGCCTTCCTTCTCCGATGTCGCCGGCCGCAAGATCGATCTGGTTCATGAGGTCCTCCGCATCGCGCTGCATGGCCTTGATGATCTGCGTGATGGCGGGGTTTCGGTCGTTCATGTGTGCCTCCTTGTCGATGGCGACACCTTCGCTCGAAGCCGCCCGCGCATCGAGCAATGCCAGTGCTTTGATCGCCGGGACGCGAATCGCTTTTCCGGCTGCGGCCGTTGGTCGACCGACGTCGAGCAACACTTTTGTTCGCGGCCGATCACGGCCCGATCAGCACCTCCTTCACGGCGCTGGCTCGCCCCTTGCCGCTGACCGTATAGGTGCAATCGACCTCCTCGATCGAGAAGTCCTTGAAGGTTTCGAAGACGCCTCGAACGGCGTTCAAGGACAGGATGAAGGTGCCTCGAATGCCCTTCAAGACGTCGGCCATCTCGGCGAATTCCTCCCGGCCGAATACTGCCTTGCCGTAGTCGCCCTCGCTGCCCCAATAGGGCGGATCGAGATAGAAGAGCATGCCCGGCCGGTCGTAGCGCTCGATGAAGGTCCGCCAGGGCAGGCATTCGATGACGACGCCGGCCAGGCGCTCGTGGATGTCCTCCAGCAGCGGCGCGAGCTTCAAAAGGTTGAACCTGCGCCTCCTGCCTTGACCACCCCGAAGTTGCGGCCGGAGACCTTGCCGCCGAAGGCCAGGCGCTGGAGGTAGAGGAAACGCGCCGCCCGTTCGAGGTCGGTCAGGGTCGAGGGATCGACCTTGACCAGACGCTCGTATTCCCGCCGGCTCGTGATCTGGAACCGTAGCGTCTCCATGAACTGCGGATAGTGGCGCTGGAGGATGCGGAAGAGGTTTGCGACGTCCCCGCTGATGTCATTGATCGCCTCCATGCGCGGCTGCATGGTGCGGCGAAGGAAGATGCCGCCCATGCCGACGAAGGGCTCCGCATAGCCGTCGTGCGGCGTGGCGTTGATGCGGCGGATTATGACCTTCGAAAGCACGCGCTTGCCGCCGATATAGGGAGCGGCGGGAGAGACCGGGGCGACCGGCTGCAAATTCACCATTTCAAATAGCTCACGACTCAGTCACATGTCTCCCGCCCTGCAGGGCACGGGTGCGACGGTTGTGCAATTCGGCTGTCGGACGGGACTGGACGCCAATCAAGGCCCGTCGCTTGAGGCGTTTCCGCGCCTCGGCCGCCCGGCTAAGCCGGCCAGCCCGTTTCGATGTCGACGGCCGCGATGCCGGCGACGTCCTCGGCCGCGAGCACGGCATCCTTCAGGGTCCGGCCGTGCTGTCGGATCTGCGCGTAGTAATCGCCGACGCTGGCGGCGAGCGCGAGGCCATCGGCAGGTGTCGCAAGAGGGATGCGTACATTCTCGATCGCGATCCACCCAGTCTGGTAGCTTTCCGGCCAGGGCACGCCGCCGCCGGCCGCCGCGACGGCCGTGGTGGCCATAGCGCCCATGTCGGCGCGGCTGGCATCGTCGAGAGCGACGTGCAGTCCGCCGCCGGCAGGGTATCCGGCAGCAAGGAGGCCGGCGACGCGAGCGGAGATCGCGGCGAGCTTGGCATCGCGCGCCTTTGCCTCGGCCGTGATGTACATTGATGGTTCAAGCTTCCACGTCATTGGCAACCTCCTCTACCTGCGGCGGATCGATGAATTCTTCGGCCTCCGGCTCGTCTGCCGGCAGGACAACAAGGCCGTCCGGCGGATCGACGATCGGCGCGGGGTGCGTCACGGCTGCGGAGGGGTTTTCCCCCGAGTATGGTAGCCGGATGGTAAGGACGACGTGCCCGCCCTGGCGTGTGATGGGGCCACGGATAAAGTCGCAGGGCACCACGAAGTCGGCGATCTCGGCTCCTTCCGGAAGGTCCGAGAAGTCGAATTCCTCGCCGTTGATCCAGAGGCAGTCACCCGACTTGACGATCTCGACGGGCGGCCCGTCATAGAGCGGCGAAAGGTTGATGATCATTGCTATGCTCCTTTCCTAGAACCAGCGGCCGACCGCAGTGATCTTAAGCCCGACCGTCTGCCCCGCCAGCGACGACGACGCCATGAGACGGCACTGCGCCGCGCCGACGGCCGATGCCCGCTGGAAGCCAACCCAGATATTGCCCACGGCGAGCTGGTCCGGCGAAATCGACACGGACGTCGTTGCGAGGGAGAGGAAGTTTATGGGCAGCGACAGGCCGATAACGGCTGAGACATAGGCAGAACCTGCTGCCGTGTTTATGTCGTAGGTTGCGGTGACACTGCTCGTGGCAATCTGCGTCCCGTCAGCGAACTTCACCCAGTCGCCGTTGGCATTGCTGCCGCGCTGCATGACGCCGCCGGTCGGAACGCCGCCCGACTGGCCGACGGGCCTGAGAATGGTTCCCTGATGGATAATCTCGCACCACGGCGTCCACCCGGAATTGCCATAGCTGCGAATGAAGGTGCTAAGACCTGCCGCCGTAGAGTTTCCCCCATACGACACGAACATCTGCGTGTGCCTGTTGGTCTGACTGTAGCAGACGTATAGCGCGCCGGCCGAGCTGATCGGGTAGTTGTTGCCGGTCGTGTTGGCGCCGGTCGGATTGTAGTAAAGGCCGCTTGCCGTCAGGTTGTCGAGGTTGTCGGCCGCCGTCAGAGTGATCGCGTAGCCGAGACCGAAGTCGTTGGTCTTCATCAGCCGCCCGCCGGTCGTGTCTGTCTGGCTCTGTGTGACGGCCTGTCCGAGGAGCCGGCCGTCAAGGGTGTAGTTGGTGCCGGACCGGCTGAGCGCGGTGCCCGAAAGCAATGTCTGAGCCTGCGTCGTCGCATCGATCAGCGTCGCGGTGGCTGCGCCGGTGTACAGCAGCATCTTGTTGGCAGCCGGCGTAAGGCCCGAGAGCGGCGAAAGCCCCCCGCTTTCCAGTTCTGTCAGCATCCGGCGGCTTGCGGCATAGACCAGCTCGCCCTCCGGCGTCAGGCGGATTTCGTAGGCGGACGCCGACTGGTTCGCCCCGGGCCAGGGATAGGCGAGCGTCAGGCTCGTGTTGCTGTTGACTGCGGCGATCCGCACGGAGAGGCCCGCCGCCCAGAACAGGTCTCCCGGCCGGATGCCGCTTGCCAGCCAGGTCGTGCCCTGACCGGCAACAGTGGTCGAACCGGCGTTAACCGATGCGGTGCCGGTGTTGTAGGGGATTGCGACGGCCATCATGCGCTCCTTTCTTCAACGGGCGTTTCGGTGAGCGCCTTCAGCCGCTCCAGTTCTTCGATGACGGAGGCGAGCTGTGCCTCCTTCTCGGCAAGCAGCGTTCGCGCCTCGTCGACTGCCTGGGCCAGGAGGAGGTTGCGGTTGCGCAGCGAGGCTTCGATCGCCCGCAGCTCCTGCACTTCCACGTGGGGTGAAATTTGAACCTGGCTCATAACGTGGCTCCTGGTGTGGACATGGTCGATCTCCTGTCAGTCCGCGACCGGAATGCCGAGGACGTAGTACCTAATTCCGAGGATGGGGGACGTATCGAACACCCGCACTGCTTCGCGCTGGCCGCCGGACGTTCGCCAGTACCGGTTCACCGGAGCGCCGCGGTTGGTGTAGAAGGTCGCCTGCTGGTAGTTGTATTCGCAGTGGGAGCTGTCCCCTGCGGCCTGCGTGTCGTTGCCGAACTGGTTGGGAAGCAGCCGCTTGACCAGCGGCTCCCGCACCCCCATGGACCAGCTATGCCCGGAGCCGTGGTGGGTGGAGAACTTGATGAGCGGGAAGAAGCCGGTCGCGTCATAGGTGATGGTCTGCGCAACGCCGATGCCAACAGGCACGGTCAGATAGCCCTCTTGCAGGATCTGGATGACCGGGCGACGGGTATCGAGGATGACGTCCGACCACGACGGCGGGTCGCCGGCGCCGGGCCGAAGGAACTGGATATGCCGCTCGCCGCCGTGCTGGTAATGCCGCAGCACGTTGTAGCTGCCGGACGTCGGTGCGCTGGCATCGGCGCCGAAGAGGATGAAGCGCGCCCGACAGGACACACCGTTGTTGATGAAGACGATCTTGCTGCCTTCGAAGGTGTAGTCGACATTGATGCCGGTGCTGTCGCTCGGAACGGC